>CAZZIE010000156.1:0-9091 GCA_964654185.1 uncultured Spirochaetaceae bacterium | reverse complement strand
CTTGACCACCCACCGGCCTTCAGCGGAGACTCCGCGGCATGGCTACTTCCCCGGATCCGACATGGTCCCAGACGGCACCGTCCCCTCAGGAATACCTTGCCCTCCGCGCCGCCTGTGGACTCAGCCCGCGAAGCCCCGCCGGCGCGGAGCGCGCCCTTCCACAATCGCTCTTCACCGTCACGGCCCGGGCGCGGGGTCGCAGCACCGGGGCCGCAAACCGGGGCGCCCGCAGCGGGGGTGCCGGGGCCGGCACGGACGACGGGAGGCCCGCTGCTCCGGACGCCCACACCGCAAGTGCCGACGCGTTGGACCTCGTTGCCATGGGCCGCGTCGTCGGTGACGGCGGCTGCTTCTTCCAGGTCGTGGACATTATGGTCCACCCGGATTTTCAGGGGCGCGGCCTCGGTGTGGAGGTCATGCGCAGGATTATGGCCTACCTGGCGGAAGCCGCCGATGAGACCGCCCACGTCAACCTCTTCGCCGCGCCGAAGGCAATGCGGCTCTACGAGCGCTTCGGCTTTGCCCAGTCGGACCCGGTGTGCATTGGGATGGACCTGCCCCGGCCTCACGAGTCGCCGCGGCCCGCGCCGGGGCTCCGCGCCTTCAAGGAGCTGGATATGCGCGTCGGTACGGTGACCGGTGCCGAGGAGTTCCCGGAGGCGCACACGCCTGCGTACAAGCTCACCATTGACTTCGGTGATCACGCTCTGCGGTCCAGCGCCCGGATCACCGATCTCTACGCCCCGGAGGAGCTCGTCGGCCGCCAGGTCATTGCCGCGGTGAATCTCGGCGCGCGGCAGATCGGTCCCTTCGTCTCGCAGTGCCTGGTCCTGGGCATTGAAGCCGCCGACGGCAGCGTCGTGCTCCTTGAGCCGGAGCGCCCGGTTCCTCCGGGAGGCAGGGTCAGTTAGCATCTCCCTCCTTTGAGATCGATGTTTACGGCGCCCCGCCCCGGCGTGACCATTCCTTCTTGCCCGCGCTCAATCGTCCGGAGGCGTCGGGACGCGTCGCCATTCCCGGCACCCATCGCTATACTCAGGGGCATGAGCAGTGACGCGCGCACCCGCGGCGGCATTCTGGTTCTCGGAGGCGGACAGCTCGGACGCATGCTCGGTCCGGCGGCGGCGCGACTGGACGTGCCGGTGACCGTTCTGGACCCCACACCGGACTGCCCCGCCGCCACGACAGTGGCCCGGCACATTCAGGGCTCCTTCCGGGACTACGAGACGGTGCTCCGGACGGCGGAGGAGACGGCTCCGGAGGTTGTGACCGTCGAGATCGAATCGGTAGAGGTGGCTGCGCTCAGGACGCTCCGGGACGGCGGCACCAGAGTACACCCCGCGCCGGAAGTCCTGGAGATCATTCAGGACAAGCTCGCCCAGCGGCGCCGCTTCGAGGAGGCGGGGCTGCCGGTACCACGCTTCGCGGAGGTACCCGGGAACGCCGGCGCGTCCGAGGTCTTGCGCACCCTTCAGGACTTCGGCACGCCCGCCATTCAGAAGCTGCGCTTCGGCGGCTATGACGGGCGCGGAGTCGCGGTGGTTCCGCCGGCCGGGGAGCACGGAGCGGCGGGCGCCGTGGGGACCGGCGTCACGAGCGGATCTGCGGGATCGCCCCTGCCCCTGGAGGGGTCGTCCCTTCTGGAGGAGCGGATCGACCTGGCCGCGGAGCTGGCCGTGCTGGTGGCGCGGTCGCCCTCGGGGGCGCTGCGCTCCTATCCGCCCTTCGAGATGGAGATGGATCGGGAGCTCCACCTTGTCCGGGCGGTGGTGTATCCGGCGGGGACGACTCCGGAGATTGCCGAAGAAGCGCAACGAGTGGCCGAGGCGACGGTGGCCGAGCTCGACGGTGTCGGCATCTTTGCGGTGGAGCTCTTCGTGGATGCAACCGGGCGTGTCCTCATCAACGAGGTTGCCCCGCGGCCCCACAACTCCGGCCACCTGACCATTGAAGCGGCGGAGACCGATCAGTTCGAGCAGCATCTCCGGGCCATCCTCGATCTGCCCCTCGGCTCGACGAAGATGCGAAGCGCCGCCGCCATGGTGAACCTCATTGGTCACGACCCGGAGGGGCCGACACAGTACGATGGGCTGGAGGAAGCGCTCGAGATCCCCGGGGCACACCTCCACTTCTACGGCAAGCACGTATGCCGGGCGGGCCGGAAGATGGGCCACGTCACCGCGACGGCGGAAGAGCCCCGGGCGGCAGTGAACGCGGCCATTCAGGCCGCGGAGTCCTTGCGGATCCACGGCGGCCCGCCGCAGAGAGAGGAGGCGCTATGATCGGCATTATCATGGGAAGCGATTCGGACCTTCCGGTCATGTCCGCGGCTGCGGAGGTGTGCGAGGAGTTTCACGCTGCCTACGAGGTCACCGTGGTGAGTGCCCACCGGACGCCGCGGCGACTCTTCAGCTACGCCGAGGAGGCGGCGGAGCGCGGCGTGAAGGTCATCATTGCCGGCGCCGGCGGTGCAGCGCACCTCCCCGGGATGATCGCATCCCTGACCCCGCTCCCGGTCATCGGCGTGCCCGTGAAGACGAGCAGCCTCAGCGGCCTCGACTCGCTCCTCTCGATCGTGCAGATGCCCCGGGGCATCCCCGTCGCCACGGTGGCGATCAACAACGCCCGGAACGCAGGTCTGCTGGCAATCCGGATTCTTGCCTCCGGCGATGATGGACTCATGGATCGGATGAAACGCTTCATGGCGGAGCAGGAATCCAATGTACTCGAGACGGCGCGCTCTCTGGAGCAGGAGGGCTGGCAGGACTACCTGGCGGAGCGCGGCGGGCGGGGTTGAGCGCGGCGGGCGGAGTTAAGCCCGGCGCCCCGGGGAGGCGTAGGCGCGCCGCACATCCGCCCGGCCGGCCCGCTCGGCCCGGACGAGTTCGATGAGCTTCTCCGCCGTGATCGGGCGATGGAAGTAGTACCCCTGATACCGGGTGCACCCGGCGTCCTGCAGGACCGCGAGCTGCTCTTCGGTTTCCACGCCCTCAGCCACAATATCGAGGCCGAGCCCGGTGATCAGGCGAACGGTCCCGTGCACCAGGGCGCGGGCGTTGACCGCATCGTCCCAGTTGAGGAGGAAGCTCCGGTCCACCTTCACCGCGGAGACCGGGAGGGTCCGCAGCCGTCCGAGAGAGCTGTAGCCGCTTCCGAAGTCGTCAATGTAGAAGCGAACCCCGGCATCGACCATCTCATCCAGGCGCGTTCGCCCGGATGGGCCGAGTTCGAGAACCTCCGTCTCCGTAATCTCGAGATGGAGGACGTCGAAGGCGTTCCGCTCTGTCATGAAGTCGAGCACCCCCTGGACAAGCTCGGGGCGCTTGATTTCGAGGGGTGAGACGTTGACCGTGATGTAGAAGCCCGCGGGACGGCCGAGGGCATCCAGAACATCGACGGCGCGGCGACGCGCCATCTCGCCGACCTCTCGGATGATCCCGCTCTCCTCCGCGGCGGGGATGAACTCCGCAGGAGAGAGGGGCGTTCCGTCGGCATCCGCGAGGCGTGCAAGCGCCTCCGCCCCGAGCACGTGGCCGGCGGCGTCGACGATGGGCTGGAAGTGCCAGGTGAGCGTCGCGTCGCGCACGGCGTCACGAATGGCGCGGTGGATGATGCCGCGCCGCGTGGTCGGCAGGAGATCACCCGGCTCGAAGGAGCGCACTTCCCCGCGGCGTCGCTTGGCCTCGTAGAGCGCCGCATCCGCCCGCGCCCGGGGATGATCGTCCCCTTCCCCGGGAAGCACAATGCTGAAGCCGATGCTTGCGCCCACTTCCAGACGGGTCGACCCCATGATCACCGGAGCGGCGAGATCCCCCTGGAGCTTCCGCGCAATCCGCGAAGCGTCGTCCGGATACCGGACGTGCCGCAGGATCACCGCGAACTCGTCGCCGCCGAGTCGAAAGGCGCGGTCTTCGGCGCGAATCCCGTCCTGGAGGCGACGGGCGACTTCCACAATGACCGCGTCCCCGGCCGCGTGGCCATAGGCATCGTTCACTTCCTTGAAGCGGTCAAGATCAATGAGCATGAGGACGGCCGCACGGTCGCCCTCGGAGGGGCGTCGCGGGATCTTGGTGACCTGGGCCAACTCTTCCTGGAAGGCCTGACGATTTGCCAGGCCGCTGAGGGTGTCGTGATAGGCGAGGTGCTCGAGACGCTCCTTGAAGCGGGTGCGCTCGGAGATGTCCCGGAAGACGTAGACCCGGCCCCCGAAGGTGGATGCGACCGGTGCGCTGGAGAAGGCAACGCGGACCTCCGCACCGTCCCGGAGGCGCAGGGTGCGCTCCTCATCGTTCACGCGGCCGGTCGGTTCGAGGGCGTTACGCGGGACCGCCTCCGCGGCAGGACGGCCGACAAGGGATTCCGAGAGGCGAAGGAGACGCATGGCGGCGGGGTTGATGTAGCGCACAATGGAGCGATCGTCCACGACGACCACGCCGTCCTGCATGGTGGTGAGCACCGTCGAGGCGGAGACCTGCGGCGCGACCTCCCACACCCCGTGGCGCAGCGTCGCCGTCCCGACGACCACCGCGAGCACCAGCGCGGCGATCGTGGACATGAAAGGGACCTCCGGCTCGGTCACAATGAAGAGAAGACCCTGGAGCAGATTGATGCCCACGACCACTGCAATCCCGTAGAGGAAGGAGCGGCTGAGGCGGCGCGCCCGCAAGTCGCCCCGACGCAGGGTCCGCACCGTCATGAACAGCACGAGGAGACTCACCCCGACGGCCCAGAGGAGCGCCACGTTCATGGCCAGGGATTCCTGAACCACGTACTCGTGACCCCACGCGGTTGGCACGGCGGTCCGCTGCATTGAGGGAAGCACGAAGCCCAGCACTACGAAGGCGACAGCGGGGGGAAGCATGATGTTGCGCAGAAGGATGTGCGGCCGCTTCCCGCCCATTGCCGCGATCTCGATCGTCAGGGCGAAGAGGGTGGCCGGCAGGAGCGGCCAGATGGCACCGGCATTGACCCACGCCTGCGCTTCGGCGGTGGCGACGGCGTGTCGATATCCCCACTCAATGAAGGCCAGCAGCGCCTGCACAATGGCAAAGCTCACGAAGGCGCGAATCAACGGGCTGTGGGGCGCCCGGGCGAGAATGTAGATCGCCACCGCGAACACAACGATCGCTACCAGCAGCGGAAACCAGACAATGATCACATCTACCATGAAAGTATCCGAACGGCATGATCACATAAACGAGATGAGTTGAAAAGGGTTAAAAAGAGTAATAAACGCTAAAAAGTTAATTTCGGCGGCAGGACGCGGCGGGGGCGGCGACTGAGCGCGGGGCGCCCACGCGGCGGCGTGGGCGCGGGCGCCGCATCCCCAAGGTTGGGGCCACCCAAGAAAGCTTGCTGAGACGGCACCAGGTTTGTACGTTTTCAGTGTGAGTGAAACTAAGAACGTCCTGTTTATCTGCACGGCGAACCAGCAACGCAGCCCCACTGCGGAGCGGATGTACGAAAACGATTCGCGCTTCCACGTCGACTCTGCGGGTACGGATGCCTTCTTCGGCAACCGCGTCTCGAGCAGCAAGCTGCGCTGGGCCGATCTCGTGGTGGTCATGGAGGAGCGCCACGCCCGGTCGATTCGGGAACGATTCCCCGAGGAAGCAAAGACGGTCGAGATGGTCGTGCTGGGCATTCCGGATGTCTACCAGTTCATGGAGCAGCGTCTCCAGCAGGAAATCCGGGACCGCTTCGAGCCCGTCGTGGCTTCCATGCAATCGTAGGGCAGGTATAACGTGGAGCGCAGAGGACTGCGCAAGGTAGCAACGAATCTCTGGGAGTTGACGCGCGATGAGCGCAAGGGCATGCAGGTGCCGGCGCGAATCTACGCCTCGGATGCGCTCCTGGAGGGGATGGATCAGGGTGTCGGTGAGCAGATCGCGAACGTCGCAACCATGCCCGGCATCGTCTCTTATGCGATCTGCATGCCCGATGGCCACTGGGGCTACGGCTTCCCGATCGGCGGGGTGGCCGCCTTCGATCCCGAGACCGGGGTCATCTCCCCGGGCGGCATCGGCTTCGACATCAACTGCGGCATGCGTCTGCTGCGAACCAACCTGACCCGGGCCGACATCGAGGAGCGCCTCGACGACCTTCTCGACGTCCTTGCCCACACCGTCCCCGCCGGCGTCGGCGGCAAGAGCTCCCTCAAGCTCTCGGAGGACGAGTTCCGGGAGGTCATTACCACCGGCATGGCGTGGTCGGTGTCGCGCGGCTTCTCCACGGAAGCGGATCGTGATCGCACCGAGGAACGCGGCTCAATGGATGGTGCCGATGCCGACGCCGTGAGCGAGCGAGCCATCAAGCGCGGCATCGGGCAGGTCGGAACCCTGGGATCGGGAAACCACTACCTGGAGATCCAGAGCGCCCAGTTCGCCGACGCCCCGGAGCCCGAGACTGCCCGGGCCATGGGCATCGATCGGGAGGAGCAGGTGTGCATCATGCTGCACACGGGCAGCCGCGGCTTCGGCCACCAGGTCGCCACGGACTACCTTCACACCTTCACGCCGCTCATGGAGAAGGAGTGGGGACTGGTCCTTCCGGACAAGCAACTCGCCTGCGCGCCCTTCCGATCTCAGGAGGGACAGCGCTACTTCGCGGCAATGCAGTGCGCGGTCAACATGGCCTTCGTGAATCGGAGCGTGATCATGCATCGCGTTCGGGAGGCCTTCTCCAGTGTCTTCCGCCGCAGCCCGGAAGAGCTCGGGATGGACCAGATCTACGATGTCACCCACAACACCGCCAAACTGGAACGCCACCGCGTCGACACCGAACGCGGCGAAGTCGGCGGCGATCCGGGGACGGGCGCCGCAGGGACGGAGCAGGAGCTCCTGGTGCACCGGAAGGGTGCAACCCGCTCCTTTGGAACCGGAATGGACGACGTTCCCCCGGACCTCGCAGAGGTCGGACAGCCCGTCATCATCGGCGGCAGCATGGAGACCGGCTCCTACCTTCTGGTCGGGGATCACGGCTCATCCCGCGCCTTCTACACCACCGCCCACGGCAGCGGGCGTCTCATGGGGCGCCGCGCCGCCAAGCGGAAGTGGCAAGGGTCAGAGATCCGCAAGGAGATGGCCGCCCGAGGCATTCGGGTGCGCGCCGCCTCCATGTCGGGCCTCGCCGAGGAGGCGGGGGGCGCGTACAAGAACATTGATGAAGTGGTAACCGCCGCTGAGGAAGCCGGCCTCTCGCGACGCGTGGTTCGTCTCGTACCCATCGGCAACATCAAAGGCTAGGACCCCGACCATGGCCGCACGAATCGACTACTTCGACGAGACCGCAATTGCCGACGTGGGGATGCGCGTCTCCGGGGACAGCTTCGAAGAGCTCCTCCAGGCGGCGGCGCAGGGTCTCCTGGGCCTCATGATCAGCGACCCCGAAGAGCTGCCGGAAGGCCGTCCGCGGACCCTGAGCCTGGAGGACGTCTCGGCGGAGTTCCTCCTGCGCGCCCTCCTCGAGGAGATGGTCTTCCTGAAGGATGCGGAGAACATCGTCCTGGTCGCCGAGAGGGTCACGGTGACTCCCCGCGGGACGGACACGGCGCTGCCCCGCCGCGGAGCGGAGGGCACCGCCGGCCACTCCGGAACGGCCGAGATCCGGGCGGAGATCTCCTGCCGCGAAATCGAGCTGTCCGACGCACGTCACCTCTACGGGATCGATGTCAAAGCCGTCACCTTCCACGACTTCCAGGTTGAACGGAGGGACAGCGGCGAGTGGTACGCGCAGGTGATCTTCGACGTGTAGCGCACCGCGCCGGAGGCCGCAACGGCCCGTTCCCGGGGGCGCCGGGCACGGGACGGTCACTCCCAGCGCAGGCGGAGCGGCGGGATACGCGCCTTTCCGAAGCGCACCTCCGCCGGAGCATTCGGTTCCACCGGCGGGGACAGGAGGCGCAGCGTCGCACCGCCCTCCCCCAGGCCGCCGCTCCACAGCGCCTCGCCCGATGTGGGAGCATCGCCCCTCGACGCCGAAACCGCACTGCCGAGCGCCAGCAGGTATCCCCGACGATCACAGAGGCCGACGGCAAGACGCCGCACTCCTCCGGGTGACGGAACGAAGCCCCTGACGGCCAGACGCGCCAGGGGCAACGACCAGGTCCGGGCGCCGGCGAAGTACGACTCGAGACTTGCCTGCCGGCGATCCCGACGTTCCGCAATCGAGCGGGCGTGAGCTGCGCTGGACACATCGACGCGAAGGGGCCCGGTCGGCCACGCTTCCGCCCCGCCGCTGCTGCCTGTGCTTCCTGTGCTGCCGCCACCGCTGCTCCCCGCGCTGCCACCTGAGCTGCCGCCACCACTGCCGCCTGTGCCGCCGCTGCCGCCGCTACTGACGCGTGCACTGCCGCCGGCGGCGTGCCGTCGGTCAAGTGCCGCAGCGAGCCCGTTCTCCGACGGCGCCTCCCCCAGCAGGACGATCGCATCGGTACGAAGCACATCCATGCTGTGCAACTGCATCTCCCGGCCCACCGCTCCGGAGACGAGGCCGCAGGCATCGACAATGAGAGTTGAAGGGTGCCACTCCGCAACGGCTCGACGAAGCGCCGCCAGGCCGGTGATGAGCTGCATGAGACTGCCGACCGGCGTGGTGTCACCAATGAAGTAGAGGCGCTCCGGCGCGGACGGCAGCCCCGCGGCCTCAGGCGTGAACGGGCGCGCGGCCTCCGTAGCCACCGGCTCCGGCGCATCCCCGCGGCGATCCCACAGCCGGGCTCCAATCGTCGTCGGCGGCCCAATGGTCCCCTGCCCGGGGTCCGCATCCAGCAGAGCCACCGGCACAGTCCCTGCCAGAGAGTCTGCAAGCCACCGGGCGAAGGTCGACTTGCCGCTGTCCGGTTCGCCAATGACGTAGATTGTGAACGGGCCGTCCGAACCGGCCTCCCCGGAGCCGTCATCCCGGACGCCGCGAATCGGTTGGCCGTGATCGATTGCTCCGGCGACTCCGGGCAGCCGGGCGCGAATCCACGACTGCGCATCCACCCACGAGGCCGGTACGTCAACGCGGCCGGGTGCGCCGGCACCGGAGCCCGTATGAACAGCCGCTCGCCTTCGGCTGCAAGCTGGGCGTCGATCGGATAGGGATAGTC
>CAZZIE010000155.1:0-9102 GCA_964654185.1 uncultured Spirochaetaceae bacterium | reverse complement strand
CGGGCCGGCGGCATTGACAGGACGATAGCGGTGGCCGAAGACTATGATTTGTGCCTGCGACTGTCGGAGGTTACTGAGATCGTGCACCTGCAGAAGCCGCTGTACCGGTATCGGATTCATCCTCATGCGATCTCACAGGAGGCGCGGCTGGAGCAGATTCGCGGCTCCGAGGAAGCGGTGCGGCGCGCCATCCGGCGGCGGGGCCTGGAGGAACACATCGACCTGAATGTGGAGCTCCGGGCGACCTTCGCGCTGATTCCGAAAACCGAGGTGGGCGCACGGAATCTGGCCGCCTCAGCCGCGGCGGATCGAGCCACCGCCCGGTACGGACCGGCGGCAATGGGGGGACATCCATGAGTGACGAGCGCGGCCCCGCGCCCTTCGACCTGACCTGCACGCCGAATGTGCCGGAGCTCATTCGCCTTCTCGACATGACCCTTGCCGTTTCCACGTATCAGGCGGGGAAGCTGGTGTTCATCAGCGCCCTCGACGATGAGAAGCTCGTGCAACTGCCCCGGAGCTTCCGTCGCGCCATGGCAATCGGGGTGCACGGGGACAACCTGGCGCTTGCGACGGTGAACACCGTGGAAGTCATGCGGAACGACCGCCGTCTGGCGGCGGGGTATCCGCGACAGCCGAACACCTACGACGCCCTCTTCATGCCGCGCACCACCTACTACACCGGCGCCATCGATTGCCACGGTCTGGAGTGGGGAACCGACGGCCTCTGGGCGGTGAATACCCGCTTCTCCAGCCTGGTTCTGCTTTCCGGGGAGTACAGTTTCGTCCCGCAGTGGCGTCCGCGCTTTGTCACCGACCTGGTCCCGGAAGACCGCTGCCATCTGAACAGTCTGGCAATGAAGGACGGCAAACCGAAGTACGTCACCTGCCTCAGCACCGGCGACACCGGAGAGTCCTGGAAGAAGACCCTTCCCGAGGGCGGCGTCGTGCTGGATGTCGAATCCGGGGAGGTGGTCGCCGGAGACTTGCCCATGCCGCACTCAGCGCGGCTGGTCAACGATCACCTCTTCGTCCTCTTCTCCGCCACGGGCGAGCTCGCCCGCGTCGATACCGCGGCCGGCACCTACGAGGTCGTGCAGCGCTTCCAGGGCTTCACCCGCGGCATGGCGTACCATCGCGACCACCTCTTCGTCGCCGTCAGCAAGATCCGCAAGAACTCCTCATCCTTCCGGAAGCTCAAGATCGCCGACGACTCGAATCAGTCGGGCATCATAATCCTGCACGTGCCGACGGGGACGGTGGTCGGCCGCATCAGTTATCACCAGAGTGTTGATGAGATCTTCGATGTCGCGGTACTGCCGCGCATGCGGCGCCCGGGCATTGTCGGCACGGCGCGACCGCTGCACGGCTTCGGACTCAGCCTGCCGGAGAAGGCGTTGTGGCAGGTGCAGCCGAAGGATCAGGAGCAACCCCGGCAGGGGCAGCTCGGGCTCCAACAGCAGCAACAAGGTCCCGCTAACCCCGGCGGGCCGGACCGGCCGGCCCCGCAGGGGTGACCCGCACCGCGGCGCTCGCGCGCCCCGCGTCGAGCGGTCGCGCCCCAGCGCATCCCAGCGCCGCCACGGCTACAACCGCGAGAACACCCAGTTCCAGAAGTGGGTCCGGTCGCCCCGGAAGGTCGGAATGTTGACAATGTACCTGTCGTCGAAAGCGGGCTGCAGCTTCGGGCCGGCGGTCATGGTGGAGACGTAGTCGATTGAAACCGGCCGCGGCTCGAACCACTCCGGATATACCATGGCGGCCAGGGCGACGAGGTCCCAGACAATGAAGGCGCGGCTCCGAAGCCAGTACCACATGCGGGTGTTCTCCCGAAAGTAGTCGGCGTACTCCGTTTCGGTAATGAGACGCTCGTAGCGCTGCGGCGAAATGTAGAAGCGCTCACTCAGCTGAATGCTGATCACCGTGAGCTGCTCCATGGTCTCCAGGAAGACGCCGGCGGCCTCCTCGTCCGAGCCGTAGTTGAGATCCGACCAGCACTGGGTGTTCGCCACGTTGGCGGCGCTCACGTTGCCGCCCATGGAGATGACCTGCTTCAACCTGGCCGCCGTCTCCGGTGCGGTGCGGAGCGCCGTGGCCACGTTGGTCACCGGCCCGACCGCCAGCACCGTGATCTCACCGGGATACCGCCGCGCCATGTCCACGATGAACCGGCTCGCATCCGTGACGGTGCCGGCGGGGTCGCCCTTGTCCGCGCCGCGGAACACCGGTACGTCGGTGCGGCCGGTGAGCTCCACGAGCTCCCGCGCCTTCCGGTAGGAGACCTCCTGCGAGGCGTTACCGAAGGTGGTGGTGATCCCCAGGATGTCCAGCTTCGGCGAGTTGAGCGCCATGATGAGCATGAGCCCGTCGTCGACATCCTTGAAGGGCTCGCCGATCGCGGGGTCGGCATCAATGATCACCTTCATACGGCCGCCGGTCGCCGCGCCAGGGGTCTCTACCCCAGCGGCCTCCCCGCCCGCGGCCTCCGCCGCGGCGGGGGCCTCTCCGCCGCCGGTGCCGCCGGCACCGTCAGTACTTGCGAATCCTGCAGCCGGGATGAACAGCAAGGCCAGCACAACGGAGGCTGCAATCCGCACAACCACGCGCGCCCGGAGCTTCCGAGCCTCAGGAATGACGGATCGCATCACTGCGCAACCTCCTCAAGTGGAATGCCAGTGCAATGAACCATGCCGGTGCCACGGCTCCGAACCCGAAAATCGTCAAGATCAGGGAAGCGAAACCCCTGTCGATCGCCACGAACAGAACCATTGCAAAGAAGGCGCCCGCGTAGACAAGTCCAATGATCGCGGTCACCCATCGTCGGGGGTTGTCTTTGATCAGGTCGATGCTCACGGTGAGCGCCCACACTGCGCCACCGAACGCAAAGAAGAACTGGTTGGGATCAACCGGGATGAACATGGTCATGAGAGCCGGTGCATGATGCGCCGGATCGTCCAGGGAGTAGTAGTAGTGTGCCAGGTCGGGGATGAGCTCGAGGGCCCGAAAGGAGTGAATGGTCAACAGCAGAAAGCCGGCACTTGCCGCAAACATCGCGAAGAACCGCACCGCACCGGTCAACGGACGAAAGCGCCCGTCGGATGAGAGGCCGAACTCCACCGCCGCCACGCTGAGCAGGCCAAGAACACCGCTCAGAATCCCGAGGAGAGCCCGCAGTGTGGCGGGTATCGGCGTTCCCGCGTAGAGCTCCAGATCACTGTAGGGATTCTGCGTTGCCTGGGCGGGGTCGAAGAAGCGCAGAACGGCACCGCCGAGAAAAAAGACCGCTACGAGAAGGAGGATCCACCACAATCTCTGCCCCGACCGTTCCACACCGTTCCTCTAACACGGAATGATACCCGGGCGGGCCCGTCCTGGCAAGATTGATTACCAAATTTGTTGGGAATTTACCGGTAGATGGTTTCCGCGCAGGTGCGCGGGCGCCGACGGGACAATGCCGACTCAGTCCCCTTCCGGCGCCTCCGAGGAAACCTCGTCGAAAATCAGGGCGATCTGCCCCGACGGCAGCTCGTGGGCGTAGACGGCAACCGCGCCGTTTCGCCCGGGGGTGCCCGGCACCGACCGCGGAGTAGAGACGCGGGCGTGGGTCGCCGCGACCTCCCGGAGCAGATCGAGCAGCGCCTCGGCAAGGCATCTCGGTGCCGCTTCGGCGACGCACTTCGTGAGCGCCTCCGCCGGAACCAGGCCGGTGAGCGCAGCGGCCGACTCGTTCATGTCCAGAAGAACGAACTCGCCGTCGCGGTCTCCCGCCGCGCAGATGGCGACACCCTTGTTAACATCGTCCAGGAGTGTCTTCAGTTGCTCCACTACCTGCCTGCGCTCACTGATGTCCCGGACGACCGAGATCACACGGTCCGCGTCCAGGTGCGCCGTCGAGAGTTCAACGGGAATGCGCGTGCCGTCCTTGCGGATGTTGGTGCTCTCGAAGACGCCGGACTCCGAGCGCCGCAGCTCATCCCGGATGATGCTGCCGCGGGGCCGCCGGACCTCCGGCGCCTGCAGGTCGGGAATGGTGAGCTGCGCGAGCTCCTCCCGGGTGTACCCCATCATCTCGCAGGCCTTGCGGTTCACGTCGAGAACACGGTCGTCAATGGAGTTGATGAAGATGGCGTCGTTGGCCTGCTCGAAGATGCGCTGGTACATGCGGCGGGACTCTTCGGCACGACGGTGCGACTCGAAGAGCTCGAAGGCCATGTGGATGGCCTCGATCAGGACAAACTCGCCGGCATTCTTCAGGACGTAGCCGTAGCGCGTGATGTCCTTCACGAGCTGGACCATCTCCATTTCGGCGTGCATGGTGAGAAAAACCACCGGCAGGGAGCGCAGGGCAAGGATCTCCCGGGCCGCCTCCGTCCCCATGATCCCTGGACCAAGGTCAATGTCCATGAGAACCAGATCGACCTCGCCATCGGTGCGGATTACCTCGATCGCTGCAGCCCCGGTGTGCGCCTTCACGACGGCAAAGCCGTAGCGCTGAAGAGTCCGTTCCTCCTTCAGAGCGACAATGGCCTCGTCCTCCACCAGGAGGATTTTCCGTGCTCCGTCTTCTGTCACCGTTACTCCCGGGCGCGACTTCCGGATTCAGCGCAGAGTGGAATAATCTATTCTAATCATTATCTAACATTTTACGCAAGGCGCGTGAAGAGTCACTCAGAGGTATTGCGCAGATGTGGCCGAACGGAGCAACCAAGAGTACGGTCCGCAGAGTCGGACGCGAGAACCGGGCGGAAGAGGAGGAGCGAGTCTGCTCACTACTCCCCATAGTTGTTGCTGCCGCCGGCGTTGTCCAGGTAGCTGTTGCTGTTGAAGGAAATGTCGCCGGCGCCGCCCTCGGCGTACCCGCCCCACCCGGCGCTGTGCTGAAGGGTGGAGTTCTCGAGCGTCAGTGTAGCACCGCTATCAACGTAGACGTTCGCCAACTCGCTCGCGACACCCCACGTGTCGCTGCCGCCGAACTCGACAACAACATACTCCAGCCGGTTCAGCGCATTGCTGGAGTCGAACAGGAGGCCCCGCCAGTGTCCGGCACTCGCTTGCGTTCCAGTGAAGGTGATGGGCGCTGTGTCCGTACCGACTGCCACTATGGATGCATTGTTGTTTGTGACGGAAAGACCGCTGTCGGCCTTGAACTCCAGAGTCGCCCCGGCGGCAATCGACACGGATCCACCATCAATGTCATGGGTCCCATCCAGGCGGTACGGCACATCGATTGCCGGAATGGTCGTATCACTGCCGACCACCGCATCCTGGACATATACGAAATCGTTCGTGTTCCCACTATATGTGGAGACGCTGTCCAGATAACCCAGCAAGGTGGTGTACAACGATGCCGGCGTATCATTGGCGGTTATCGTGTTGCTGCTGAAGCCGGTGAGATCCGAACTGGCCTCCGCGTAGAGGCCGTATCCGTCGCCGTCACGAATCGTGCAGTTGGAGATCGTTGCAAAGGCGTTGGAGTCCACTGCCACGTTTGCCGACGAGGCTGTCACAGTCCAGCTATCACTCCCCGCATACTCGACGATTGCGTAGCTCAGCTCGTTGGAGGCATTGGCCGAGTCAAAGAGCAGGCCACGCCAGAAACCGGGGTTCGTCTGTGCGCCCGTAAGGGTGACAGGGTTTCCGTCCTCTCCGACAACAACAAGGGAGGCGTTGTCGTTTGTCACGGAGAGACCGCTGCCTGCGGCAAACTCCAGAGTCGCGCCGGCGGCAATCGACACGGATCCACCATCAATGTCATGGGTCCCATCCAGGCGGTACGGCACATCGATTGCCGGAATGGTCGTATCACTGCCGACCACCGCATCCTGGACATATACGAAATCGTTCGTGTTCCCACTATATGTGGAGACGCTGTCCAGATAACCCAGCAAGGTGGTGTACAACGATGCCGGCGTATCATTGGCGGTTATCGTGTTGCTGCTGAAGCCGGTAAGATCCGAACTGGCCTCCGCGTAGAGGCCGTATCCGCCGCCGTCACGAATCGTGCAGTTGGAGATCGTTGCTCGCGCTGCCGAATCCAACGCGACGCTCGCCGCCGCTGTCGTAACAATCCATTTCTCACTCCCACCATACTCAACGACAACGTAATCAAGCAGGTTCTGCGCGTTGGCCGAATCAAAGAGCACGCCCCGCCAGAAACCCACGTTTGGCTGCGTCCCGGTCAGCGTGATCGGATTGCCCGCCTCCCCGTCGGCTATCAGGGCCGCGGCGTCGCCGTCAACGCTCAGACCGGAGCCCGCCGTGAAGCGCACCGTCGCACCGGCCGGGATGGTGAGGGTGGCGCCGGAAACACTGATCGTACCGCTCACCTCGTAGATCGTGTCGGTTCGCCACGTCGTATTCTCCGTGATGTCCGCGGTGACCTCGGTGATATTCTCCGGAATCGCTTCCACCGTGACGAGGGCGAAGTCGGAACCGCCGTTTCCGTCGTCGACGGTGAGAATTGCAACGTAGTCGCCCAGGAGATCCGTAGTGAACGTGGGCTTCTCGGCGGCGGCGTCGGAGAGCGCGGCGGTGCTTCCGCTCGGGACCACGAGCTGCCAGCTGTAGGTCAGCGCATCCTCGTCGGGATCGGTTGACCCGGAGGCATCCAGGGTGACCTTGCCGCCGAAAATCACCGAGTCGGCGCTTGCAGTGACCACGGCGGTCGGAGCCTGGTTCGCCGGCTCTCCGGTGTCGTCGGTCGTGGTGTCACCATCCGTGCCGTTCCCGTCGGGGCCGATTGCCGGTGTGCACCCGGGGATCAGCGCCAACACCAGGGCTACAGCCAGAACCGCGAACAGGATGTTCAGAGATCTCGTGTTTCCCTTCACAACGCGCACTCCTCCGGCCGAGGGACGCGCCTGAACCGGGGCATGCACATTCGCTGAGCGAAGCACCAGGTGGGTTCGACGGCCGTTAGCATCTACCTATATAAATTCATGGCAGATTCAGAACGGATTCTATTGTTTCTAATGGTATCACAAAAAAGAAGGCGGCGCCATCCAGGATGTGTGGGGTGTGGGCAAGGCAGTGGATGGCGCCGCCGGAGAAAAGCTGTTGATGCCGTGGTTGAAGGCCCTCATGGGCCGTGGGGGCCCGGCGCGGATGAGCCGCCCGGGTGGCCGGATGAGCCGCCCGATTGGCCGCCTGCGGCAGGGTTACGCCGGTCTGACGACTTCGTCCCGCCAGCCGAAGTAGCGATCGACCGCCTCATCGTTGATCATGCCGAGCTCAATGGCAATCTGCCCGAAGAGCTTGTCGGGCTCCTGCAACTGCCGCTCCAGGACCTCGCGGACCTGATCCTTCGTCATGGCGCCAATGGACACCAGAAACTCACCCAGTCGCAGGGTTGCGTCGTTCGTATTGGTAGCCTCTGCGTTAATCATCATGACTCCTCGTCGCACAAGGACTTCGTTGCCGTGCCGGGCTCCACTCCCGCCTCAACGGCACATCCATACCTTAGCGCTATTATCTCTAAAAGTCAATAAAAATCATAATTATCGATGCTTACGGCCTCCCGCCCCGCCCACCTGTCACCGCTTCCGGCTGCGTCTCTTCCAGCCGCGGCCGGCGGCTCGCTTCACGGGACCTTGACGGGCCTCTCTCTCCGGGACATGGTGAAGAAAACCTCACATACGCGGCCGCACCGGCCGGGAGGCACGCCGAGATGAGACGCAAGATCCGCAGTATTCCCGTACGAGACGTGAAACAGCTCCTCGTAGCGGAGCCCGCGACCGTGCAGGAGGAAGACCCAATGGAGCTCGTCATGAGCAAGATGCTCCAGGACCCCACCACGCGGAGCGTCTACGTCCTGGATGGGGAGAGCCGCGTGGTCGGATCCATTCGCCTCAGTGCCGTGGTTGAGTACATCTTCCCGTACGACAAGTTCTGGAAAGCGGACGATTATGCGGACTTCTGGAGCGTCCTCTTCCGGGACAGCGCCTCCGAGTTCATGGTCAGGGACTTCCGCTTCGTCTACGACGACACCCCCATTGCCGACATGGTGGACATTGTCATCCGGGAAGGTCTCGAGGAGCTGCCCGTCGTAGACCACGACATGAAGATTCTGGGGGAGGTCAACATCATGGAGGTCATTGCCTACTTCAACACCCACGCCGATGGGATCGACCTCACCGCCCCGAAGTAGCCCGGAGCCGCATAGCCCGCAGCCGGGTAGCCCGCAGCCGGGTAGCCCGCAGCCGGGTAGCCCACAGCCGGGTAGCCAGAGCCGCACCTCGGGAGCCTTTGCCGGCGGCGGAGGTGGTATGACGCGGGTGTGGCGGCGTCACCGTGTACATCGCTTTCCTGATTCTTTTCATTTGTCTTTTCTAACAAGTGTTTGGTAGATTCTCCCGACGCGGCAGGGGCGGCCTTTTCAGGCGCCGGCCACGCGGAAGCAGGAGCATGAATCGAACAATCGAAGTACAGCAACTGGTGAAGCGCTTCGGCGACTTCACGGCGGTAGACAGGGTGAGCTTCTCCGTTACGGACGGAGAAGTCTTCGGCTTTCTCGGGCCCAACGGTGCCGGAAAGAGTACCACCGTGTCCATTCTCACAACCCTGAGCCTGCCGACGGAGGGCACGGCGACGGTGGGCGGCTTCAATGTGGTGCACCAGGCGGGACAGGTGCGGCGCATTGCCGGCGTGGCGCTGCAGGAGGTCGGGATCGATCCGGTCATGAAGTCCCGGGAGCTCCTCTCCCTGCAGGCGCGGCTCTTCGGCATGAGCCGGAGGCAGGCCGCCGCCCGGGCGGATGAGCTCCTACAGCTCGTCGGGCTTACCGAGTTCACCGGGCGTCAGGTCGGGAAGTACTCCGGCGGCATGCGGCGGCGCCTGGACCTGGCGCTGGCACTGGTGCACGAGCCGGCGGTGCTCTTCCTGGATGAGCCGACGACGGGGCTGGATCCCGCGAGCCGCCGCGACGTCTGGGAGGAGATCCGCCGCCTCAATCGCGACCGCGGCATGACCATCTTCCTGCCGCGCACCCAGCGCCTTGCGCAGGCTCGCCAGATCGGTCGCGAAGGAGCCAAGCCGCACCTGCGCCATCTGCGCCACCAGCGATCCCAATCCCTGGCACACAATCAGTTGCCGGTCGGCCACGAT
>CAZZIE010000154.1:0-9135 GCA_964654185.1 uncultured Spirochaetaceae bacterium | reverse complement strand
GCGAGGTGGTCCCGCCCTCCTGGGCGCAACCCGCCAGGATCAAGGAACCGACACACACCTGAAGAAGGACAAGGCGCCGGACAAGAGGGCGGAGGGGGCGCGACGTTATACGCCCGGCTCGGAAACTGGACATGGTTCCGGCAGTATGCCCGCGCGGGCAGCCCCGTGCAAGACGGCGCGCCGGCGGTGGCCGCGGACCCGCGACGGGGCGTCCAAGCCCGGGTTCGCCGTTGCGTGACGCCTCCAAAAGATGTACCTTCTGCCTCGCATGGACGGACACAGGCTGACCAACGCATTTCTCTTTGTTCTTGCCATTGTGGCGGTTGCGACGGTCCTCCGTGTGGCGGCAACGGTGTTCCTGCCCCTCGCGGTCGCCATTCTCCTGTCCTTCGTCTTCTCACCGGTTGTGCGCTTCCTCCATCGCCTCAAGATCCCCCGGCTCGTCGGCATTGTTGTTGTCATTCTCTTCCTCCTGGCTCTCGGCTTCCTGATTGGGCTGGTTCTCTACTCAAGCACGCAGTCACTCCTGCGGGAGTTTCCGGTGTACCAGCAGCGCTTCACGACACTTGTCGCCCAGGTGATCGAACGCTTCGATCTGCCCGCGGATATCCTGGATCAACTCCAGATCGGCGTTGCCATCCGCGGCATTGCACTCGAGGTGTCGGGGAACCTGGTTTCCTTCCTGAGCGGCTTCACATTGGTGGTGATCTTCCTGCTCTTCATGCTCCTCGAGGAGCCCTACCTTCGGGCGAAGCTCCTCGATGCGGTGCAGGGGAGGGCGACTCGCAAGCTCACCATCATGATTGCGCACATCAACCAGCAGGTGAGTCGCTACCTGGTGGTGAAGTTCCTCATCAGCGCTTTGACCGCGGGGACGGTCTTCGTTGCGTACCTCGTAATCGGGGTGGACTTCCCCTTCATCTGGCTGGTGCTCACCTTTCTGTTCAACTTCATCCCGAGCATCGGTTCGATTGCCATCACGATCATTGCCTCGATCTTCGCCCTGGTGCAGTTTCTCCCGGACTGGAATTACGTGATCCTGGCGGCCGGCGCCATGTCCTTGACGCAGTTGCTGATCGGCAACATCCTGGATCCCCAGCTCCTCGGGGAACGCCTGAACCTCAGCCCCGTTGTCATTCTGCTCTCTCTGCTCCTGTGGGGTTACATATGGGGCGTCATGGGAATGTTCATTGCGGTTCCCATTACGGGAGCAATCAAGATAGCCTTCGAGAACATTCCCGCAACCCGGCCTATCGGCGTGATGATGGGAACGGGACAGTGGCGGCGAAAGCGTAGGCGCCGCAAGGGCGGAGACGGGCAATCCGGCGATGCCGTGGTCCCTGAGGATCCCGGCGATTACGAAGCCCCGCCACCGGAGAGCGGGGATCGCACCGAGCGGGCCGAGTAGGTCCGTCGGACTGCACCGGCACAACGAATCAACATCTTGGAAAGGAACCGGCATGAGTAAACCTCGTATGCTTACCGGCGACCGGCCGACGGGGAAGTTGCACCTCGGACACTACATTGGATCGATTGCGAACCGCGCGAAGCTCCAGGACACCTACGAGTGCTTCTTCCTCATTGCCGATCTCCACATGCTCACGACGAAGCCGCAGAAGGCGCAGATCGAGGAGATCTCCGACAACGCCCGGCAGATGGTCCTGGACTACCTGGCCTGCGGCATCGACCCAAAAAAGTCGACCATCTATCTCCAGTCGGCCGTGCATGAGGTCTACGAGCTGAACCTCTTCTTTGAGATGATGGTTACGGTGCCGCGCCTCCAGCGGTTGCCCAGCCTCAAGGACATGGCGCGTGACGCGAACCTGCAGGAGATGCCCTTCGGACTCCTGGGATATCCGGTGCTCCAGGCGGCGGACATCCTGCTGCCCCTCGGGAACATTGTTCCCGTCGGCAAGGATAACGAGGCGCACGTCGAGCTTGCCCGGGAGATTGCCCGGCGCTTCAACTACCTCTACGGTGAGGTCTTTCCCATTCCGGAGTCTCTGGTGGAAGGGGGCACCCTGGTCGGCACGGACGGTCAGGCGAAGATGTCGAAGTCCCTGAACAACGCCATCTTCCTCTCCGACGACGAGAAGACCGTGACCAAGAAGGTCATGAGCATGTACACCGACCCCAACCGCGTCAGCGCCGACGTGCCCGGCACGGTCGAGGGAAATCCCGTGTTCACCTACCACGACCACTTCAACCCCGACAAGGCGGAGGTCGAGGACCTCAAGTCGCGGTATCGCGAGGGTCGCGTCGGCGACGTCGAAGTGAAGCAGAAGCTCGCAGCCGCGCTCAACGCGTTCCTCGATCCCATGCGCGAGCGCCGCGACTCCTACACCGCGCAAAAGGGTCTGGTCGACGAGGTGATCTTCGAGGGGACCCAGCACATGCGGGAAGTCGCCCGGGGCACCCTGATTGCCGCCAAGAAGGCCATGGGACTCACCGGGGCCTGGAACCGCATCAGCAGGAAGGCCGAAGAGGCGCGGAAGAAGCGGGAGAAGCAGGGGGGACAGGAGAAACCCGGGGGGCAGGAGAAGCAGGCCGACGCCGGGGCGTAGATCGCCCCGCAAGAAGGCCGCCCGGCGGACGCGGGCCGCCCGGCGGACGCGGGCACCCCGCGGGCCAGAGCGTCCAGCCCCCGGCCTTCGAGCCACAAACTGTCATGTTCGATGCCGCAGCTCTTCCCAGACCGCCCGATCACGACGCCTTCGTCGAGCACGTGTGGGCCTTCTACCGCGACTTCGGCCGCGGGATGCCCTGGCGGGAGACGCGGGACCGCTACGCGGTCTTCATCTCGGAGATCATGCTCCAGCAGACCCAGGTGCCCCGGGTCATGGAGAAGTATCCGCCCTTCCTGGAGCGCTTCCCGGACTTCGCGACGCTGGCTTCAGCGCGTCTGGCCGATGTCTACGCCCTCTGGCAGGGTCTGGGCTACAACCGCCGGGCGAAGTACCTCCACGAGGCGGCGCGCCGGATCGACGCCGATCACGGCGGAGAGGTGCCGGCGGAGCGCGAGGCGCTGCTGGCGCTTCCCGGGGTCGGTCCCAACACGGCAGGGTCACTCCTTGCCTTCTGCCACAACCGGCCGGTCGTCTTCATTGAGACCAACATCCGCCGCGTCTTCATCTACTTTTTCTTTCCGGGAAGCGGGGAGGTCCACGATCGTGACATCCTTCCGCTGATCGAGGCGACTCTGGACAGGGAAAACCCCAGTGAGTGGTACTACGCCCTCATGGACTACGGCGCCGCCCTGTCGAAGTGGGTGACAAATCCCAACCGCCGGAGCCGGCAGTACGTACGGCAGAGTCCCTTCGAGAACTCGAACCGGCAGGTCCGCGGCAGGATTCTCCGGGCACTTGGCGAGGCATTGGCCGGCGGGGGGCTCGGGACGCAGGCGGCGCAGACGGCCGGCCCTGCAAAGCCGACGGAGGAGGTTGCGGAGCCGGCGGCGGAGCAGCCGGTTTCTCCGGCCGGGCTTACCGCTCCCGAGCTCGCCGGGCGGGTCGGTTATCCACTTGACCGGGTGGAACTCGCCCTGGAGGGACTCACCCGGGAGGGAATGGTCGCGGCGGAGCAGGGGCGCTTCTCGCTGCCGTGAAGGCCGGCCCCTGAGCCCTCGCACCGTCGCCGGTCCGTCCGCGGCGGCTCAGGCATCAGTTGCCGGTCACGCGCCGGACCGGACCGCTGCTTCATCCGCCCTCCGCACCATCTTCGTGTGCCACGCCAGGAGGTCGTCGTGAAAGGCGATCCGGTCGCCCCGGACATCCGCGAGGACGCGGTAGACCGGCTCCGTGCCGGAGCCGCGCATCCAGATGAAGGCCGTGTCGCCACCTTCCTCATCTGAGAAGACGATCTTCAGGCCGCCCTTCTCGGCGCCGCTTCGGAAGTCCGGCCCGACGCCCTCGCGCGCCTCCACGCCCTCGTAGTTGATCTCCCGCCAGGAGTAAACGCCGTACTCCCTTCGGAGCTCACCGGCGCGGCGCTCCCACTCTTCCCGGAACACACGTTCGTACTCCCGCTTCAGCCGCCGATGATCCGTGGCTCGGATGCGCAGGATTGCGCGCTCCTCGTAGGCGCTCGTGGTGGTATACGCCGGCAGTTCCGCCAGGACCTCGGCCACCGTCGGCAGGACGTCGGCGGGCCCGCCCGCCGCGCGGGAGGCCGCCGCGCTGCGGTACCACCATGACAGGAGGGTGCGCCCGGTCTCTTCGTCGCGGTAGCGGATGAGCTTCAGGAGCGCCAGGACGGTCTGGAGGGGGTCCCGGACCACGCCCGGGTGGGTGATGTTGCCGCCGTTGGATCCCTCCCCGAGAATGCGAACGGTGCAGCCGTCGCTGCGAAGTCGCCGGGCAAGACCGACGACGTTGGACTCTCCCACCTCGGCGCGGTGAACCTCCGCGCCGAAGGCGCGGGCGATCTCGTCCACGCGCATGGAGGTGGGCCCGTTCGCCACGATCGCAACCGGCGCGGCGAAGCGGCCCTCTGCATCCACCGGCACGAGATCGAGGGCGCGGAGCCAGAGCAGCTCGGCCAGGCACGCCAGGGCGAAGACCGCCTGGGCGTGGATCGCCTCGGTCCGGCCGCTCTCCGGATCCGCGTGAATGACGTTGCCCCGGTCGCCGTCGTTGTCCGGCACGTACCCGACGAGAAACTCCGGACGCTCCCGGTGAACCTGCTCCAGAAAGCGCGCACACGGCTCCAGGCCGGCGCCTTCCGGAACGATCTGGTGCACCACCTCTCCGGGGCGGGCGTTCATGGTGCGAAGCTGCACTCCAAGATCCGACAATAGATCGATGTCAACGGACACACTCCGGGCGCTGCCGTTGAAATCGACAGCGATGCCGAGGGGCGCCTCCTCCAGGGCGCGGCGAAACCCCGCCGTAACCCGGCGGCGCCGCGTCGCATCCTTCACGGCGGTGGCAATGGCCTCGGTGGTCTCGCGGTAGCGCCGGGCGGCCGCCTCCTTCACCGCCGCGGCCCCGCGAATTACCTCATCCAGGCGGTCCTCATTCAGAGCCGCGGTAACACGATGTGTCGCGGCAAGGGCGTTATCATCGGCACAAATTGAGGAGAAGTGGTCGGCAATGCGCTGCGACTCCGACCCGGCAAGGACGGCCCCGTCGCCGTCGCCGAACTTGATGCCGTTGTGACCCAGGGGGTTGTGGCTCGCCGAGACGTAGAAGAATGCCGCCGCGTCGGCCCGGGCGGCGGTGTAGGCAATGAGCTCCGGGACGGCGCAGATGCCGGTCATGACGACACGGTGTCCCCGGGCCAGGAGCACCCGGGCGGCAATCCCGGCGATCGCTTCGCCGGTGGGGCGGCTGTCCCGACCAATGACGACGCAGGGCGCGGCTCCATCCGCCTGGCTTCGCTCCTCCAGGTAGCGGTGGAAGGCTTCCGCCACCGCAAGGACGAGCCCCTGGTCGGGGAGGGTGAGCTCCGGCGTCGCGCTCTCTTCCCCGCCGTCCCCGGCGAAGACTTTGCGCCACCCCGACGCCGAGATGATCAGGGGCGCCGCGGCGTCGGTGATCGCCGCCGCGGTTGGAGGCGGGTTGTTGAACAAAGCGTTCTTGATATTCATGGTGTGACCTCAACAGACACGCGTGCGCGGGCGAGTGCCCGCGTATTCGCGCCCGGGTGAGCATACGAGCTTGGTCCGCGAGTTGCAAGAAATCGGCACAGGTCATATAACTAACACGAGAAAGGAACGGACATGAAGAAGATCCTCGTCATTGATGAGTCCTCTCTGTTCCGAGACTTCCTGCGCCGAAAGCTCGAGACGTTTGGGTTGGAGGTGGTTGTCGCGGTCAACGGGCTCGACGGCATTACCAAGCTGCGAAACGACGCTCCCGACCTCGCCATCATGGACTACTACCTCTCCCGAATCTCGGCCGTGGAGCTCTTGCGACAGAAGAAGGATGATCCCAACGCCGCGCACATTCCGGTGATCATAACGGCGTCCAAGATCGACCGCTCAACGATTCTGGAAGTAGCCAAGTACAACGTGCGCAAGTTCTTCAACAAGCCGGTGAAGATCGATGCGCTCCTGCGAACCGTCTCGGAGCTCCTGAACGTCCCCATTGAGTTCGACAACACGCCGTGCATCCTTGAGGCGCACTTCAACGACGAGATCCTCTTCATTGAGATCGCCCAGGGCCTCAATCAGGAGAAGATCGATCTCCTGCCCTACAAGATCAGGGAGCTCCTGGACCTCTACCAGGTGAAGAGTCCGAAGCTGCTGATCATGATGTCGAGTGTAGACATCGGGCCGAACGACTCATTGAAGCTGTCGAGTCTGCTCGGCGGGATCATGGAGGCCAGCGAGGCGAGGCCGCGGAACGTGCGCATTCTGACCAACTCCGACTTCGTGAGGAAGTATGTGGCCGGTCAGAACGATCTGGAAGGGGTGGAGGTGGTATCCACTCTGGACGAGGCGATGGATGCGCTCCTCGGACGCAAGGCGGGTACCTATCGCGACGCCCAGACGAACGTCGTAAACGAGGAGTTCCTGCAGGCTCGCTCCCCCCGCTCGGGCAAGGAGGAGTCCTTCCAGATGCGCTTCGAGGAGGAGCGCGCCGACACCTTCGACCTCTCGGAGCTCGAAGAGGGAATCACTATCTCCATTGTTGACGACGACTACGTCATTCAGGAGCTCATTCGCACCGCATTTTCGGACACCAACTTCGAGGTGAAGGCCTACGACAACGGATACGACTTCATGCATTCCGAGGAAGCTCTGAAGTCGGACCTGGTCTTCCTGGATCTCATGATGCCGGAGATGGACGGCTTTCAGGTGCTCAACGAGCTCAAGAACAAGGAGCACGTTCCTCCCATCATTGTCCTCTCGGCGCTGTCGAAGCGGGAGACCGTCGTGGAGGCCCTGAAGTACGGAGTGAAGAGCTACATGATCAAGCCCCTGAAGCCTGAGTGGATTCTGAAGAAGGCGGCGGAGGTGCTCAAAGTCAGTTTCTGAGCACCTGGAGGAGCAGCCTACTTGAACAACTTCGCCCGCAGATTCCAGGTCGTCTTCGAGCGATCGCCTCTGGGCATGGCGGTCCTCGACACATCCGGAAACGTCATCTACTCGAATGCCGCCTTCTCCCGAATCCTCGGCACCGAAGAGGTGCCCGAGGACGCCCTGTGGAGATGCATTGCACCGGAGGAGCGGGACGACTTCAAGGCGGGATTCAACGAGCTCATTGCCGGCACCCGGTCGGAGCTGCACTTCGAAGGCACCCTGGTTCGCGAGGACGAGTCGCGCGGATGGTGGCGCATCGTTCTGGCTCTCGAGAGCGACAAGGACTTCTCCCCCTTTGTGTTCGGTACCTTCGAGGACGTTACCGACCGCAAGAGCGGAGAGGAGCGCCTCCGGCAGGAGAAGGAAACCGCCGAGCGGGCGACCCGGACCAAGTCGGCCTTTCTGGCCAACATGAGCCATGAGATCCGGACGCCTCTGCACACCATCACCGGCATGGCGGAGCTTCTGCTGCAGACCGACCTGGATGAGGAGCAGGGGGAGTACGCTCAGCAGGTGCGGTTCTCCGCGGAGGCGCTCCTCGGGCTCATTAACGACATCCTGGACTTCTCCAAGATCGAGGCGGGAAAACTCTCCCTTGAGATCATTGACGTCGACCTTTACCGGATGGTTCAGGAAGCGGTGGACATGCTGAGCCTGGAGGCGCACAAGAAGGACCTCGAGGTCATCAGCTTCATTGATCCGGACGTGCCCCGGTACGTGCGCGGTGATCCGACGCGGTTGCGACAGATCATTGTCAATCTCATGAGCAACGCCGTGAAGTTCACCTCGAAGGGGCAGATCGTCGTTACGGCGAGGCTCAAGCGCCATGAGGGCGACACGGCGATTGTCCATTTCACCGTGGCGGATACCGGTATCGGTATTCCCGAGGACAAGCGAAACCGCCTCTTCCAGGCGTTCAGCCAGGCGGACTCCTCGACGACGCGTAAGTTCGGCGGCACCGGACTCGGCCTCTCCATCTGCAAGAGCCTGGTGACCATGATGAAGGGGAAGATCGGCGTCAAGAGCGCCCAGGGTAAGGGCTCGACCTTCTGGTTCGTTCTGCCCCTCAAGGAGAAGGACGACGACCTTCGTATCTTCGACCAGCGTCCCGCCGCGGAAACCAGGATCCTGATTGTCGACGACAGCGGCACCTCCTCGGAGGTTCTCGAGCGCTATCTGAGCAGATGGGGCGGCAATGTGCGCCGGACCGCCTCAGGGCCGGACGGCTTGAAGGAGCTGAAGCGGGCGGCGCACCGCAATGAAGGCTACGATCTCGCCCTCATTGATCTGCTCATGCCCGGCATGGACGGCTGGCAGCTTGCCAGCGAGATCAACGCGGATCGCTCCATCAACTCGACCCGGCTCATCCTCATGAGTCCGATCGGCAAGACCGCCGGCGAGGCGAAGATGCGGCTCCTGCGCTGGTTCGACGCCTACGTGACGAAGCCTCTGCGCATTCCGGAGCTCTACGAGGCAGTCTGCTCGGTCCTCGGCGGCAGCCTGGACCTTCCGAGCGCCGAGGAGGATACGGCCGCAGTCCCCGAGAGCGCCGAGGAACGGGCCCGCCTGCGGGCGGGACAGAAGGTCCTGGTCGCGGAGGACCACTTCGTGAACCAGCAGCTCTTTCGCACCATTCTCGAGAAGATGGGGCTCACCGTCGTGGTTGCCAACAACGGGCGTGAGGCGGTCGAGCGGGTGAAGAGCGAGCCCGTGGACATGGTCTTCATGGATGTGCACATGCCGGAGATGAACGGATACGAGGCGTCCCGGCAGATTCGCAAGCTCGACACGATCCTTCCGATCGTGGCCGTGACGGCCAATGCAACCCCGGAAGAGCGCGGCCGGTGTACCGACTCCGGGATGAACGACTACCTCACCAAGCCCTTCAAGAACAAGGATCTCATGCCGATCGTCGACCGGTATCTTCCGGTCCCCGATAGCGAAACGGCCGGGGACCGCGGGGAATCCGGCCGCGCCGGTGGGAGCGCCGGCTCCGCGACCGGTGCCGATGCAGCGGCCGGGACTGCCGGCGACGACGGCGAGCGGGCGCCTCGACCCGCCCGCACACCCTTCAAGGCGACGCAGAGCACCACCCCGCCGCCTCCACACGC
>CAZZIE010000153.1:0-9149 GCA_964654185.1 uncultured Spirochaetaceae bacterium | reverse complement strand
AAAGGCATTAGGAGTATCGCACTACATGGATGGTAAAATATTCGGAAAGAAGTTTATGCAATCGGAGATCGCCGGGTTCGGCTTCGGGCTCCCGGTGGCCACGGCATACGCGCTATTGTTGATCACCTTCGATCAGGCCATGCTCGGACCGGTCTTGATCTTCGTCGGAATCGTGGCCGCCCCCGGAGCCAGACGAGAGCAGCGTCTCCAGGGCCTCCTGGTGAGACGACTCCAGCGCGTCCACCGCCGCGACGACGGCGGCCTGGTCTCCCGCCTCGGCGGATTCGGCGGCGGCCACGAGGGCATCCGTCGTCTTGCCCATGGCGGATGCCACCAGGACCGGGGCGCGATCCAGTTGGTTCTCGGCAATCTCAATGGTGCGGGTGATCCACTCGGCGTCGCGCACCGAGGTGCCCCCGAACTTCAGAACGATCACGTCGCAATGTACCCCAGGGCGTGTGCAGCCTCAGCGTTGAGGATTGCCGCGCCGGCGGCGCCGCGTACCGTGTTGTGGCCCATCACCATGAATTTGGTTCCCATGACCGGGCAGGGACGGATTCGCCCGACCGTGGTTGCCATTCCCTTCTCGATCCAGATGTCCCGGGCGGGTTGCGGCCGATCCGGCTTCTCCATTACCACGATCGGGTGCCCCGGCGCGCTGGGGAGCCCGCGCTCCTGCGGCATGCCCCGAAACTGTCGCAGCGCCTCGGCAATCTCTGCGGGCTCCGGTGATCCCGACAGCCGCACCGACACGCTTTCGGTGTGGCCGTCGAAAACCGGGACGCGGTTGCACTGGGCACTTACCGGGAAGGGCGCCGGGCTGACGGTGTTGTCCTCCAGGGTGCCGAGAATCCGCTGCGTCTCGGTCTCCATCTTGTCCTCTTCCCCGCCGATGTAGGGAATGACGTTGCCCAGAATGTCCATTGAGGGAACGCCGGGGTAGCCGGCGCCGCTGATCGCCTGCATGGTGGTTACGGACACCGCCTCGACGCCGAAGATTCCATGCAGCGGCGCCAGGGCCATGGTGAGAAACATGGTGGAACAGTTGGGGTTGGTGACGATGGCGCCCTCATGCTGCTGCGTCTTCACCAGGGCCAGGTGATCGCTGTTGATCTCGGGAATCACCAGAGGCACGTCGGGGTCCATGCGGTGATTCTTCGAGTTGCTGACCACGAAGTGTCCCGCCCGGGCGTACCGAGTCTCGGCTTCGTCGGCGACACTCGAGTCGAGCCCGGAGAACAACACCGAGGCACTCAGTGCTTCGTCCAGTGACTTCACCGTCAGCTCTGCGACATCGTCGGGAATGGGGCGGTCCTGTTTCCAGCTGCACACCTCGCCGTAGCGCTTGCCGGCGGACCGCTCGGAAGCGACGACCTCCCTGATCCGAAAGAGGGGATGGCCCTCGAGGAGCAACACGAACTTCTGTCCGACCGTCCCGGTCGCGCCGAGGACGGCCACATCGATCCGACTCGCCATGGTCTGACCCCTTGTGGTGCGGATTGTCCGTTAAGGTAAAGAGTGCCCATGGGGGTGTCAAGGCGCCGCCCGATTGCACGGGGGCTGCTCCTTCGGTAGTATCGAACGGCCCATGCGTGCCGATTCACACCTCTCAGCCGGCGCCCGGGAGGAGCTCCGCCGGGCGATTCTGGAGGCAGATGGTAACGAAATCACCGCGGTGTGCCGCACCGACCATGACGGCAGCGTGACTGAGGTGCGCGTCGTTGCCCGCGGTGATCCGTCATCCACCCCGGCTCCGCTTCCCCACCTCGTCCAGGGCGATGTGATCATCCATAACCATCCCGGCGGCATCCTCCGCCCCTCTCCGGCGGACGTCGAGGTTGCGGCGGAACTCGGCAACCAGGGCATCGGCTCCTATATCGTCGACAACGACGTGTCCGAGATCTACGTGCTGGTCGAGCCGGTGCTAATCCCACCGGTGGAGCCGCTGGATCAGGAGGGGCTTGCAGGGCTCCTGGACGATGGAGGCGCACTGAGCGAAGTGTTGCCGCAGTACGAGCCGCGGCATTCCCAGATGGACATGCTCCGCGCCGTGGTCGCAAGCTTCAACGACGGCGGTCAGCTGGCGGCCGAAGCGGGGACCGGGGTGGGGAAGTCCATGGCATACCTGATCCCGGCTCTCGCCTGGGCTGATCTCAACAACGAGCGGGTCGTCGTCTCGACGGCAACCATCAACCTCCAGCAGCAGCTCATTGAGAAGGACATCCCGCTGGCACAGCAGCTCCTGGGAACTGATGTCGAAGCGGTTCTGGTTAAGGGACGCGGGAACTATCTGTGCCCGCGGCGCCTGGAGGAGGAGCTGGGAGAGGCCGAGCTCTTCCAGGAAGCGGACCCCGAACTGGATGCGATCCGGAAGTGGGCGGCGGAAACGTCGACGGGAAGTCGCAGCGACCTGCCCTTCATGCCCACCGAATCGGTGTGGCAGCGCGTCAACTCCGACGCGGATGCCTGTTCGGCCCATCGGTGTCGCAACCGAGGTGACTGTTTCCTGGTTCGCGCCCGCCGCCAGGCCGCCGCGGCAAAGCTTCTGGTCGTGAACCACCATCTGCTCTTCTCCGACCTCTCCCTGCGCCTGCGCGGCCTCGGCTTCGACACCACGGTGATCCTCCCGCCTTTCACGAGGCTGATCTTCGATGAGGCACACAGTATCGAATCGAGCGCGACGAGCTTCTTCTCCCGCGGTTTCTCGCTCTGGTCGATCATGAAACATCTGGGGCGCCTCTCCCGTGCGCGGAAATCGCGGCGCCTCGGGTTGGTCCACACGCTCGCCCGGCGCGCCGACACCCCTGCCGCGTGGCACGCCCTGGTGGAACGCATCGACTCGGTTCGAGAGCAAGCGCGGCAGATGAACAGCTCCGTAGCGGGACTACTGGGCGGAGCAGTACCAATCCGAATCGGTCCGGAGCTTTCGGAAGAGGTGACGCGGCAGCTTCTCGAAGAGCTCGCCGAACTGCAGAGCCGCATCCTTACCCTGGTTGAGGAGACCCGGGATGCGGTCCAGGACCTCGCGGAAGAGGCTCAGGAAAGTGACGATGCCTACGATGCAGGCATGGTCCTCCGGCGGCTCCAGGACATTGCCGCTCTGTGTGAGAGCTTTCGCGAGTACGACACCAAGCCCGACTTGGTGCACTGGATGGAGCGGCTGCGTGACCGGAGCCAGGAGATGGTGATTCGCTTTCTCGCAACGCCCATCGATATCGGATCGGTCATGCAGGAGGCGGTGTACGACCCCTACGAGACCGTGGTGTTCACGAGCGCCACGCTTACCGTAGCGGATACCTTCGATTACTGGGCGGGACGCATCGGCATGGATCAGGAGGAGTCGCATCAGGGAATATTCCCATCACCTTTCGACTACGCGCGAAACGTCATGCTTGGACTGCCGCAGGACGCACCGGAGCCCGCCGATTCCGGCTACATCCCCTGGCTGTCGGACTTCCTGGTGCGAACACTGGACGTGTCGGAGGGAAAGGGTCTCGTCCTGTTCACCTCATATCAGATGCTGCGCGAGGTCTACGACCGGGTGAAGCCATGGGCGCAGGGGCGGGGCATCACGCTCTTTCGCCAGGGAGATGATGAGCGCGGCCGTCTTCTCGAACAGTTTCGCGCGGATACCGCAAGCTGTCTCTTCGCTACCGACAGCTTCTGGCAGGGAATCGATTCCCCCGGCGAGACTCTGCAGGTGGTCGTGCTGTGTCGACTCCCCTTTCGCGTACCCACCGACCCTGTCCTGCTATCCCGCATGGACGCCATAAAACGGGAAGGGGGAAACCCCTTCCGCGACCTCTCCCTGCCGGAGGCGGTGATGAAGCTCAAGCAGGGCTTCGGCCGATTGATGCGCCGGACCTCGGACCGTGGCGTCGTGTTGATTCCGGATGCGCGCATCCTGCGCAAATCTTACGGGCAGGTGTTTCTAGCCTCGCTTCCGCCGGCACGACACGTTGTTGCACCGGCGGACCGGGTCGTCGAAGAAGTCGAGGCGTTCCTCTATCCGGTCGAATGACGCGCCAATCGCGTCGCCGGCGAGCGCAACAACTGAGCCGGCGCGACCGCAACAGCAAAAAAAACGGAGCCCCGAAGGGCTCCGTCGTATCGCGAGGAATGAGCGCTGTCAGTCTTCAATGACGGCAATGATGTCGTCCATGCGAATGACGAGGTGGTCCACGTCGTCAATCGTTACCATGGTGCCGGCGTACTTGTCGTACATCACCTTCTGGCCGACCTTGACCTTGATGGCCTCGTCATCATCTCCAACAGCGACCACTTTACCGGACTGGGTCTTTTCCTGGGCCGTCTCCGGGATGTACAGTCCGCCCTTGGTCTTCTCCTCTTCCTTCTCAGTCTTCAGGAGCACACGATCTCCAAGTGGCTTGATCTTCATCTTTTCCTCCTGTGGATCTATCGTTCGTTGTAACCAGGAAATTTCTGGCCAGAATATATTATGCCCGATGCAGCCGGTCAAGAAGTAGGATCTTCGGTGAAGCCGCTACACCCCGAAACCGGGCAATTTCAGTCACTATGGGTTACGTGACGCGCCGTCCGGGCGGTTGACACCCCTCTTCACGGAGCCGTAGGTTACATCATAACGAGGGAACGGCAACAATACTGCGTGATTGAAGTGGGCCATATTCCCCCACTGCAGGCGTCAGTGGGAACGAGTGGTCTATTCTGCCACACTATATAGCCGCAATTGCATGCTTGGGACATTCTGACCCACAGGGCCGGCCGTCAAAGACGGCGTGAAAAATGGGTTATTCCTAAGTTGCCCACTTGTAAGCACTTAGCCGACAGGTACTCTCTCAGGGTTTGGCACACTCCTTGCTACCTTTATAGGGACTGAGGAGGAGTGAATGCCAACGAATACTGCAACGCAGAACAGGACGACGACAATGACCCGGGACGACGAAAATGTCCTTTCCATGTATCTCAAAGAGATCAACCGTATCCCCCTGCTTACCAGGGAGGAAGAGGATTACTACGCGCGCCTCGCCGCCAAGGGCGACAAGCACGCAAAAGATAAGCTGGTCCAGGCGAACCTGCGATTTGTCGTGAACGTAGCCAAGAAGTATCAGAATCAGGGCCTCCCTCTGTCGGATCTCATCAGTGAGGGAAACATCGGGCTCATGAACGCAATTGAGCGCTTCGATGTCGAGAAGGGGTACCACTTCATCTCCTACGCCGTCTGGTGGATCCGTCAGGCCATCCTCAAGGCCATCTGCGAGAAGTCCCGCATGATTCGCCTTCCCCTGAACCGCGCGAACGAGCTCGTGCAGATCGAGAAGGTCCGCAAGGAGATACAGGGGCAGCACGGCGAAGACGCCGAGATGAAGCGCATCGCCAAGACCCTCAACATGGATGAAGACCACGTTGCCGACCTCATCAACATCTCTCGGGACCTGATCTCACTGGAGACGCCGGTCTACGCGGAGAAAGACTCCTCGCTGCTCGGAGACTTCGTTGAAGACGAAGGGTATCGTCCGCCGGAGGACGTCTTCATTGAGCAGTCCTTGAAGGACGATATCAACGAGGTGCTCCACACGCTCACCGAAAAGGAAGCGGAGATCATCCAGTACCGGTTCGGGCTCAACGGCCGCAGTCCTCTTTCGCTGAAGGAGATCGGCGACAAGTACAACCTGACGAAGGAGCGCATTCGTCAGATCGAGAAGAAGGCGCTGAAACGGCTTCAGCATCCGAAGCGCAGTCAGTATCTCGAAAGTTACATCGCATAACTTCCTATGTGTGAAGGTTGACATACCGACGACCCGCGTGTCCCTCAGTTGACACGCGGGTCGTTTCGTTTTAGCCTTCGCCCTGACCAAATCGAACAGATCATTATATTTTCGGGGGTTAACACGTTTATGGCACGAAAGCACGTCTACTTTTTCGGCGGAGGAAAGGCCGACGGGTCCCGTGAAATGAAGGACCTTCTCGGCGGCAAGGGCGCCAATCTTGCGGAGATGACGAATGTTGGTGTTCCGGTGCCGCCTGGCTTCACCATTTCCACCGAGGTGTGTGAGTACTACTACGAGCATGACAATACATATCCGGATGGACTCCATGATGAAGTCGAGTCGCACCGGGCACGACTTGAAGAGATGATGGGCAAGAAGCTCGGGGATCGAAATGACCCGCTTCTGGTCTCCGTCCGCTCCGGTGCCGCCCAATCCATGCCGGGCATGATGGACACCGTCCTGAACCTCGGCCTCAACGACGACGCCGTGCAGGGGCTTACCAAGGTTTCCAACAGCGAGCGCTTCGCCTGGGACTCCTACCGGCGCTTCATCAACATGTTCGGGGATGTCGTCATGGGCGTAGACCATGAGCACTTCGAGGCGGCCCTCGACAAGATCAAGCAGACGAAGGGCGTTGAGCTGGACACCGACCTCGACGCGGCGGACCTCAAGGAGGTCGTCAATCAGTACAAGCAGGTGTACAAGAGCCACACCAACGAAGACTTTCCCCAGGACCCCGATGAACAGATGTGGAAGGCCATCAACGCCGTCTTCGGTTCGTGGAACAATCCCCGGGCAATTCAGTATCGCAAGCTCAATGAGATCACCGGGCTCAAGGGCACCGCTGTCACCGTTCAGTCCATGGTGTTCGGAAACCTCGGCGAAGACTCCGGCACCGGCGTGTGCTTCTCTCGTGACCCCGCTACCGGCGAGAAGGTCTTCTACGGCGAGTATCTCATGAACGCCCAGGGTGAAGACGTGGTGGCGGGCATTCGCACACCAATGGCAATTGCCACCCTCGCCGAGAAGGACTCCAAGATCTACCAGCAGCTCGTCGACGTGAAGGACAAGCTCGAGGCGCACTACCAGGATATGCAGGACATGGAGTTCACCATTCAGCAGGGTGAGCTCTACATACTTCAGACCCGGAACGGGAAGCGCACCGGTGCTGCGGCGATCCGCATTGCCGTGGAGATGTTCAACGAGGGCCTTATCGACAAAGTGCTCGCCATGGAGCGCGTTACCCCGGCGCAGCTCGATCAGGTTTTCCACCCCATGATCGACCCCAAGGCGAAGGACAAGGTGAAGGCCTTTGCAAAGGGCCTCAACGCCTCTCCCGGTGCAGCTACCGGCCACATCGTGTTTACCGCCGATGAGGCGGAGCAGTGGGTCAAGGACGGCAAGAAGGTTGTCCTGGTCCGCAAGGAGACCAGCCCCGAGGACATCGGCGGCATGCACGCTGCCGAGGGCATTCTGACCTCCACCGGCGGCATGACCAGTCACGCGGCGGTCGTCGCCCGCGGCATGGGCAAGCCCGCCGTAGTCGGCGCGAAGGACCTCACCATTGCCAACAAGAGGGTGAAGTCCAAAAGCGGTTCGGAGTTCAAAGAGGGTGATTTCATCACCATCGACGGAACAAGTGGAGATCTCTTCGAGGGTCAGCTCGATCTGATTCAGCCGGAGATTTCCGGAGAGCTCTCCACCTTTCTCAGCTGGACCGACGAGATCCGCCACAAGGCGCGACGGCACAACATTGATCAGGTCGGCTTCAACGTGCGAACCAACGCGGACACGCCGGAAGACGCCAAGCGCGCCCGGGAGTTCGGAGCCGAAGGAATCGGTCTGTGTCGGACAGAGCACATGTTCTTCGAAGAGGGACGGATCAAGATCTTCCGGCAGATGATCGTCGCCGAGACGAAGGAAGCCCGGGAGAAGGCCCTCGAGAAGTTGTTGCCTTATCAGAAGGAAGACTTTGTCGGCATCTTCAAGGCCATGGATGGTCTGCCGGTCACCGTGCGTCTCCTCGATCCGCCTCTGCACGAGTTCGTGCCGAGCGAAGAGGACGACATCAACGAGCTGGCGAAAGACACCGGCGTTTCCGTCGACGACCTGAAGGCAAAGATCGACTCCCTGCATGAGTTCAACCCCATGCTCGGCCACCGCGGTGTCCGTCTGGGCATCACCTACCCCGAGGTCTACGACATGCAGGTGGAGGCGATCATGGAAGCGGCCGTCGAGGTGAAGAAGGGCGGCGGCGACGTGCAGCCCGAGATCATGATCCCCCTCGTCGGCTCCAAGAAGGAGCTCGCGGTCATGAAGGAGAACGCCGAGGGTGTCGTGAAGAAGGTGCTGGACAGGCACAACATGAAGATCGACTACCTCATCGGTACCATGATCGAGATTCCGCGGGCGGCGCTTATTGCCGATCAGATCGCGGAGGACGCGGAGTTCTTCAGCTTCGGCACCAACGACCTCACGCAGATGACCTTCGGCTTCTCCCGCGACGACGTAGGCTCCTTCCTGCCGCAGTACGTTGAAGACGGCATTCTGGAAGAGGATCCCTTTGCGGTCCTGGACCAGGAGGGCGTCGGTCAGCTCGTGCAGATCGGAACCGAGCGCGGTCGCAAGACCAATCCGAATCTCAAGGTCGGCATCTGCGGCGAGCACGGCGGCGAGCCGAAGTCCGTGGAGTTCTGCTACAAGGTGGGCATGAATTACGTGTCCTGCTCCCCGTATCGTGTGCCCATTGCGCGCCTTGCCGCTGCCCGGGCCGCGACGGAGAACAAGTAAAGAACCCTGGCGAAAACGACGCGCGAAGCCGCGCATCCCAGGGGCTGCCTCGACACAAGAGGCAGCCCTTGCTTTTTCCAGAGCCAAACAGGATTGATGCCATGAAAACGTACGACGGACCAACGGGACACTTCATTGACGGTGAGTTCACCTTTCCGCAGGGAGCGGCGCGGATCGCGGTTGTGAATCCGGCTGACCGCAGTGTCGTCACGGAGGTGCCCGACGGCACGGAGGAGGATGTCGACCGCGCCGTCGAGTCGGCCCTGCGCGCCTACCGGCAGGTGTGGCGACGCACGACGCAGCGCGACAAGGGACGCTACCTCCTCGCGATTTCCCGGCGGCTCGAAGAGCGCGCCGAAGAGCTCGCGCAGCTCGAGACCCTGGAGAACGGTAAGCCCATTGCGCAGTCCCGGATGGACGTGGGGGAGGCCATTCGCAACTATCGCTACTACGGCGGCCTGGCCGACAAGATCCATGGCATTACCATTCCCGAGCGGGATGGCCTGTTCGACTACACGGTCCGGGAGCCCTACGGGATCGTGGGGTCGATCATCCCCTGGAACTGGCCCCCCATGCACACCGCGGACTTCACTGCGGCGCCTCTCGCGG
>CAZZIE010000152.1:0-9176 GCA_964654185.1 uncultured Spirochaetaceae bacterium | reverse complement strand
AGAAGCGACGATCCTCCTCGAGAAGGTAGTAGATGGAGTTGTCGAGTCCCCGGAAGGAGAGGGTCGGTCCCTCATGGTTCCCCTCGGCGGTGTGATTGAAGACCACATCCAGGATGACTTCGATCTCCGCCTCATGAAGGGCGCGAACCATCTCCTTGAACTCACGCACTGCCGCCGGAGGATCCTCACCGTGAGCGTAAGACGCCTTGGGTGCGAAGTAGCCAATCGGGTTGTAGCCCCAGTAGTTATGCAGCGCCTTCCCCGTCGTCGGGTCGACGCGGTCGACCTCGTTCTCATCGAACTCGTAGACAGGAAGGAGCTCTACCGCGGTGATGCCCAGCTTCCGCAAATAGGGAATCCGCTCGATCAGGCCGCGATAGGTGCCGGGATGCTGTGCCCCTGCGCTTGGATGGCGCGTCAGGCCCCGCAGATGCGCCTCGTAGATCACGGAGTTGCGAAGCGGTATCTCCAGCGGCCGATCACCGGCCCAGTCGAAGGCATCATCCACGACGACGCATTTGGGAATTGAGTCGATGTTGCTGTACCCCACCGGCGGCGGGGCGTCGGTGCCGCGGTCACGGTTGTATCCAATGGAGTGGCGGGTGGCAAAGGGCCGACGCGTGTGCGCCTTGGCGTAGGGGTCGAGGAGATAGAGCCGTGCAGAGAAGCGGTGACCCTCAGCGGGGGCGAAGGGCCCATCGACCCGGTAGAGGTAGAGTCGGCCGGCCGCGACGTCGGACAGGCGAACGTGCCAGACATCGCCGGTGCGGTTCCGTTCCGGGTCGAGGGGGATCTGGTGGCTCGGAGTTTCGTCTTCAGGATTGTCGAAGAGACAGAGCGTGACCGCCGTAGCGTGGCGGCTAAAGAGCGCGAAGTTCGTTCCATCGGGTCGGACCGTCGCGCCGAACACGGTGGGGTCGCCGGGTTGCGATGGGGCCGCTGCGGGTGCGTTCAAATGGAAGCCCCCGTGTCGGCCCGACCGGCCCCGGCGTGACCGCCGGCGTGCTCTCCGCCGTCAGCTGGGCCGGACGCGTTGCCTCCGTCGCGGGCCGGACTCACCGTGGTTCCTCCGCCGCGGGCCGGACTCGTCGCGGGACCTCCTCCACGGGCACGCCCTTCGTGCTGCTCGAGAAAGCCCGAGACGGTTTCGAGGAAGCGCTCCCGCGCCTCCGCGTGAACCCAGTGGCCGGCGGATTCGATCATCTCGATCCGCGCCATGGGGAAGAGAGGCCGTAAGCCACCGACTTTCACATCCCTCATGTACGGCGAGGCCCCTCCGCCGACAAAGAGAACCGGACCGTCGTAGGAGGCGTCCTTCTCGGGTTCCGGCCAGGACGAGAGATGATCGTACTGCGCCTGGATGACGGGCAGGTTCAGTCGCCATTCGTATCCTCCGCCATCCTCGCGCCGAATCAGATTCTTCATCAGAAACGCCCGGACGCCGCGATTGGGGATGCCTTCGGCAAGGTAGGGGTCGGCGCCGTTTCGCGCCGTAAGGTTCTCCACCGGCACCTTACGCATGGTGTCGATGATGTCCCGATGGTAACCGGGATAGGTACGCGGCGCAATGTCCACCACGACGAGAGAGGCGACGCGATCCGGGTAGCCTAACGAAAAGGCCATGGCAACCTTGCCGCCCATGGAGTGCCCCATCAGGTGCACCCGCTCCACATTCATGTCGTCGAGCGTCTCCGCCAGGGAGGCGGTCATGACGGGGTAGCTCATGTCCTCGATGTGGGGTGACTCGCCATGATTGGGCAGATCCGGGAGAAGCACCCGGTTGCGCGCCGAGAGCGTCTGCGCCACGGCATGCCAGTTGTCCCCCGATCCAAAGAGCCCGTGGAGAATCACCACCGGCTCACCGCTCGTCCCGTATTCCCGTACGTGTAGCTTCACTGCTGCTGTCCTTCCGCGGCGGTCACCACATCTCCGACACCGTGCAGTACAAAGTCCGGCTGATAGGGGAAATCGGCAAGCTCTTCACGGGAGGTTACGCCGCTCAACACGAAAATCGTGTCGATCTCCGACTCTATGCCCGCAACGATGTCCGTATCCATGCGGTCACCAATGATGAAGGTCTCCTCCCGCCGGCACCCGAGCTTGTGAAGAGCCTGGCGCATCATGAGGGGATTCGGCTTGCCTACGAAGTACGCCTTACGGCCGGTGACCAGCTCAATCGGCGCAATCAGGGCGCCACACCCCGGGGCGATCCCCTGCTCCGTCGGACCGGATATGTCCGGGTTCGTACCGATCAACCGGGCGCCGTTACGCACGAGATTGACCGCCCGCTCGAGCTTCTCGAAGCTGTACGTCCTGGTCTCTCCGACCACCACGTAGTCGGCCCTCGCGTCGCTCATCGAGAAGCCTGCGTCGTAGAGGGCGTTGATCAACCCGGATTCGCCGATCACATAGACCGACCGGGCGGGACCCTGACTATGCAGAAAGCCCGCGGTAGCAAGCGCACTCGTGTAGAAGTGATCGGCGGTGACATCGATCCCGAGTCGGCTCAGTTTCTCCTGCAGCTCACGGGGAGAGCGCTCGCTGGAGTTGGTGAGAAAGAGAAAGCGCTTGTTCTCCCGTTGCAGCCATTCGACGAACTCCCTCGCGCCGGGGAGAATGCGATCCCCATGGTAGAGAACACCGTCCATATCGCAGATGAATCCCTCTTTGGCGCGAAGCAGCTGCGCGAAATCATCGTTCATGAGTTACCGCCTTGTTCTCGAATGACTCTAGTATACCGTAGCGGCCGGGCACCCGTCATTGCCCGCGGCCGGCCCCGCGGCCGTCGTCGCTACATTGTCCCCGCCGGTCGGAGCGTCATATACTTGTGCCCACGGGAGGTAGCGTGAGGCACATCGTCGAACCGCGACTCGAGCAGTACATCCGGCAAACCGAGGCATCAAGCTCCGACGTGCTCCGAGAGATGGAAGCCATGGCTCGACGGACCGGATTTCCGATTGTCGGTCCGCAGGTCGGGCACCTCATTCAGGCCGTGGTCGCCGCCGGTCGGCCGAGACGCATCCTGGAGCTCGGGTCGGGTTTCGGCTACTCGGCAATCTGGGCGGCTTCGGTTCTGCCGGCGGAAGCCACGATCCTCTGCACGGACCTGGCTCCCGAGAACGAGCAGCTCGCCCGGGAGTTCTACGGTCGTGCAGGCCACAGCGCTCATCTCGAGTATGAGGTCGGCGACGCCCTCGACATCGCCCGGCGACTCGTCGGAACCGAGCCCGAAAGCTTCGACTTCATCTTCAACGATGTCGACAAGGAGTGGTACGGAGAGTCCTTCGATCTGGCCTTCGATCTGCTCTCGCCGGGCGGCGTTCTCATGACCGACAACACCCTCTGGTACGGCTACGTCGCCGAGCCCGCACGGAAGGACGAGGCCACCGAGGCGGTGCGCGAATACAACCGGAAGGCAACCGGACATCCCAACCTGGTCACGTCCATCGTGCCCATCCGAGACGGGGTAACCGTGTCCACCAGGATACCTGACAAGGAGCACCAGCATGGGTGAGAAGATTCCGACCCGCGACGAGGCAATGGCCCTCCTGCGGAGCTATCAGAAGAACGAGAACCTCATCAAGCACGCCCTGGCCGTCGAGGCGGTCATGCGCCACATGGCGCGAAAGCGCGGAGAAGATGAGGAGAAATGGGGCATCATCGGTCTCATCCACGATCTCGACTGGGAGATGTACCCGGAGCAGCACTGTCAGGTGACCCGGAAGGTGCTTGAAGAAGAAGGCTGGCCGGAAGACTGGATTCACGCGGTCATGAGCCACGGCTACGGTCTGGTCACCGACGTCGAGCCCGAGCATGAGATGGAGAAGGTCCTCTACACCATCGACGAGCTGACCGGACTCATCACTGCGACGGCTCTCATGCGTCCGAGCCGCAGCATCCTGGACATGAAGACCAAGTCGGTCAAGAAGAAGTGGAATCAGCGCGGCTTCGCCGCCGGCGTCAATCGGGACGTCATTGAGGACGGCGCCTCCAGGCTGGGCATGGAGCTCTCAGATGTGATCCAGGACACTCTTGAAGGAATGCAGACTGTGGCCGATGATCTCGGTCTGCGCGGCGAGGTGACCGAGGAACAGCCCGGCTGATCGCCGCTCCCCGGCCGAGCGGAACCGTCGGGGCAAACCCCAATGGAAACGCCGAGCATCCCGAAGGAACGCTCGGCGTTGTATTCGTGCTCGTCCAGCGGGCCGCTCCGCTCATCGCGAGGCGCCCCGATTTCGCAAATCTCGTTACATCAGACCGGTTACATCAGTCTGGTTATATCACTCTCGTTACTTCTTCTTCTTACGCTTTGAGCGCGGAACATTCTTTCCCGCGGCGGTGGTGCTCCGGCGCCGTTCGATATCCCGCTTGACCTCTTCGACATCCTTGGTGCCGACTCCGGCCGGCTGTTTCTCAGGCTCCTTCTGCTGCCCTTCTTCGGCGGCAGGCTGCTCGACCTGCTTCTTCTGTGGCGCCGCCGCCTTTGCTCCGTACTGCTTGACACCCTTCGCCCGGGCGCGTTGACGCACGCGGCGCTGCCACGACAGCAGGAAGGGCGAGGCCACGAAGATCGACGAGTAGGTACCGACGACGATACCCACCATGAGGTTGAGGGCGAAGTCCTGAATTGCCCCGGTAGCGAAAATGAAGATCGCCACAACCGCCAGCAGTGTGGTCAGTGAGGTGATCAGCGTCCGGCTCAAGGACTGGGTGATACTGGTATTCACAATGACACCGAACTCCGAATCCCGGAGCAGCGTCTCGTTCTCGCGGATACGATCAAAGATGACGATCGTATCGTTGAGGGAGTAGCCGATGATGGTCAGTACCGCCGCAATGGTTGCCGTTGCCACCTCGATCTGAAAGGTGCCGATGAAGCCCAGCATGATCGCCACGTCGTGCAGCAGCGTGACGATGGCCGCAACGGCGTAGGCCAGGCGGAAGCGAAACCAGATGTAGATCAGGATCAGGCCCAGAGCCAGCGAAGTGAGCAGCACCGTCTGGCGCGTAAGGTCCTGGGAGAAGCGGGGGCCGACGTAGTCCGTGCTCAGCGTCTCGACCGCTCCCGCTCCGAAGGCCTCTTCGAGCTGAGTGGCAATGCGCTCGGACATGACCTGACTGAACTGGTCAATGGTACCGTCGTCCTGTATGCGGACGGTGAACTCCTGGTCCTCCGGCGCGCTGATCTCCTGCACCTGGACGTCGCCGAGGTCGCTCAGCGCATCCCGGACCGTTGCTGTATTCGCATCCGCCACGCTCGGCAGGATCTGAATCCGCTGGCGCAGACCCGCCTCGAAGTCGATACCGAGATTGAAACCACCCTGGAAAATGATTCCGGCGGCGCCACCAAGGATGACCGCAATTGAGACGATCGCCATGATGACGCGGATTCGCGTGAATGGGATTACTCGCTTCATTATGTCCCCCAACCGATGCTGAGCCGCGATCGCCGAAAGAGATCAAGATTGACGTCGAAGATGAGCCGGGACACGAAGAGCGCCGTGAACATGGACGAGAGAATACCGACCGCAAGGGTAACCGCGAAACCCTGAATGGGCCCGGTTCCCAGCTGCGACAGGAAGATAGCCGCAATGAAGGTGGTGATGTTGGCGTCCATGATGGTCCAGAAGGCCTTCTGGAATCCCGCCTGCACCGCCGCCTGGGGACTCTTGCCGAGGCGGTACTCCTCTCTGATTCGCTCAAAGATGATGACGTTCGCATCCACCGCCATACCAACCGTCAGGATGATACCGGCAATGCTCGTCAACGTGAGGGTCAGGTTGAATACCGACAGAATGGAAACAATGAAGACCAGGTTCAGAACGAGAATGAGGTCTGCAATGAGCCCGGCGCCCTTGTAGTAGAGCGCCATGAAGATGATGACCAGCCCGAATCCCAGGGCAATGGCGCGCAAGCCCGCCTGGATGGCCTGATCACCAAGGCTCGCTCCCACCGCTTCCTGATTCAGGATGTTCAGGTCCACCGGCAGCGCCGCCGTACGAAGCGTCGTGGCAATGTCCTGTGCTTCCGATTGGTCAAATCCGCTGATACGCACCTGACCCGTCGGAATCTCCTCGGTAATCGTTGCGTAGGCACGAACCCGCTCGTCCATCACGATGGCGAGACTGCTGTTGACGTTGTCCCGGGTGAGCTTGGCGAACTTGTCGGCTCCCTCACCGTCGAGCACAAAGTTGACAACCGGCTGATTCGTCACCGGATCCCGGGCGAACTGCGCATCCGTGATGTGCTGTCCGTCGAGGCCGTGCTCCTGAATGTCCTGCTTTATGACAATGTAGCGAACGAACTCGTCGATGCCGTACTCATCCTTCGAGACGAATGGAACGATCTCCGATCCCGCAGGGACGAAGTCGGGCCGCCCGTCGATCTCCGGGTCCCACCCTGGATTCTGCTGCTGGAGCTCGATCAGCTCCTGGGTGGCCTCATCATCCACAATGTGGAAGTTCAAGCTACCCTTGCCGCGGAGAAACGAGTTGACGCGCTCCCGGTCGTTGTCCCCGGGAATCTCGACGGAAATCCGCGTATCCCCCATCTCCCGAATCTGCGGCTCGGTCACGCCGAACTGGTCGATCCGATTGGTCAGAACCTGCAGAGCCAGGTCAATGGCCTCATCCATCTGCTGATCCGTGGGCTCCTCGCCGAGACGCTCCTGCAGACTCTGACGGTCGGCCTCCAGGATGACGCTCACGCCCCCGGAGAGGTCCAGGCCCAGCGTAATGATCCGGGACTTCAGGTCCTTGAGCTCCTGAACGCGCTCACGATGGTGATTCTCGATCGCGTCAAAAGCCTCACGCTCGGTGCGGAATCCCGCGAGCAGGTTCTCCGCCGTCCACTCCTGGGGGACGGGACGCTCTTCGAGTCGGTAGTTATCCCGGGCAATGGGAATGAGGTAGTCATACTCTTCCGGAACAGGTGCGTCCTCGCTTGACCGGGCCAACTCCTGCAGATCGGAGAGTGCTGCTCGCGCTTGATCTTGCGAGTACTCCCGAATCTGCACGCGAGAACCCTGTGCAAGCTCTTTGTCCTCCTCGGGTACGAAGAAGTACCACTGAACCGTGGGGTACAAGAACACCCCGGCTATCACGATTGCAAGGAGAACAATGAGAAACCGCAGTCGTTTGCTCATCGTGCCAACTCCACTAGTAGGAATACTGTCTTTACGTCAGGGATACGAGTACGAGGGGATTCGAACAAGCTTACTGCTCGTTCTTCGAGTCGCTCTCGGACGAGCCGTCTTCCTTCGACGAAGCGCTTTCCTTCGTCTTGGGCTTACCGGAGCTCTTCTTTTCCACCACGTTGGAAACGGCGCTCTTGGAAAACTCCATCGTTACGTTGTCGTCGACTTTCACCACCACGGTGTCTTCCTTCAGAGACTGAACAACACCGCGGATCCCCCCGATGGTCACAACCCTATCTCCCCTGTCCAGGGAGGCAAGCATCTGCTTCGTTTCCTTTTGCTTCTTGTTCTGCGGACGAATAATGAGAAAATAGAAAATCAGGAAGACGAGCCCAAAGGTCACAAGGGTCGGAAGAATCGAAGCCGGTCCTCCTCCCCCCTCAGCGCCACCCGTCGGCGCCATAAGGATGGGCAGACTCCCATATAGAAACTGCATAGGTCTTAACTTCCTCTATTGGCAAAGATTGCGAAACGGTAGCACACAAGATTTGGCGGAGTCAAGCAAGTTGCCCGGGCGCACTACACCTGCACCGTCTTGGTGATGGCGTCGGGAACTTCGGAGACACCGAAGAGACGCTTCAGCGCGCTCACGTTGTCGGCCTCAAGGGTCGTGTGCTCCCTGAAGTAGGCAATGAGCTGCTCCATCTCCTTCTCGTCTCCCGAATAGAGTGCGGAGGAGAAGGCCTGCTTCAGAAGCCCACGCTCGGCGAGTTGCATGGTGTCGAGCTTGCCGAACTTGCGCTTTGCCTGCGCATCAACGACGGCGGAGCTTCCCTGGTACCCGATGGTGAAGATGAACTCTTCTCGTTTCACTACCGTATCCTGCCTTGTTCTCGAAGATGGCACCGTCACAGGAAGCCATCTACACGGGGAACCATCCGGCTGTCGGAGACAACAAGGGGAAGCCGGCAGCGGCTTCCCCCTGGTCACCGTGTGCAAACGGATGTATCGGATGCGGGCCGGACGGCTTACATCATGCCGCCCATGCCTCCCATGCCGCCCATTCCTCCACCGGGAGCGCCGCCGCCTGCGGGCTCTTCCTCAGGGATGTCCGTGACGGCCGCTTCCGTGGTGAGAAGCAGTCCGGCAATGGAACCGGCGTTCTGCAGTGCCGACCTGGTCACCTTTGCCGGATCAATGATACCGGCCTTCACGAGGTCGACCCAGTCCATGGCTGCGGCATCGAAGCCGAAGCCCTTCTTTTCCTTCTTGGCGCGCTCGGCAATGATCGATCCGTCGAGACCGGCGTTGATGGCGATCTGGCGAATCGGCTCCTCGAGGGCTCGCTTGACCATGCGGAATCCGACGGCCTGATCCTCCGGAATGTTGTCGAGGTTCTCCTTCTCGAGGGCCGCAAGGGCCTGCACGAGGGTCACGCCACCGCCGGGGATAATGCCCTCTTCAATGGCGGCGCGGGTTGCCGACAGGGCGTCCTCGACGCGGTGCTTCTTCTCTTTGAGCTCAACCTCGGTTGCCGCACCAACGTTGATGACCGCGACACCGCCGGCGAGCTTCGCAAGGCGCTCCTGGAGCTTCTCGCGATCGTAGTCGGAGGTGGTGTCCTCAATCTGCGCCTTGATCTGGGCAATGCGATCCTTGATGTCGGACTGCTTGCCGGCGCCGTTGATGACGGTCGTGTTCTCCTTGTCGACCTTGACCGACTGAGCCTGACCGAGCTGGCTGATGTCGGCGGTCTCGAGCTTGAGCCCGAGCTCCTCGGAGATGACCTGTCCACCCGTGAGGATTGCAATGTCCTCGAGCATGGCCTTCCGACGATCGCCGAAGCCCGGCGCCTTGACGGCCACCGCGTTCAGGGTACCGCGGATCGAGTTCACGACGAGAGTCGCAAGAGCCTCGCCCTCAATGTCCTCGGCAATGATCAGAATCGGCTTGGAGGCCTGAGCGACCTTCTCGAGAACGGGGAGCAGGTCCTTCATGCTCGAGATCTTCTTGTCGTGGATCAGGATGTACGGGTTGTCGA
>CAZZIE010000151.1:0-9592 GCA_964654185.1 uncultured Spirochaetaceae bacterium | reverse complement strand
AACCGGCGGCTTCGGAAGAATGTTCCGCATAACATCAAACGCAATCGCGAACACCGGTGACGGCCCGGCGGTTCTCGCACGCGCCGGGATCCCCCTGGAGGACATGGAGTTCTTCCAGTTCCACCCGACGGGCATCCGCGGCATGGGCATTCTCATTACCGAAGGTGTCCGCGGCGAGGGGGGCATTCTCCTGAACAACAAGGGAGAGCGTTTCATGGAGCAGTACGCTCCCACACTGCTCGACCTCGCACCTCGCGACATGGTCTCCCGGGCAATCCTGACGGAGATTCAGGAAGGACGGGGCATGCGCGGCGATCGCAAGATAGACGACTACGTCATGCTCGACGCGAGCCACCTGGGCAAGGAAACCGTCTACAAGAAGATTCCCGACATTGCGGACTTCTGTAAGACCTACCTGGACATTGATCCGGCGGAGAAGGCAATGCCGGTGCAGCCCACGGCGCACTACGCCATGGGCGGCATACCCACCAACGTCAACGGACAGGTCGAGACGGCGGATACAACCTATGAGGGCCTCTACGCCGTCGGCGAGTGCGCCTGCGTTTCCGTCCACGGCGCCAATCGCCTGGGCACCAACAGTCTGGTCGACCTGGTGGTCTTCGGCCGCCGCGCCGGACAGCACATTGCGGAGTACGTGAAGGGGGCCGACTTGCCTCCCGCTCCGAAGGACGCGGGCGAGAAGATGAAGGAGCGCATTCGGAAGCTCAAGGAAGAGGAAGGCGCTCACCCCGGCCACGTCTACGACTCCATGCAGAACGTCATGATGGAGAAGATCGGTGTGTATCGCGAGGCCGGTGAGATGGAGAGCGCCGTCAAGGAGCTGCAGGATCTGCGCACGGAGTTCCAGGGCGTTCGCGTCCAGGACAAGAACGGCAGTTTCAACCAGGAGGTCCTGAGCATCCTCGAGCTGGAGAACCTCCTCGACCTCTCCCTGGTGACCGCCGTCTCCGCCCTCAATCGCACCGAGAGCCGCGGCGCCCACTCCCGCCGGGACTACCCCGACCGGGACGACAAGCAGTGGCTCAAGCACACCCTGGCCACCCTCGACGGGGACGACGTAACGATCGGCTACAAGAAGGTAGACACCAGCATTTGGGAGCCAAAGCCCCGGAAGTACTAGCGTGGGAGGAATTGAGATGAACGTAACCCTCGAAATACAGAGATACAATCCGGAGGTCGACGCCAGGCCGCACGTCCAGTCCTACAAGGTGACGGCTGAACCGACCGACCGCGTCCTGGACGCCCTGATCGATATCTGGCGCAACCAGGATGGAAGCCTGGTCTTCCGGAAGAGCTGCGCCCACGGCGTGTGCGGCTCGGATGCCATGCGCATCAACGGAACGGAACGGCTGGCGTGCAAGACCCTCATCAAGGACGTCGTCTCCGACGGCCACACCACCATCCAGATCGAGCCCCTCAAGCACCTCGACGTGCAGCGGGACCTCATGGTGAACCAGGAGCCCTTCTTCGAGAACTTCCGCTCGGTGAAGCCCTTCCTGATTCCGAAAGAGGAGCCTGCCGAGAAGGAGCACATCCAGAGCCAGGAGGCGCGCGCCCAGTTCGACGATGCGACCAAATGCATCAACTGTTCAGCGTGCTTCTCTGCGTGTCCGGTTCTGGACAAGAACCCCGAGTTCATTGGGCCGGCGGCGATCGTCCAGGCTGCGCGCTTCGTCTTCGACGACCGGGACCAGGGCCTGGAGCCCCGCCTGGATATCCTGGACACCCTCAACGGCGTGTGGCCCTGCGAGAACCACTTCATGTGCACGAAGGTGTGCCCCCGGGACATCAAGGTGACCAAGCTCATCAACCTGACCAAGCGAGAGATCAAGAAGTACCGCGAAGCGCGGGGAGAGAAGACAGCAGAGCCGGGAGATGCGTAATGAAGATTCATGAGTATCAGGCGAAGGAGCTCTTCGCCGAGTACGGAATCCCTATCCAGGAACAGATCGTCGTGGACAACGCGAAGGACGCCCGGGCCGCCGCCGAAAAGATCGGCGACACCGTGGTCGTCAAGGCGCAGGTCCTGGTGGGAGGCCGCGGAAAGGCCGGCGGGGTCAAGCTCGCCGAGAACCCCGACGAAGCCGAGGCGAAGGCGAAGGACATCCTGAACCTCACCATCAAGGACATTCCCGTCGAGAAAGTCATGATCACGCAAGCCGCGGAGATCGAGCGGGAGTACTACCTCGGGCTCACGCTGGACCGCACCGCCAAGCAGCTCATCCTCATGATGAGCAAGGCCGGCGGGGTGGACATTGAGGAGCTGGCGGTGAATCGCCCCGAGGAGATCATCCGCTTACACATCGACCCTGTGGATGGGATTGATGAGATCGAGCTCCGCAAGGCGCTGGAGAGCGTCTTCGATACCTCGGGGCTCGTGAAGCAGGCCGAGGACGTGGTCCACAAGCTCTTCAAGCTCTACATGGAGAAGGACTGCTCCCTGGTGGAGATCAACCCCTACGCCTTGATTGACGGGGATAAGCTCTACGCCCTGGATGCCAAGATCAACTTCGACGACAACGCCGACTACAAGCATCCGGAGTACGAGAAGCTCAAGAACCCGGAGGAGTACTCCGAGGACGAGATCGAGGCGCGGCAATCCGGCCTGAGCTTCGTCAGCATGGACGGCGACATTGGCTGCATTGTCAACGGCGCCGGCCTTGCCATGGCGACCATGGACATCATCAAGCTCTACGGCGGCAATCCGGCGAACTTTCTGGACGTCGGCGGCAGCTCCAATCCCGAGAAGGTGCTCAACGCCCTGCGCATCATCACCCGGAACCCGAAGGTGAAGGCGATCCTGATCAACATTTTCGGCGGCATTACCCGGTGTGACGATATTGCCAAGGGCATTCTCATGGCCATGGAGCAGATCGACATCAAACTGCCCATGGTCATCCGCCTCATCGGCACCAATGAAGAGGAAGGCAGGGCGATGCTCAAGGAGCACGGCTTCGCGGTCGCCGAGAGCCTGAGCGAGGCTGTCGATCAAGTTACGTCCATAGCGTGAGGGGTACCCATGAGCATACTGATTGATGAGAACACGAACGTAATCGTCCAGGGAATCACCGGCCGCGACGGCTCCTTTCACGCGAAGACCATGGTGGCCGATGGAACCAGAGTCGTCGGCGGCGTGACGCCGGGTAAAGGCGGCAAGGACGTCGAGGGCATTCCCGTCTACAACTCCGTCCAGGAAGCCCAGGCCGCCAACAAGGTGGACGCATCGGTGATCTTCGTTCCGGCGAAGTTCGCTTCCGCGGCGATCCGGGAGGCCGCCGACGCGGGGGTTCCCCTGATCATCTGCATTACCGAGGGTGTTCCCACTCTCGAGATGGCGGCGAACTACCAGTACGTCAAAGAGAAGGGCGTACGCCTCATCGGGCCGAACTGTCCGGGGCTCATCTCGCCGGGCAAGTGCAAGATCGGCATCATGCCCCTGCGGATTCACAAGGAAGGCAACATCGGGGTCATCAGCCGGAGCGGCACCCTGACATACGAGGTTGTCTACAACCTGACGGTCAACGGCATGGGCCAGTCGACCTGCGTCGGCATCGGCGGGGATCCGATCATCGGGTCCAACTTCATTGACATGCTGAAGCTCTTCGAGGCGGACCCCGGTACGAGCGGGGTCGTCGTCATCGGCGAGATCGGCGGCGAGGATGAAGAGGCCGCGGCGGAGTTCATCAAGAACGAGATGTCCAAGCCAGTCGTCGCCTTCATCTCCGGGCGCACCGCCCCTCCGGGCAAGCGGATGGGCCACGCCGGCGCCATCATCTCCGGCGGCAAGGGCACCCCCCAGGCGAAGGTCGAGGCCTTCGAGTCCGCCGGCGCCCGCGTTGCCGACAAGCCCGACGAGATTCCCGGCCTCCTGAAGGAGCGCCTCGGCTCGTGACGAGTGGTCAGGGGCGCGGGCACCGGGCCGCCAATGCGCGGTCCCCGGATGGCGGCGCGCCCGCCGCCGCGCGGTCCCCGGAAAGGCTGTTTCGGTGAGAGGGCAACTATAGTATAATCGTCAGGATTTTCAGGGCGCACCCCAGGTGCGCCCATTGTCTGTCGGGGCTGTGCCCCGACGGCCGCTGTCTGTTACGGCATATGCCGTAACGGGCTGTGTCTGTCGTGCCGTAAGGCACGACGGGCTGTGTCTGTTGCGGCGGCAGCCGCGACGGGCGCTGTCTGTCGGGGCTGTGCCCCGACGGGCTGTGTCGGTCGCGGCGGGACGCAACCCGGCGCGACTTTGTACATTGTGAGAAGAGAGGTGATCTCACCGTGGAACAGGAGCTTCTCGATCTATCCAACCTTGAGTTTCTCGAAGAACTGTACGAGAGCTGGCGACAGGATCCCGGGAGTGTGCCGGAGAAGTGGCACGCCTTCTTCAAGGAGCTCGACAACGGGCACAGTACGCCGGCCGCCGCCGCGAGGGCGGTGAGCGCCGAGGCGAGTGCCGGCGAAACGGCGCGCCCGGCGGCGACCACCGCACCGTCCACGGCTGACCGGCCCGGCGCCGGGGCTGCCAGGGCGCCGAAGCATCTTGCCGCGTACCCCGCCGGCGCGGAAGCGGACATGGTGTACAAGCAGTCCCGGGTCGACAGCCTGATCTGGGCGTACCGCGACGTCGGATACATCTACGCCGACCTCAACCCCCTGCGCAACTACTCCACTCCCGACCTGAAGTACATGTACATAACCATGGAGGGGAACTACGAGAGCCTCCGCATTGAGGACTTCGGCCTCTCCGAGGACGACCTGGACCTCGAGTTCCATACCGGCGGCTACTTCGAGCCGAAGCGGGCACCCCTCCGGACGCTCCTCGAGAAACTTCGGGGGACCTACTGCGGCCGATTGGGTGCGGAGATCCTCCACATTCAGAACAAGCCCATGCGGCGCTGGCTCATCGAGAAGATCGAGACGCCGGGCGGTCTCCGGGAGTGGAACAACCGGGAGAAGATCCGCTTCCAGAAGGACCTCATCAAAGCCGAAGAGCTCGAGCACTTCATCCACTCCAACTTCATTGGGCAGAAGCGCTTCTCCCTGGAAGGCGGCGAGGCGCTGATCCCCGCGTTCCGGTATCTGGTCGACACGGCGGCGCAGCGCGGGCTCCATGAGATCGTCTTCGGCATGGCACACCGCGGCCGCATCAACGTGTTCACCAATGCCATGCGGAAGCCCGCCGTCGAGACCTTTGCCGGCTTCATTGAGAACTACAAGCCCCACACCTACGGCGGCAGCGGCGATGTGAAGTACCACCTGGGCCACAGCTTCGACTACGACGCCGGGGACGGCACGAGCATCCACATCAGTCTGGTGGCGAACCCGAGCCACCTGGAGTCGGTGGACCCCGTCGTCGAGGGGAAGGCCCGGGGCATTCAGCGGCGCCGGAAGGACCGCAACCGGAAGAAGGTCATGCCGGTACTCATTCATGGGGATGCCGCCTTCAGCGGTCAGGGAGTCGTAGCGGAAACCTTCAATCTCTCCCAGCTCAAGGGGTACAAGACCGGCGGCACCGTACACATCATCCTCAATAATCAGATCGGCTTCACTACCGCGAGCCGCGACGCCAGATCGACCTTCTTTGCGACGGACATTGCCAAGTCCATGCCCTTCCCGATCCTCCACGTCAACGGCGACGACCCCGAAGCGGTGGTCCGGGCGATCGACCTTGCCATGCGGTGGCGACAGAAGTTCGGCTACGACGTAGTTGTGGACATCCTCTGCTACCGGCGGCTCGGCCACAACGAGGCGGACGAGCCCTCCTTCACCCACCCGATCATGTACGACCTCATCAAGAACCACGACTCCGTGCGCACCCTCTACGGCCGCGCCCTGGCGGAAGAGGGCACCTATTCCGAGAAGGACCAGAAAGCCTTCAGCGACAAGTACAAACAGGTCCTCAAGGATGAGCTCGGGAAGGCCAAGGGGGGTGAGAAGCCCAATTTGAACGATGCCTACGAGCGCGGCGAGTGGCAGCAGATTCAGCGGCAGTACACCCATGAGCCGGTGGAGACCGGAGTCGACGAGAAGACCCTGAAGGAGATCGGCTCGACCCTGGTGACCGTGCCGGAGGAATTCTCGATTCATCCCAAGCTGAAGCGCTTCGTCACGGATCGGCGGGAGCGCGTCGAGAGCGGCGAGAACATAGACTGGGCCCTGGCGGAGAGTATGGCCTGGGGCTCACTCCTGCGCGAGGGCTATCCCATTCGGCTGAGCGGCGAAGACTCCAGCCGCGGCACCTTCTCCCAGCGCCACGCCGTGTGGTGGGACTCGAGCGCGGAGGTACCGCGCACCTACACGCCCCTCCAGCACGTCGGCGAAGAGCAGGGCACCTTCTCGGTCTACGACAGCCCTCTTTCTGAGTTCTCCGTCCTGGGCTTCGACTACGGCTACTCCCTGGCGCAACCGAACATCCTGGTCATGTGGGAAGCGCAGTTCGGCGACTTCGTCAACGGCGGGCAGGTCATCATTGACCAGTTCATTGCCGCCGGCGAGACCAAGTGGTTCCGGTCGACGGGTCTGGTCATGCTCCTGCCCCACGGCTACGAGGGCCAGGGGCCCGAGCACTCGAGCGCCCACCTGGAGCGCTTCCTGACCCTCTGCGCGGAGGACAACATGCAGGTGGTGAACCCCACCACTCCTGCGCAGTACTTCCACCTCCTGCGGCGACAGCTCAAACAACCCTTCCGCAAGCCCCTGATCACCATGACGCCCAAGAGCCTGCTCCGGCACAAGCGCTGCGTCTCGACCCTGGATGACCTCACAACGGGTCACTACCGCACGGTCATTGTGGACAAGGCCGATGCAAAGAAGGTGGATCGGATCATCTTCTGCTCCGGCAAGGTCTACTACGATCTCCTGGACCGCAGGGAGAAACAGGGAGCGGAGTCGGTGGTCATCATCCGGCTCGAGCAGATCTACCCCTTCCCGTGGGATGAGATCCGGAAGGCCCTGGAGCAGTTCAACAGGAAGGCCGAGGTCATCTGGTGTCAGGAGGAGTCGCAGAACCGCGGTGCCTTCGGCTTCGTCCGCGGCCGCCTGAACGACATCCTTGCCCCCACCTCTCGGGAGGTGCGCTACGTCGGGCGACCGGAGAGCGCAAGCCCGGCGGCGGGATCCCACAAGCAGCATCTCGAGGAGCTCGAGGCCTTCCTCGCGGAGGCCATTCCCGAAGGTAGCTCCGGTAAGGCACAATAACGGCAACGCTTTGAGGTAGCAGATGAAACAGGAAGTGCAGGTTCCGGAAGTCGGTGAGTCCGTCAGCGGCGGCATTCTCGCCTCCTGGCTGAAGCAGAGCGGCGACAGCGTTGAAGAGGGCGACGAGATCTTCGAGCTGGAAACCGACAAGGCGACTCTGGCGGTCCCGAGCCCCGCGGCGGGAACCCTGGAGATCTCCGTCGAGGAGGACGCTGAAGTCTCGGTGGGCCAGACCGTCGGGTACATCGATACCGAGGGCGCCGGTGCCGGCAGCGACGGCCAGTCCGGCGGCGCGGCAGCTGACACGGGCGCTCCCGCAGCGGAAGGCGCGGCGGAGGCCGCCGACACCGCGGCGGACGCGGGCGACCGGGAAGGCGGCGCCCAGGATGCCGGCGGCGATCTCTCCCCGGCGGTGCGCCGCATTGTGGCGGAGCACAACCTCGACCCGGCATCGATCAAGGGAACCGGCAAGGACGGCCGGATCACCAAAGAGGATGCGCTCCGGGCGGCGAAGGAAGCCGAAGGCGGCGGCAAGACGGCCGGCGCGGCCGCGGGCACAGCCACGGGCGCCGGGACGGCCACTCCCACCACGGGCGGCGGCTCCGGGTCAGCCCCAGGCGCCGGCGCCAAGGGCGCCGGCGACCGACCCCAGCGCCGGGTGAAGATGTCGACCCTGCGCAAGCGCGTTGCGGAGAACCTGGTGGCATCCAAACAGCACTCCGCACACCTCACCACCTTCAACGAGGTGGACATGAGCGCGGTGAAGGAGCTTCGGGTCAGGTACCGGGACGCCTTCGAGAAGAAGTACGGGGTCCGACTGGGCTTCATGTCCTTCTTCGTGAAGGCCGCCGTTGCGGCGCTGCAGGAGTTCCCGGAGGTCAACGCCTTCATAGACGGGGAAGAGATCGTCTACAACGACTACTACAACATCGGGGTGGCCGTCTCGACGGAGCGCGGGCTCATTGTGCCGGTGGTGCGCAGCGCCGACCGGAAGAGCTTCGGCGAGATCGAGAGCGAGATCATCTCCTTCGGGAAGCGCGCGCAGGAGAAGAAGCTCTCCCCGGACGAGCTCACCGGCGGCACCTTCACCATCTCCAACGGCGGCATCTTCGGGTCGCTCCTGTCGACGCCCATTCCGAACCCGCCGCAGACCGGGGTGCTGGGCATGCACTCCATTGATGAGCGCCCCGTCGTCGTGGACGGTGAGATCGTGATTCGCCCCATGATGTACGTCGCACTGACCTACGACCACCGCATCATCGATGGTCGCGAGGCGGTGCGCTTTCTGGTGAAGATCAAGGAACAGATCCAGGATCCCGCGCAGATGCTCCTGGAGTTGTAGGACGGAAGGAGAACATTGTGGCACAGAATAACCAGTACGATGTCGTCGTAATCGGCGCAGGACCAGGCGGCTACACCGCGGCCATCCGCGCCTCTCAGCTCGGTCTGAAGTGCGCCATAGTCGAGAAGTGGAAGACCCTCGGCGGCACCTGCCTGAACATCGGGTGCATTCCCTCCAAGGCGCTCCTCGACTCCAGCGAGCTCTACGACAAAATGAAGAACGAGGCGAAGGAGCACGGCTTCGAAGTCGGCGAGATCGGCATGAACCTCGACACCATGATCAAGCGCAAGAACAAGATCGTGAAGCGCCTGACCACCGGGGTCGCGGGACTCATGAAGAAGAACAAGGTCGATGTCTACAAGGGCCGCGGCAGCATTGCCGCGGCGCACGAGGTCGAGGTGGCCGGCGAGGATGGGACCGAGAAGCTGTCGGCGAAGAACATCATTATTGCCACGGGAAGCGTCCCGACGGAGCTGCCCTTTCTCCCCTTCGACGGTGAGACCGTCGTCAGCTCCGAACACGCCCTGGACTTCACGGAGGTTCCGAAGCGGCTGCTCATTGTGGGGGCGGGAATCATCGGCCTCGAGATGGCCAGTGTCTGGGCCCGTCTCGGCTCGGAGGTGACCATTGTCGAGATCCTGCCGGAGGCCCTGGCCGGGTGGGACCGCGGAACCGCAAAGGCGGCGCAGAAGGAGTTCGCCAAGCAGAGCCTGAACTTCCAGTTCGAGACCAAAGTCACCGGCATGGAGAAGGGCAAGAACGGCGTTGTCCTCAAGGCGGAGGACAAGGACGGCAAGGAAGTCACCTTCGAGGGGGACAAGATCCTCGTTGCCGTCGGCCGGAGCCCCTACACGAAGGACCTCGGCCTGGACAAGGTCGGCGTGAAGATGGCGGAGAACGGCAAGCAGGTCGAGATCGACAATGAGTTCCGGACCAACGTCGACGGGGTCTACGCCATCGGCGATGTGGTGCGCGGCGCCATGCTGGCACACAAGGCCGAGGAAGAGGCCGTTGCGGTCGCCGAGATCATTGCCGGCCACAAGG
>CAZZIE010000150.1:0-9639 GCA_964654185.1 uncultured Spirochaetaceae bacterium | reverse complement strand
TATGCGATACGGGATCTGGCGCAGGCAAATCAACAGGGTTGTGGGTAGGTTACAGAGGTCCACACCCTACCCAAACAGGTGGCAACGGATACCGCGACTCTCGCTACCTTCCAACGTGGAAGGAGGCCACCAATGGCACACGAATCGTTCCTTACGCAGATGTCGAAGGCAGTGACCGGGCTCTACGAGGGTCACGCCGGGAAGATCCTCGGAGTTGGAGGAGGTTCGGTCCCGCAGCGGAGCGGCATTGCCCTCTCTGAGAGGCGGATCCTCTCGGTTGCTCGCTACGCCGAAACCGGCGAGGAGGTGTCCGTTCGCCCGGCCGGGGGGACGCCGGTCACCGCCACCGTCCTGGGGTGGGATCCGGCGAGTGAGCTCGCCGTCGTCGAAACGGAGGAACCTCACGGCGTGGCGCTCTTCGAGCACGCCGATCGCGTTCCCGGTGCCGGCGAGTTTGTCGTCTCCCTGGCCATGCCGAGTGAAGACGCGGTAGAGGCGCGCTTCGAAATGGTTCGCGGCGTTACGGGACGGCCGGGCATCACCGCGGCCTCGTCGACCGGTGACGGGAGCGGCTCCGAGCCGACGGAGGAGTCCTTCATTCGGACCGACGGTGTCGCAATTCCCGGCTTTGCCGGCGGCGCAATGGTCGACGGCGACGGCAGGCTGCTGGCGGTCCTGACGCGCGACCCCGGCGGTTTCTCCGGCTTCGCCGTGCCGGTCGAACGCGCCTTCGCAATTGCCGAACGGCTCCGCGAGGGGGGCAGTCACGGCATGGCGTACCTCGGCATCCAGAGCCATACCGTCGCGTTGACCGGTGCTCACCAGGAGTCCCTGGGACGCGACCAGGCGTGGGGACTGCTCCTCGTGTCGGCGGAGGAGAACAGCCCGGCCGCTGAGGCCATGATGGTCGGCGACATACTCGTCTCGCTGAACGGCGTAGAGACCGCAACCCACGAGGAGTTGTTTCACGCTCTCTCTTCCGGTATCGTCGGGACGAGCGTCGAAGCCGAGGTCCTGCGCGGCGGCGTGCTCACGAGCGTCCAGCTCGTTCCCGGAGAGCGCGAAAGCCATCCGCGCGGGCACCATCGTCACCACGGTCACCATCGCGGGGACGACACCGGGCGCCGCCGAGGGGGAGCACACCGCAGATGGCGCGGCATGGGGACCATGGGCTGACACAGTATCGGGTGGCACTTCTGACTCCCAGCGGCAGCCATCGCCAACGGCTCCGTGAACTGCTCGACGACGTTCCCACCGCCCGCTACGCCTTCTCCTCATCCGCCATCGCCGAGTTGCGGGGGAACCGGCCCCCCGCCGACGCCTATCTGATCGACGCGTCGGTGGTGGCGGACCCCGCGGATCTCGACTGGTTCCTGGAGGTCATTCCGCCGCGCGCAGGCATTGTCTGCTGGGTCTTCGGGAACGGCTCCGTTCCTCCGGGCTTCGACGACGAGGAAACCGCCGGCGTGGCCGTCCTGTCCGACGGGAGCGGCCCGGAAGAACTCGCGACCGCCCTGGATGCGGTGGCCCAGGGCCTCTTCCTTCGGGACCCCCGCGCCGGCACCGGGGGAAGCGCCCACGCCGGAAGCACCGACGGAAGCGTCGCCGGGAGTGTCGCCGGGGACACCGACGGCGGCGCCGTCGCGGCGGGCCGGGCCCCCCTGGCCGACGATCCCACCCGGCCGTCTCCGGAGATCCGACTCACCCGGAGAGAGCACGAGGTGCTCGAGCTCCTTGCCGCGGGCAGACCTAACGAGGCGATCGCCGACACCCTCGGCTTGAGCGTGAACACCGTCAAGTTTCACCTCTCCTCGCTGTACGCCAAGCTCGATGTCGGCAACCGAACCCTGGCCGTCCGGGAGGCTGCGCGTCGGGGGCTCCTTCTGTTATAAGTCCTCCTGTTGTCGACGCCGGCGTGCAGCTTGTAGCCGGTGACGTGCAGCCATTGACGTATCGGTCGCGGACCGATAACGTGATGCCACGAGTTCAGACTTCGCGAGGGAGGCTACCGTGGGAAGACGAGTCGTTGTCACAGGCCTGGGTACGGTCAATTCGCTGGGCAATACCGTTCCTGAGTTCTGGGCAGGCGTAAAGGCGGGCAAGAGCGGCATCGGCCCCATTACGAAGTTCGATGCCACCGGGTACCCCAGCAGGATTGCCGGGGAGGTGAGGAACTTCGAGGCGACCGACCGACTCGACCCGAAGTTCGCCAAGCGCTCGGACCCCTTCAGCCACTTCGCCCTCGCTTCGGCTCTTGAAGCCATGCGACAGGCGGGTCTCTGGGACGGCGAGACGCCAGTCGACGCCTTTGATCCCTCCCGGGCCGGCGTAGTGATCGGCAGCGGGATCGGCGGTTTCCAGGCCCTGGGAGACGCCTTCAAGACCCTCTTCGATCGCGGACACGAACGACTCCTGCCGACGACCATTCCCAAGATCATTGGCAACATTGCGGTTGCCCACGTGGCCATGACCTTCAACGCCATGGGACCGAGCACGGCCCCCGCGACCGCCTGCGCCGCCGGCGCCGACGGGATCGGCTATGCCAAGATGTGGATCGAGAACGGCTACACCGATCTCATGATCGCCGGCGGCACCGAGGCGTGCATTACGCCCCTCGCTGTGGGTGCGTTCAGCCGTATCCATGCGCTGAGCACCGGCTATAACGACACGCCCGCGGTGGCCAGCCGCCCCTTCGACAAGGATCGTGACGGTTTCGTCTTCGGTGAGGGCGCCGGGATCCTGGTGCTCGAGTCCCTCGAGCACGCCCGGAAGCGCGGCGCAACCATCCTGGCTGAGCTCGTCGGATTCGGTGCAACGAACGACGCTCACCATCTGACGGCTCCTCACCCCGAGGGGACCGGAGCCTACAACGCCATGAAGATGGCCCTCGACAACGGCGGCGTTTCCCTTGAGGAGATCGACTATATCAACGCGCACGGGACCTCGACGCCACTGAATGATCCGACCGAAACCGCGGCCATCAAGAAGCTCTTCGGGGGCCACGCCCACAAGCTGAAGGTCTCCTCCACCAAGTCCATGACCGGCCACTGCATTGGCGGCACCGGTGCCGTCGAAGCGGTCGCCAGCGTCATGGCGATTCACGACCAGCTCTTCCCGAGTACCCGCAATCTGGAGACTCCCGACCCGGAATGTGATCTCGACTACGTCCCGGAGCTCGGAACGACCGGCACCATTCGGGCCGTTCTCAGCAACTCCTTCGGCTTCGGCGGCCACAACTCGGCGCTGGTTTTCCGCTCCTTCGAGGAGTAGCATCTCTCGCGACTCCCCGGCAGTATGTTGCTACCGGCAGTATGCTGTCATCGGCAGTAAGTTGTGAGAGGAGGCGTCGGAGCATGTTCGATCCCCTGCTGCGTCCGGTCAAAGAACGCGTCATTCTCCCGATCGCCAGGCTCGTCGGCGGTACCGTCTCGCCGATGGCCTTGACCCTGATCGGAGTGGGGGTCGGCCTGGGCGCCGCGGTTGCGACCCTCTTCGATCTCATGTGGTTTGCCTTGGCGCTGTGGCTGGTCAGCCGCGTCTTCGACGGCCTGGACGGCGTGGTTGCGCGGATCACCTCTCGCCAGAGCGATCTGGGCGGCTATCTCGACATGCTTCTCGATGTGGTCGTGTACGCGGCCCTTCCCGTTGCCATGGCGCTTCGGCCACTCGTATCGCCGGGTGTGGAGCCTGCGGTCGCTCCGGAGGCGTGGCTCCCGACACTTCCCGCGGCGGCGTGGCCGGCGCTGGCGACGGTCGTGCTCCTTGCGGCCTTTTACGTGAACATCGTCTCCTGGACCATCCTGTCGAGCATCATTGAGAAGCGCCGCGCCCGGGCTCCCGGCGACGGCTCTTCCGAGCGGCTCACGACGGTGGCCATGCCGTCCGGGCTCATTGAAGGAACCGAGACGATTCTCTTCTTCTCCCTCTTTCTGGCGCTGCCGAGGTGGTACGTTCCGCTTTCGGCCCTCATGGCCGCCCTCGCTGCGGTCGGAGTCGTCCAGCGCGTACTCTGGGCGCGCCGCATGCTGGTGCCGGGGCCGCCGGCATGAACGAGCCCGCCGGCATGAACGAGGGCGCCGACATGAACGAGCGCGCCGACATGAATCAGGAGAAGACCGAGTTGCGCACGGCCATGCGTCGCACTCTGGAATCACTGTCGGAGATTGAGGTCGATGCGCACAGCGACGCTGTGCAGGAGCACCTCTTCGGCTCAGCGCTCTGGCGGGATGCCGGCGGTATTCTCGCCTTCTCCTCGCTGCCGCGGGAGGTCCGGACCGACGGCATCCTCACCGCGGCGCGGGAGGCGGGCAAGCGCGTCGCCCTGCCGCGCGTGAACGGCGACTACCTGGTCTTCCATGAGATCCTCGACGATCCGCCGCGACTCGTTCGCCACGTCTGGGGTATGCAGGAGCCGGCAACGGACTCCCCCGTCGCGGATGTGCTCGACCCGTCGGCATGGCCGAACCCGCTGGTGCTCGTACCGGGGCTCGCCTTCGATGGGCGTGGGCATCGCCTCGGCCGAGGCCGGGGCTTCTATGATCGCTTCCTCGCTACCATGTCTGCTACGACGGTGGGAGTATGCTTCCAGTGCCAGGTGGTGCCGGAGGTCCCCGTCGAGGAGCTGGATGCGCGGGTCGACTATCTCCTGACTGAGACGGGTCTGCGGCGCCCCGACCTGCGGCCTGCCTGAGTTGCCTGATCGAGGCTTCAGCTCTCCGCTTCGCGGTGCATCCGCAGGGTCGAGAGATACAGCACCGTCAGGACCAGGAACAGCACCGAGAGAATTGCGAAGAGCCAGAACTCCGAGGCAATGAACTCGCCGCCGTAGCGGCCCGGCTTCACCAACTCCGCCAACGCCAGCGGACTGAGAATGCCGACGCCGAGCACGAAGAGGACCGGAATGCCGACCTGGCCCATGCGCCGGCGGCGGAGCATCATGATCGCGGCGATCACGAAGCCCGGCATGATGAAGCTCAGATCGATCACGAAAACCGAGTGGGTGAACTCAATCCGATTCGCTTCTTGAATGAGCGGTATCATCCGCCCCATCCAGATGATGTTGAACATGATCGCAATGAACACGGCGACGGCGGCGCAGATGTAGCGGGTTGCGGCCGGCACGTCGACTGGTTGGCCGGCGTACGCGCCGAGGCTCGAGAAGCCGTAGATCAGGGTGTACACCGCGGCGCCGAGGAGGGCCAGGTAGAGCGGATAGAGGTAGTTGTAGAGCTGCTCGATCGCGTAGATCCCGTAGGCGTAGATGAAGAACGCCAGGATTCCGAGGATGATCACATGCTTTCGGAAGTCCCGCTCCTTCGCCAGGACCGCGAGGACCAGGGCGATCGGCGCCGTAACCAGGACCAGAACGTCCTGTGTGAAGACGCCCGGGAGCACCGTCGTGCTCGTGACGTCCCGGTAGATTGCCGGATTCGCCACTCCGATGATCGCGGCCACCAGTGCTCCCAGCGAAACGAGGATCCACAGTAAGCGGTTGAGTCGTAGATTCTGGATCATGCGAGCTCCCTTCGCGACGATTGTGTTGTAAGCTTGTGTTACTGGATTTCGCCGGTATTGTACCGGGGCCCGAAGCCTTCGTCACTCCCTTTTTGCCCCACGAGGTTCGGATTACACCGTGGATGCTTCGGGCCCGCGGCCATGCCAACTACCGGTGACACCTCGGGCCGCTTTACTTTCGCACAGGTTTTGATATTCTAGCCTGAGAATCCCGCACGATAGGGAGGACTACGTTGGGAGAAATCAAGAGCGCCCTCGAGTTGGCGCTGGAGCGGACCTCGGATGTCAAGGGAGACCCGAAGTCGATTGAGGCCCACGAGCATCGACAGGTGGGCAAGAAGCTGCTCTCACAGCTCCGGGAGGACCCGCACCTCGATCTCAAGAACGAACTGAAGAACTACTCGAAGGAGCAGGTCGTCTGGGTCAAAGAAGGGCTCTTCGAGGTGAGCCGGAGCGCCATCTCGCTGCCTGCCGCGGAGGATGAACTCGCGCACGTGCGAACCGTCCGGAAAGCGCTGGAGCAGGTGATTCGTGATTCCCGATCGCTGAATCATCTCTTCGACCAGGTCGAGCAGATCTTCTCGCAGTACCTGCAGAACCGGCAACAGATCATCGAGAGCCTGCGCAACCAGTACAGTCAACGCGCCCGTCAGCGGGAGGAGGAACTCTCCAAGCAGTACGGCCAGCAGGTACGGGTTGATCCGGCGAACGATCCGGAGTTCCAGAACGCCCTGCAACAGAATCTGCGGCAGCTCCAGCAGCAGTATCAGGACGTTGTCGACCAGGTCCGGCAGGAGCTCGACCGGCTCTTCCAGGCGTCCAAGTAGGGTCCATGAGCGGGGGCGAGGCACTTCGGGAGGGCGAGCGCCGCTTCGTGACCGTGATCTTCGCGGACATGAAGGGCTTCACCGCTCTGTCGGAGCGCATGGACCCCGAGGAGATGGACAACCTCATGTCGGCGCTCTTCGCCGACTTCGAGGACATCATCCACCAGTACGAGGGCACCGTCGAGAAGTACATTGGCGATGCCCTCGTCGCCGTCTTCGGGGTACCCGAGATCCACGAGGACGATCCCGCCCGGGCGGTGAACGCCGCCCTCGACTTCCTCGAAACAACGAGGCGCCGCGCCGCTACCGCTGATTCAGCCGGCCCCGGCGATCCGACCCATCCCGAGGGGAGTGGAGGCGAAAGAGAGCGGGACGGCGGCGCCGTGGGCACGGCCGGCGCTGGTCGGACCGGCGACGAGGCGCGCGCAGCCGGCGAGACGCGCGCGGGGACCGAAACCGCCGACATCGGGTTCCGCATCGGCATCCACACCGGCCTCATCACCACGGGACGGCGCGGGCAGTTCGACGTGGTGACCGGGCACGCCATGGCCGTCGCCTCACGGCTCCAGGCGGCAGCTCCCATGAACGCGATCCTCGTCTCTGAAGAAACCCGGGAGAAGTGCCGGGAGGAGTTCCTCTTCTCCGACGCGCAGACCCTGGACATTCGCGGGCGTCAGGAGGCCGTTCATGCCTACCAGGTGCGCGGTAAGAACACCCAACCCTTTGCGGAGGAGAGCTTCTTTGTCGACCGCGAGCAGGAGCTCGATCAACTGCGCAAGGGCTACCTGCGCCACAGCGCGACACCTGCAGGCGGCTATTACATCGTCGGTGAGGCAGGCATCGGCAAGACGCGGCTTTCTACGCGCTTCCTCGAGAAGCTCCGTGAGTTTCCTGACTTCAATACGCCCATCCTGCGCGCCCGGGCGCGGAAGTACCGAAGACGTAACTTCGCGGTCGTGACGGACCTCCTGGTGAACTACTTCGGCCTTCGAAGTGAAGAGTCGCGATCACAGGCGACGACCCGCATTGGGGAGATGGAAAACGTAGACGCCGAGACGGCGCGCTCCTTCATCGACATCCTCTTCGACATCGACAGGATTCAGGACACCGGCAGGGTGTTTCTGGTTCTCCACAAGCTTCTTGGCCTGATACTGGAGCAGCACCGAGACGATCCCTACCCGGTAGTGATCTTCATCGACAACGCTGAGGCGATGGATCGGGAGAGTCGCAACTTCTTCCTCTACCTCTTCAAGGAGGCGGAGGACAAACCGTTCTTCCTGCTGTGCGACCGCGAAGCCCAGGAGATCTCATCTGAGAGCTTTCCAAACCTCGACGAGTTGCGGCTCGGGCCGCTGTCTCACACGGCGTCCCGGGAATTGTTCCAGCGGCTCCGCACCGGCGAGGAGGATGAGAGGACCCTCGATGCGGTGCTGGCGAACGCTGCAGGCAATCCACTCTTCATCCGGGAGTACGCCCGGCTCGCCGCAGAGCAGGCCGACGATTCAGCTCTCCCGACGACGATCCAGAACATCTTTCTGGCAAGCGTGCAGCGCTTTCCGAGGGAGCAGCGGGAGCTGCTGCGGAAACTCGCCGTCTTCGTCCACTCCTTCACCGTCGAGGATGCGGAGTTCCTGCAGGAACGCACCGACGCGGATCCGGCCATTGCCCGCCATGCGATCGAAGCCTTTGAGCGCGACGGTGTTCTGATCCGCGAGGACATCGTATTCCTCTTCAAGCATGAGGTCTTCAAGCAGGCGCTCTACAACTCGATTCTGAACCACAACAAGCGCATTCTGCACAAGCTCATTGCCGACCGGATGCGCGCCTTTCCCAATCCCCACACCGGTCGACTTCTCCACCACCTGACCAGGGCCGAGGAGTGGGCGGACGTGCGCGCACTCCTGCAGGATGCTCCCGACGGCTCCTTCAACATGGAGTACCTCGACTTCTACGACACCCTGCTGGAGCATCTGGACACGAACGAGCATGCGGCCCGGACGTATCTCCTCTTCCGGAAGTGCACGATCCTCTTTAACAACGGGAGGTCCGAGCGGGCCGACGCCATCCTGAAGCAGATCCTGACGCTGGCTGCGACGCACCGGATTGCCGGCGCCGCAGCCAACGCTTACCACATTCTCACCGCGTACAACTCAAAGTCGTACACCCTGCAGAAGGCGTACTTCTGTGGCCGCAAGGCGCTGTACTACTACGAGCGTCTCCCCGACACGACCAGCGCCCGTCGCAATGTTCTCAAGCTGCTCTCCCTCGCGGAGCTTCTGCGTAATCGTGTCGCCGAATCCGAAGCCTTCCTGCATGATCTCGACGAGCTGAGCCCGGCGGGCGATCCCGAGCAGGTGAGTGCCTATGCGGAGCGCCATATCCTCATGGGCACATACGGCAAGGCGCTGGAAGTTCTCGCGAAGGTGATCGACGACGAGTCTCGCACGCCAGAGAGCTATCGGCTGGGTCAGCTCTTTCTGGCCCTCATGGCGTCATGGTTTGCCTGTGACTTCGAGAGTGTGCTCACCGTAACGGACCGCCTCTTCCGGGCCAAGCATCGCCACTACGGCTATCGCTCCCAGGCCATTGCCCAGGCCGCCGGGGCGCGCTACCTCCTCGGCGAAGAGAATCAGGTGATGCACCGGATTCAACAGGCGGAGTTCGAGTCCTACCAGATCCGCAACGACTTTGACCGGATCGACGCGCTCCGAACCCTGGCCGAAGTGTGTCTTATCGTCGGGAACGAAGAGAAAGCGGTGAGCCTGGCCCTCGAGGGACTAGCGATTGGTCTGCGTCACTCCGCGTATTTTCCGACCTTCACCCTTCTCATGCTCCTGGTCGAGGTTCACGTCCACCGCAAGGATGCTGAGGCCGCCCGCTACTTCCTGGAGGAGGCATCCTTTCTGGTGGAGCTCGATCCGTTGCTCCGGAACAGGGACCGCGTCCTCTACCACTACTTCGCGGCCCAAACCGGCTTCGACGAGGCTCCCGACGAGCACCTCTCCCGGGCGCGGGAGCACCTCGCCGAGGAGCGACGCAACATCAACAACGAGGTGTTTTTTCGCAATCTGCTTCGTCTGCGGAGCTTCGGCGACATCGAGGCGGCCCTATGAACTGGTGCCAGGATTGTTGATCACCTATCAGACTCCTCTACCTGTGACGACGGTTCCTCCGTGCGGCTCATCATGCGACCAGATGGAACGCCACCGCACCGGGCGGCAGGGCGACAGTGTCCATGTGCAACTGCCCTTTGCGCAGTCCGATCACCGGCGGATTCAGGTACTCGTGGTGCCAGATC
>CAZZIE010000149.1:0-9650 GCA_964654185.1 uncultured Spirochaetaceae bacterium | reverse complement strand
CCCTACTGCGGTGGAGGTTGTGCTGCTTCAATCAACAGGGTTGTGGGTAGGTTAGGCGTGATCGCGCTATGCCGGCCGTGGTTGCACTCGGCGCCGGTGCAACCGTCGTGGAATTGACACGGCACCCCGTCTGTGGTCGTCTACGTAATCATGAATCTGGATCGACTCCCGTCCGACACGACGGTCAACCCCTTCGGGCGGCCCCTCGATTTTCCCGGCGGTTCCGAGGCCGTCCTCATTGTGCACGGCTTCACCGGGCGCACGGCGAACGCTGCCTTCATGGCCGCCTACCTGAACGAGCGCGGTTACACCGTGCGGGTCCCCCGGCTCCCGGGCCACGCAACGAACGGCGAAGACTTCTGCCAGGTTGGATGGCAGGACTGGCTGCGCAAGGCAGTGGATGAGTACCTCGACCTCGCAAGCACTCACTCGAAAGTCAACGTCGTAGGAATGTCGATGGGTGGTGTCCTGACACTGCTCATGGCCAGTCACTTTTCGATTCCGCGAATCGTACTGTGCGCACCGGCGATCTTCGTACGGAATCCCTGGGTATGGCTTGCCCCGATCGTCGGGAAGTTCAAGCGTCGCGGAGAGAAGCCAGCGTTCAAACCGACCAGCGACGATCCGGTAGAGCAGGCGCTGGAACGGGAATACCACCGTTACACCTGGTACGGGCAGATCGGACACCTGCAAAAGCTCCAGGCCATGACGCGGCGCCGCCTTGCCCGGGTTACCGCACCGACGCTTACCATCGTCTCCGAAGGAGACCAAACAGTTCCCCCCTCGGTCGCCCCCTTCATTGAGGGACGCATATCATCCACCGAGAAGGAGAGCATTGTTCTTACCGAGAGCGCCCACGTCCTGATCAACGACGTGGATCGTGAGCAGGTTGCCGCGGCCACCGCCGACTGGATCAGCCGGTAGCCGCGGCTCGCCGCACCAGACGGGGCCCGGAACGGGCACCGGCGTGGAACGCCCGGCGAGCCCGGTCCCACACGCTACCAGCGCTGGTGCACCGCCGGAGCAATGTGGCGTTGATACACGTCCCGAACCGCATCCATGATCTCTTCTGAGAGGGGCGGAATCGCCGCGGCGGCTATGTTGTCCTTCACCTGCTCGACACGGGATGCGCCGGGAATGGTGCAGCTCACCTCGTCGAACATGAGGATCCACCGCAGCGCGTACTGCGCCAGGGTATAGTCGCTCGGGAGCAGGCGCTTCAGCTCCTCCACGGCGGTCAACCCTGTGTCGTAGTCGACGCCGGCGAAGGTTTCCCCGCGATCGAAGGCAGCGCCGCTTCGGTTGAAATGGCGATGATCTCCCTTGTCGAAGGTAGTCTCCCGCGTCAGTTTCCCCGAGAGGAGGCCGCTGGCCAGTGGTACGCGCACAATGACCCCCACATCGCGGCGCTTCGCCTCCCGGAAAAAGAGCTCCGAGGGCCGATGTCGGAACATGTTGAAGATGATCTGGACCGTCGTGACGTTGGGATACTCGATCGCCTTCAGAGCCTCCTCCACCTTCTCCACGGACACCCCGAGGTTGGCGATTTTGCCCTCCTCCTTCATCCGCTCGAAGACTTCGAAGACCTCCGGCCGGTAGTACACCTCAGTCGGCGGACAGTGCAACTGGATGAGATCCAGCTGCTCGAAGCCGCTGTTCCGGAGACTCTCTTCCACGAAGCCCCGCATTGCCTCCGGTGTGTACGAGTCGGCGACGTGCGGCTGCAGGCGGCGGCCGCACTTGGTGGCCACATAGATGCGCTCACTCCGCGAGCGCACGACCCGGCCGACGGCGGCCTCGCTCTTTCGATCGCTGTACACATCTGCCGTGTCAATGAAGTTGACTCCGGTGTCGATTGCGGTGTTGATGATCTCTTCGGCGACGGCGTCGTCGAACTCTTCGCGCCACCCGCCGCCTACCTGCCACGTTCCCAGGGAAACCTCGGAAACCTCAAAGCCTGTCTTTCCCAGCCGGCGATATTCCACTGCGTTGCCTCCTGTAGTCATCGCTTGTTCAGTTGTCCCTTGTTCTTCAAGCATACCCGCGCATCGGGCGCTCCGGCAACGACACTAACAGCCGCGCGCTCGTCGCACTCCCCCGTGGTTGTTCCGTGATGGTTGTTCCATGGTGGTTGTTCCGGCGGGCGCCTCCGTGTACACTTGCCCGCGCAATGTTTGCCTTTCTGATCAAGAAGTCCTTCTTCGACATGTGGGACAATTTCATTGGGAGCGTTCTCATCAACTTCGGGTTCGTCCTGCTCATGGCGATTCCCTTTGCGCTTCCCTTCGCGATGGCGGATACCCTTCCGGTGCTGACCCTGGTTGTGCTCGGCGTTGGCATCGTCCTCCTGTTCCTCTATGCCGGCGCCGCGTCAATGGCCGCTCGGGACATTGCGGAGTACGAGGGCCTGGAGTGGAAGAAGCTCTGGAGCTACTTCAAGGAGACCTGGGTCACGAGTCTGATCTTCGGCGTGATCAACGTCGTCATGGTTTTCCTGCTGTCCATTGCCTTTCCGATCTACACCGGCATGGGGAACATCTTCGGAATGGCCGCCGCCGCAGTGCTCTTCTGGGCCTACGTCGTGTGGCTCCTGGCGGCGCAGTTCTTCTTCCCCGTCCGGGCGCAGTTGGACACGAGTTTCGGCAAGATCCTGAAGAAGTGCTTCATCCTCTTCTTCGACAACACCGCCTACGCCATCGGCAGCTTCATCGTCATGGTCTTTCTGGCGGTTATCTCCGTCCTGACGGCCTTTCTGATCCCGGGCCTCATGGGGATCCTCATCTGGCTGCAGGACGGCATCAAGTTGCGCCTCTACAAGTACGACTACCTCGAGGACAATCCGGACGCGAGCCGCCGCATGATCCCCTGGGACGCTCTGCTGGTCGAGGACCGGGAGAAGGTCGGGAAGCGAAGCTTCAAAGGGATGATCTTCCCCTGGAAAGAGTGATCCCCCCGGATCTGCCCGGCAACCGGAGGCGTTCTGGAAGCTCTGCGTGTCATCTACGAAGACGACCACCTCATCGGCATCAACAAGCGCTGCGGCGACCTGGTGGAGTGGGACAAGTCCGGCGACGAGCCCCTGGTGGCGGGGCTGGAGCGGTACCTGCGTGAGAAGGAGCCGCCGCCCCCGGGGGGCGTCTTTGCCGGGGTGATCCATCGGCTGGATCGACCGACGAGCGGATGTGTCGTGTACGCCAAGACGCCGACGGCGCAGCGCCAGATGAACGCCCTCTTCCGCGCTGCGGCGGCGCCGCTGCACCGGCCGTCCACGCCGGCCCCGCTCCACCGGCCGTCCGCGGCGGAAGCGCCGCTCGCACACCGGAATAGCGCGCCGACCGCACCCGCCGAGACTCCGGCCTCCGCCACGGGCGGCCCGGCCGTCGCTCCCCAAGCCGCCGCACCCGCCTCTGCCTCCGCCGCCGCCCCGCGCAGCGTTACCAAAACCTACTGGGCCGTCGTGGACAGCGAGCCGCCGGCCGAGACGGGAGTGCTCGAGCACTTCATCTACCACGACAGGGAGCTCAACAAGTCCCTCGCGCTGGGGGAGGAGCGCAAGAAAGCGAAGCGGGCGCAACTGGCCTACCGGCTGATAGGACGCTCCGATCGCTACTTCTTCCTGGAGATCGACCTGATCACCGGGCGGCACCACCAGATCCGCGCGCAACTCGCGGCGGTAGGGTGTCACATCAAGGGGGATCTCAAGTACGGCGCCCGTCGATCCAATCCGGAAGGGGGCATTCATCTCCACGCACGGGCCATGTCGTTCCGCCATCCCGTCCGGGAGCACCCGGTCACGATGGTTGCCGCGCCCCCCGACGAGACGCTCTGGAACCTCGTTGTCGAGACCGCGCAATAGAGAAGATCACGATTCCCGTCCAGATCAGTCCGAAGCTGGCAAGATGCATGAGGCTGAAGGGTTCCCGGAAGATGAGTACCCCGATGGCCAGGGTCATGGTCGGCGCAATGTACTGGAGAAAGCCCACCGCGGCGAGCATGATCCGTCGCGCACCCTCGGCGAAGAGGTAGAGGGGCAGCGCCGTCACGAGCCCGGCGCCGACCAGGAACACCGCAAGAAGTGGATCCCCCATATACTCCCCCGCCCGGGGAGCCAGGAAGAGGTAGACAAGCGCCGCCGGCGCAAGGGTCATGGTCTCCACGGCGAGCGCAGGGACCGCCGGCACGGAGGTCCGCTTCTTCACCAGGCCGTAAATGCCGAAGGTCAGCGTCAGGACGAGGGCGATCCAGGGAAGCCGGGCGAGGCGGATCGCCAGGAGGAGCACCCCCGTTGCGGCAAAGCCGAAGGCGACCCACTCTCCCCTTCCCAGTCGCTCGCGAAGCACCAGCACACCGAGAACGACACTGAATAAGGGGTTGATGTAGTAGCCCATGCTCGCTTCGACGACGTTCCCGCTGGTGACCGCGTAGATGTAGGTGAACCAGTTGATTCCCAGGAGGAGCCCGCCCAGAACCATGGGACGTGCGCTGCGCCACGACCCCAGAGCATGGGCAAGGGGGCGCCGGAATGCGAACAGGCTGATGACACCCGTGAGGACCGCGGACCAGAGGATCCGGTGGGCCAGTATCTGCGGCGGCGGGACGGCGTCGACGACACGCCAGTAGAGGGGGAGAATGCCCCACAGCAGGAAGGCGCCGGTGGTAAGCACGACGCCGAGAGGATTGGACTCCGGGCGGGACGCGTCCCTGACGGGGGCGCCGGTCCAGCCGCCAGCATCCTCGCCCGCGCCGGTCCGGCCGCCGGCATCCTCACGCCCGCCACCCGAGGCGTCGCCGCCATCCTCACGCCCGCCACCCGAGGCGCCGCCCGTGGCGGCCGCACGGCCCGCGCCGGCCGCACCGCCCGCGCCCGGCACGTCGTTGTTCGATTCGGTTTCCATGGCGAATCCCTTTCTCAATCCCCGGGGGCCCCTGACGGATACGGCCCGAATTCCGTATACTCGCCACAGGCATGCGCGAGCAAGGCTCGGTTCACTACGTCCGCAAATCCGACGAGCTCATCCTCTTCATTGAAGGTGAGGTGACGGCGCACCTTGCGCAATCCATGTACGCCCACCTGGCGGCGGACCTCGACCCGCCGAGCTTCAGCCGGATCTACGCCGAGTTGAGCGAAGCCTCATACATCGACAGCACTACCATCGGAACCTTTATCAAGCTCAAAAAGATCCTCGAGCGCCACGATGGAGTGCTGATTCTGTGCAATCCCGCCGAGAAGGTCAAACGCATCCTCTCGGACATGCACCTGCTGACCTACTTCACCGTCACCGACAGCAGCGCCCTCCAGGACCTCCGCCGGGACGTTCTCACGAAGATATCGCCGGGTCACAAGGATCTCCTCAGCGCCGACTATCTCCTCGACGCCCACCGGGCAATCGTGCAGGAAGCCCCGCATCTTCAGGAGGAGTTCGACGCCCTCATCAAGGCGCTGGAGGCGCAAACCCTCGCGCAATCTCCATCCGGAAAGTCGGACCAGAATCACTGATTCCTGGGACGATGCCGACGGCCTCCCGCCGCGCCCTTCCCTCGCAGCACACACGGCTCCGCGAATCCCATGACGGGGAACGCTACTGCCCGTCGCTTGTCCCGGGAATGCGCCCGCGAAAGATCGTTATCATCCCGTCTGCACCGCCGACCGCAACCGCGGCATCTTCAACGTTCCCACCGGCCGCAGGCAGGACGGCGATGTTCGTCGTAAGTGGCGCGGAGACGGAGATGGTCCCCGCCTCGCGGCTCCCCCTCACGGTCCGCTGGACAATCCTCAGCTCCCGGCGGTCCTGCGTGGGAACAAGCACGTCGTACACGCCGTCTGCGGTGAAATCCCCGATTGCCGCCATGGCAAGATTCCGCGAGCCAATGGTGTGGGTCGAGTACCCCCGGCGGGTGTGCACAACGACCAGATCATCCCCGGACATGCGGTAGTATTCGAGAACCCCGCCGATGTGGGGCGTTCGCACGCCTACCAGCTCGATCTCTCCGCCGGGGCCCAGGGGCGCCGCCCCGATCAGGTGTTTCCAGCGAAACCCCCGACCGTTCGGCGCTCCGGCACCACGACGGCTCCCATCGGCGCCGTACACGACGAAACGCGCCCCTTCGCGGTCGTTGCTCTCGGTAAGAACGAGCTCGTCGACGCCGTTTGCATCCAGATCAGCCCAGAGAGCCAGGCGCGTCTCATACACCGCACCAACCGGGGCGACCACCCGGGTGACGGCGCGGCTCGGCGCGCGGTACAGCGAGACACCCCGTGGCTCGATCGTGTCTCCCAGAACGCCGTGGGGATATCGCGCCGAGGGGAGCACGGGGATCGCTACAGTTCCCTGGGCCGACACCGTAGGAACTCCGTCTTCGAGCACGTGATGATGGATAATCCGCTCGGCGCCGCCGTCCGCGGTCCATTGTGCCGTCCCGTCGTTGCGTACGGAAAGAACGCCCGGAGGATCGGCGAATCTCAACGCGCCGGAGCGTGCGCGTGATGACGCAGTGCCGGCACCATTCGGTGATTCGGTATCGGGCTCCCGTTCAATGACCTGCGGCGATTGATCCCCTTCCACCAGGATGTTGAAGCGGCGCCCGCCGCGAGTGCGTACCGCTGCCACCAGCGCACTTTCGCTGCGATGGAGGCTGATCCACTCGGGTCTGCCCGGAACGGAGACCCTCCACGATCTCGACTCCGTCAGGTGCATGGAGGCTTCGTAGAACAGGTTGCCCGAGGGCGGATAGCCGGCGGGTCGGGATGCGCCGTTGAACTGTGCGGTGCCAAGCCCGGTGACGAAGACCAGGAATACGGCGGTAAGGGCTGAAACCCTCCGCCCTGACACGACCGCGAAGCCTCGCATTGGGCTACTCGTCCACCACGATGCCGAGGTGGTTGGCCACGACGCGTTCGTTCCCCAGGATCGGATTGTGGACCGTGCGATTGACCCGTACCGCCTCGCCGGCAGCGTCTCGAACCACCAGGGTCGACGAGCCGCCGCCGTCCAGGTTGAGGCCGTCTCTCGCACCGAGAAGCCGCAACCACAGGCCCACCTCCGAGAGGGTGAGGCCAATGCTGCGGGAGCCCATCCGTCCTTCGGCAACCACAATGTAGAGGGTGCGTCCGTCCGCGCTTACCCCCACGCCGGTGCGCGGATGCCGCGCCGGCCCGAAGCTCCTCACCGCACCGTCGTCCAGAACGATGGGCCGGCCCGCCACGGCGGTCCGCACACCATCGATTCCGGCGATGTCGGCACCGATGACGGCGCGCCCGTCGCCGGTAAAGGCAATGACATCCTGCGCCCCCTCATCCGGTGAGTACTGTCGCCCTTCATACACCGCCACACCGGCAACGTCTTTCGGGGCAAACTCATCCTGCTCCACCGGTCGGAACTGGGAGGCATTGACCGCGAGGTCGGCGCCGCTTCGGCGAAGGAAGGTCGTCGTACGCATGCCGTCGACCTCCAGTGGGCGCTCTCCATTCGGGGGGGTCGTAATCACGGAGATATCCGGTCGTTTCAGGTCCACCCGGGCGAAGTAGAGACGCTGCGGCGGGTCCTCCAGGCGATACTCGGCAAGAACAATGCCCGGCAGATAGGGCTCCCAGTCAATCGTCTCGGTTCCCCGGGGGGCCGCCTCCCCTTCTCCGATGAAACGGTAGTCAATGGAACAGGCAAGGGAGCCGACCAGCACGACCGCCGCCACCACGCTGATTCGAAGCCGCTGCATATAACTGGTCATACGGACATCCTATCACAGGCCGTAACCCCTCGTGGTCCGGTCGGGTGCAACACCACGAGCTGGCCGCTTCCCCGGCGTAACCCGTACCTTCTGACGGAGAGGAGTACAGCCATGAACGACGTTACCATCAAACACGATACGGAGTTTCAGCGCTTCGTCGTCGCCATGGACGGCAACGAGGCGGAGCTCACCTACACCCCGGTGGACGACTCCACCCTCGAATACGATCACACCTATGTGCCCGACGTCTTCAGGGGCCGCGGCATCGGTGCGCGCCTGGTGAAGCACGCCCTGGAGTACGCCCGGGAAAACGGCTACGCCGTCATTCCGAAATGCCCCTTCGTCTCGGAGTTCGTCAATCGCAAACCGGAGTATGCAGACGTTCTCGCCGAGGAGTAGCGCCCGCCGGCAGCGGTCCGACCCGGCGGGTGCGGAGGCCGTGAGCATCGACCCAGAGTCTTTTTCGGCGGCAGCCGCCACGCAGCGCAGGGATCCGGCTACCCGGCCAGCGACGCTTCCGCCGCCTCCACCGTCTGGGCCATGAGGGTCGCAATGGTCATGGGACCCACGCCGCCCGGCACCGGTGTGTAGGCGCGGCTCTTCGGCGCCGCCGCCTCCAGATCAATATCGCCAATGTTGCCGGGATTGTAGCCCGCATCGACGAGCACCGCGCCGTCGCGAATCCACTCCCCCTGGATGAAGCGCGGCTTGCCGACCGCACCGACTACCACATCCGCCGCCCGCACCACCTCCGGCAGATTCCGCGTCCGCGAGTGGCACACCGTAACGGTTGCGTTGGCGTTGAGCATGAGCTGCGCCAGGGGCTTGCCCAGAATCGGGCTCCGCCCGATGATCACGGCGTGTGCCCCTTCGAGGGCGATTCCATAATGCGCAAGCAGCCGCATGATGCCGCCGGGGGTCGCGCTCGGATACGCCGGCATGCCCATGGCCATGCGCCCGAAGCCGAGAGAGGTTACGCCGTCCACATCCTTCTCCAGGGCAATGGCGTCGAAGCAGGCGCGCTCATCCACCTGCTCCGGCACCGGATGCTGCAGGAGGATGCCGTAGACCGCCGGATCGGCGTTCAACTCCTCGATCGTTCCGATCACCTGCTCCGTGCTTGCGTCTCCGCCGAGCTCCACCTTCCGTGACTCCAGACCGATCCGCCGGCAGGCGTTGCCCTTCATGCGGACGTACGTCGCGGATGCCGGGTCGTCGCCGACGAGAATGGTCGCAAGAACCGGCGGCGCGTCGGGGTCCGTACGCACGTCCGGGCGCACGAGCCTGCGCATGGGCGTGCGCGGGCCCGTGCGCATAAGCGTGCGAAAGCGCTCGACCCTGCGGGCCAGATCGGCTTCGATCTCCTTTGCCAGGCGCTTACCATCAAGGACGAGGGGTTCCGACATTCGGGGCTCCTTGGGTCTGCGTGGGTGACGCGTGTGGCGTGTGGCGCGCGCCGCGCGACGACGCGACGGCCGGGCGCCCGGGCTGCGCGGCACCGCAGTGGCGCGCTGCGCACCCTGCCGGAACGCGGAGGCGGCCGGCAGCGAAATCACCATCTCATGCACCGTACCCGGGCGCCGAAACAGGGTCAACGGTTGCGCACGGACACCGCCGGGCCGGACGTGGGAGGCGCGCGTCGGGCGTGTAACAACCGCGCCAATGCGCAGCTGCAGCAACAGACGAGGTTGCGCATCCTCGCGCAACCCGCAAGAATGGGAAGCCATGGTTCACATTCTTGCCGTCGCCCTGGGCGGTGCCGCCGGTGCCGTGGGGCGCTACGCCGTCTCCTATGCCGTTTCTCAACAGACGACGAGCGGCTTTCCCTGGGGCACTTTGACGGTCAACCTCATCGGCAGCCTGATTCTGGGCTTTCTCACCGGTCTTGTGGTCGCGTCGCTGGTCTCACCGCGGGCGCGCGCCCT
>CAZZIE010000148.1:0-9789 GCA_964654185.1 uncultured Spirochaetaceae bacterium | reverse complement strand
GTATGAGGTAACCCGGAGCGACCTCCACTCCCTGGCGACAACCCTGCGCAACGCAATTCCCGAAGATGCGCTTGGGAGTGGGCCGGCCGCGCAGCGCTTCTGCGAAGCGGTGGCCCCCGGCACGGGTACGCGAATAACCATTATCCGCCCGGATGGGAAGGTGCTGGGCGACAGCGCCGAGGATCCGGCCGTCATGGAGAATCACCGCGGGCGCCCGGAGATTCGGGCAGCCCTGGACGGCCGCGAGGGAGTGTCCCTGCGGTACAGCGACACCGTTGAGGACACCTTGATGTACGCCGCCCTTCCGATCCTCCGGGATGGAGAGGTCGCCGCCGTGATCAGAGCGTCACTTCCCGTTGCCGACGTCGAAGCGCTCCTCGGGGTGCTGTACCGGAGAATTGCGGTGGCTACGGTGATTCTGCTCCTCACGGCGCTTGCGGCAACGCTGCTCATATCACGGTCGCTCAGGAGACCGCTTCGCGATCTCCATGAGGGGGCCGGCCGGCTCAGCGCCGGAGACCTGGAGCACAGAATACCCGTCCAGGGCCCGCGCGAGCTGCGCGATCTCGAGGTGGCACTGAACTCGATGGCCCGGCAACTCGGAACACGATTGCGCGAGCTGGAGGGCCAACGCCGCGAGACCGAAGAAGTGCTGAATACCATCAAGGAGCCGCTGATTGTAACGGACAGTGAGCTTCGACTGCAGCGGGTGAATCTCGCCGCGGCGCGGCTTGCAGCCACGGATGCGCGGGCACTGCTCGGCCGACCGCTTCTGGAGGTATTCCGCAACGCGGAGCTTCACAGCTTAGCGCGTGATCTGGCGGCGGGTGAACACCCAGAGGAGACGGACATCGTCTACTACGGACCCCAGGAGTTACAGCTTCAGATATGGGGAGTCCGTCTCGACTCCCCGGGAAGCGTCCTCCACGGCAGCGTACTCCTGTTGATGCGAGATGTCACACAGGAGCGACGGATCGATTCCATGAGACGCGACTTCGTATCCAATGTCTCCCATGAGCTCAAGACGCCGCTCACCATGATCAGGGGCGCCATTGAGACTCTCCAGGAGATGCCAACGGACGGCGGTGAGGGTCGACACCGCTTCCAGCACATGATTGCCGACAACGTGAACCGGATGGAACAGATGATCGAGGATCTGCTGAGCCTGGCGCGGATCGAACGCAGCGAGTCGGATACACCGGCGACGCAACCGACCCTGGTAGACGAGTTGTTCACGGAATGCATTGAAGTGGTGACCTCACAGTTCGGGCACGACCGGAGCCGCGTGATCACCGACTCCCCGAAGGATCTCAAGGTGGATGTTCACCCCCCGTTAATGATCCAGGCTCTCGTCAATCTTCTGGACAATGCGCTGACGTACTCGGAGCGCGACGCAACGGTACGGATAGGAGCCGCGCGGGAGGATGACGCCGTTGTCGTAACCGTCGCAGATGAGGGGTGGGGGATTCCGCTTCGCCACCAGGACCGGGTCTTTGAGCGCTTCTATCGGGTCGACCAGTCCCGCAGTCGCGAAAGCGGCGGCACAGGCCTTGGCCTCTCGATCGTCCGACACATTGTGGCTCTTCACGGAGGGTCGGTTACCCTGGATAGCCGCCCCGGCGAAGGCAGCACCTTCACCATTCACCTTCCGGGAGGTACCGCGTGAGTACGGTAATGCAGCTCCTGATCGTCTTCGGCAGTCTCGGCGTCTTCCTCTTCGGCATGCGCATGATGAGTGAGGGCTTGCAGCAGGCTGCCGGCCCCGGGCTGCAGCGCATTCTGGCGTACATGACGTCCAATCGATTCGCCGGCGTCGCCTCGGGCTTCCTGATCACGACGGCCATTCAGTCGTCATCCGCCACCACCGTGATGGTCGTCGGGTTCGTGGATGCATCACTGTTGACGCTTCGACAGGCCATCGGCGTCATCATGGGCGCGAACATCGGCACAACGGTGACTGCCTGGATCGTCGCGCTCCTCGGCTTCAAGTTCAGCATTACCTCCGCGGCGCTTCCGGCAATCGCAGTCGGCACAGCCATGCTCCTCGTCAAGAAGATCCGCCGGGACGACGTGGCCCACGCAATCATCGGCTTCGGCTTTCTCTTTCTCGGACTGAGTCTTCTCAAGGACGCCGTGCCGGATATCCGGAACAATCCGGAGGTTCTGCGGTTCCTGGCGAACTACACCGACCTCGGGTTTCTGTCATTCCTGATCTTTGTCGTCGTCGGCTCGCTCCTTACGGTGGTGGTGCAGTCTTCGAGCGCGGCCATGGCAATAACGCTCACCATGACCTTCAACGGGTGGATAGATTATCCCACGGCGGCTGCAATCGTTCTCGGCGAGAACATCGGAACGACCGTTACTGCCTATCTGGCATCCCTCAACTCCGGGGCGAACGCCAAACGCGCCGCTCGAGCGCACATGCTCTTCAACATCTTCGGGGTCATCTGGATGGCGGCGCTCTTTCAACCCGCATTGAGCCTTGTTGACGCGATCGTTCCCGGATCCATTGCCAGTCGCACCGAGATCGCCTCCCATCTGGCCATGTTCCACACGCTGTTCAACATTGCCAATACGGCCCTCTGCATTGGCTTCATTCCCCAGTTTGAGAAGCTCGTGCACCGACTCGTCCGCGAGGACGAACGCGAAGACGCGCGGAGCTATCGTCTACCATATGTACGCGCCGGAATTCAGGAAACCGTTGAGATCAACGTGCTTACCGCCCGGAGCGAGCTCGGCAGGATGGCGGAACGGGTGGAGGAGATCTTTCACTCCTTCATGGAGCTTTTCGACAACCCCGGGAAGAAGACCGCCAGAGAGCTCAGCGAGAAGAGCACCCAGACCTTTGAGCTCGTCCAGAAGATGCAGGAAGAGATTACGGGATTCCTGGTCGAGTGTTCCCGCGAAAGCATTGGCGACCAGACCGCCCACAACCTGAACAACATGGTCCGCATTGCGGCGAAACTCGAGAGTATTGCCGACACGAGTGACAAGCTGATGCGCCTGGCGGCGAGACGGGCCGACAAGGACATCAAGCTCGACGAGGACACGCTCACGGAGATCCAATCCTACTCGGAACTGGTGAAGGAGTTCCTGGCCTTCAATAAGGGCCACCTTCTCAGTAGCTTGAGCGAGGAGGATCTGCAACGAGCGGAAAAGATGGAAGCCAGACTGAACAAGCACCAGAAACGGTACAAGAAGGCGGCGCAGAAACGGCTCCGAACGGGCTCCTCCGTCAAGTCCGAGCTCTTCTATCTGGATCTCCTTCGACACCTCGAGCATCTCGGCGACTTTTCCCTGGAGATCTCCCGGGCGCTGGCTCCGGCAGGACAGCCCGCTCGCTCTGCGTGAGCCGCGCCTTCGGGAACACCCCGGACCGCGGCTGTTCATTGAGGTACGAGACGCCGAGCAGGCGATCCTGGTGCCCGGAGCATCCCCTAATCCGGCAGGCCTTCCCGAACGCTGACGGAGTGGTACAGCACGGCAAAGGCCGCGGCAACCCACAGGAACGCCACGAAGATGCCCACGACCAGCGCAATTGCGCCGGCAATGAACGCCGGGATGGCAAGAAGGCCCATGACGAAAACGGTGCCGGCGTGTCCCTTCGTCATGGACCAGCTCGTGCGGATTGCCTCCGTGGCACTGAGTCGCCGGTCGACGATCAGGTACGGAACGAAGGCCAGCCGGCAGGCGAAGATGATGCCCGGTACGACCAGCAACACCATCCCGCCAATGACGATGAGGGCGCTGAGCAAGCCTGCGCCCACGGCGTTCCAGTAGTTGCGCTCGAAGGCGCCGAAGAGGTGGCGAATGCGAACCTCCTCGCCCCGGGCCGCCCGCAGGAGCGTCCAGGCGTACCCCATGGTCAACGGCCCCGCCAGAAAGAGCCCGTACAGGCCGGCGAACAATCCCCAGAACCCGTGCAGACGTTCACCGGCTCGGACGCTCTCCTCGATCGAGTCCGCCGGCGCCCGCAGGATTGCGTGGATGACGGTGATCACGACCAGTATCCAGAATGAGGTCAGAATCAAGCTCCACGCCTTCCGGTAGTTGTCCCTTGCGGTGGTATCGGAAAGGAACTCCCCGGACCCGGCACCGGCCCCGCTATCTGTCATTGCAGCCTCCTTGCTTTTCCGGTAGTGATACCATTGATGCTGCCGCCATGATAGTCCAAAGCCGCTACGACCTGACCCGGCCGGCTTCCGGGAGATCGTTTTCGATACTCCAGGGGATCGGAACTGATAGGTTGAGGCGATGATCAGGGTCGCCGAAGACCGCGGGGTCGACAGGTCCTCACGGCACGCGAGCTCCAACTGGCTATCCAGCAAAGACATAGGCACCTGTACGACACATAGGTCCGGCCGTTCCGGCACCTGGCACAAGAAGTGCATACACGTGGGCACGGCATTGTGCCGATCTGGAGGAGACAATGAAGAAACTGATATCGATGCTAACGGTTCTGGCCCTGGCTGCGGGGCTCGTCGCTGCTGCGGACGTGGAGGATGAGTACCCGAACGGGCAGATCGCTTTCCGGCTCCTGGACGACTATCTGGCAAAGGAAGCCGCCGAGCAGCGGTCCGGGGGGATTTTCATGGTTACCGCCGGGGGACTCATGATCGGCGCCGGAACGGCAGCGGCGGTCTGGGGCTTCACGGCGGACCCCGGAGACTTTCCGAACAGGGAGACCATGCTGGGCGTCCGGATTGGATCCCTCGCCGGGGCGAGCGTGGGCAGTGTCCTCACGGGGATCGGCGCAGGCCTCATTGCCCGGCCGGATGACTTCTATCAGCGGAAGTACGCCGACATCTACGCAGAGCGAGATCCGGTGGTGCAGGAAGCACTGGCCTACGGTATAATCAAGGACCGAGCGGAAGAAGCGCGGCGAGAGCGCATCAGTTCCGGCATCTTCAACGTTGCGACACCACTGATCGGAATCGCGATCAACGTCGGGGTCTCCGCGGCGCAGGACGACTGGGGCGAGTTCCAGGAGAACACCCTGGATTCCCTCCTGTGGACGTCCGGTTCCGTGATAAGCGGCTTCATTCAGCTCTTCGTAACCAAGAGCGAGGAGGAACGGTTGCTGGACTCCTATGTCTCGGTACGCTCGGCGTACGACGGCGCGGTTACCAAGTAGGAGTCAGGTCTCAGCGGATGGGTGCGTTCATACGACGGGCAATCCTGAGTGTTGCAGTGCTCTTCGGTTTCGCCGATCCCGCCGAACCGCCCATCCTGGCGATCCAACTCCACCGAACCGACACAGCAGTGTACGCCGAAGCCGAGCTCACAGAGTTCCCCGGGGAGGCACTGGTCGACCTGGTGAAGTCGGGAAATCGCCTCACTGTCGCCCTCTCCGTGCGGACGCCGGAACGTGAAACCGTCGTCCGCAAGACCCTTGCCTTCGACGGCTCGACCTACTCCATCCGAGACGAGACAAGCGGCGACCGCCGGACAACCAAGTCGGAAGCGGCCGCATTCATTCTGGCAGGTGTCTTCGACGGGATTGCCGTTCCCGGGCTCGATCCGCAGGGCGCCTTTCCGGTCACGCTGTTCTGCGAATGCTGGTTGGAGCTCCCCGACGACCCGTCGTCCGACCCCATGATCCTCTGGGGGTATCGGCCGGCAATTGCCGAAGTAGAGATCGACTCGATCGGGGAGATTCCGTTTTGAGGTTGCGGACGCGCTTCCGTCGGGACCTGACGCAGCGGGTGTTCTGGGCCGCCTTCCTGGCGGCGGCGGCGTTCATGACTGCGGCCCTGGTGCTGGGGGTGCCCCTGGCGCAGGACTCCTCGAGTCTCATGGACTCTCCGGAGGTTGCCGCCGCCTTTGCGGAGATCGCCCGGGAGGCCGAAAAGCGCGACCCCAGTGCTGAGACCCTGCTGTCCGCCATCCAGGTGGTGCGCCGGGACTACACCCGCGCGGCGGTCCTCCGGACCGACGTCCTGGTACGGACCGTCCTCTCCGTTCTGCTTCTCGCTGCCTCCGGAGCACTGGCGGCATTTTTGTTCGCGCGCCTCGCGAGCAGCTGGGCTACCCGAAGGTGGCGCCTCCTCTGGGAAGGCCTATCCCGCATCCAGGCCGGCGACCGTTCGTATCGTTTTGCCGCCGGGCACGGTGACTATGGGGAGCTCGGCAGCCGGTTGAACGAGCTTCTCGACGCCTTCGAGGAGCGCGCCCGCGTAGCCGAAGAGCTGAAGGGCCTTCGCTCCTGGGGGGAGGCGGCGTCATACCTGGCACATCAGGTGCGAACGCCTCTCGCATCTCTCGCCCTGTCCGCAACTACGGCGAAGGAGAGGCTTCCCCAGGAGCGCGGCGACCACGAGCTCGCAGCGGCAATCGATCGCATTGAGAGTGAAGCTGCGCGACTCACCGAAATCGTCGACAGGTTGAAGGCGCTCTCGGACTTCGGCGACCTCTCCCTCGAGGAGGTCGACCCGATCGCGGTTATTCGCTCCGCCGCGGCTACGGTGGCGGCACGATACCGCTACGCCTCGGGGACGGAGGTGACGGTGACGCACCGCTCGGCGGAGGGCGTCCCGGTGCCCAGGTTCGATCCCCGGTACCTCGAGCAGGCCTTCGTGAATTTGCTGTCGAACAGCGCCGAGGCAGCGGCGGAGCGCGGCATTCCCTATGCGGTTCGCTGCACGATCTCCGCCACCGAGACGGCGTACCACATTTCCCTCGAGGACGGCGTGACCGACCTCGATTCGGAAGCCGCACGGCGCATTGGTGAGCGGCGGTTCACGACGAAGCCGCAGGGGTCGGGCCTCGGGGTGTGGCTCGTTGGGCGCGTTGCCGCGCTCCACGGAGGCACCCTCACCACCGGGCCGTCGGAATCCGGCGGCCTGCGGGTAGACCTCGCATTTCCGCCGGGCACAGGAGGTTCACCATGGCGCGAATCCTGATTGTGGACGATGATGCCGGCTTTCTCGACTCCTTCGCCGGCTTTCTCAAACAGAAGGGACACCAGGTCCACGCCGCGAACGATCTCGGGAAGGCGGTGACGCTTTTCCGGGAGCATCGGCACGATCTCGTCGCCCTGGACATCTACCTCAGCGGCGACGACGGCTTCGCAGCGCTGCCGGCGCTCACCCGCGCCGGGGCGAGCGTGGTCATGGTGTCCGGCAACGCGGACGTCGCCTCGGCGGTTCGCGCCGTCAAAGAGGGCGCCATTGACCTCCTGGAGAAGCCCGTCGACCCGGCCAGGTTGGACGTGCTGATCGCCCAGGCGGAACGGGCCAACCGCATTGCCGGCGAGGCCGAGGCCTTCCGAGAGGCCTGGAAGGAGGAGAACCTCTTCTACGCTCCCGAGAGCACCCTTGCGACCGTCGTTGCTGCGGCGGAGCGCGTCGCCGGGACGCCTCTGTCGGTGCTTCTCACGGGACCCTCCGGCGCGGGAAAGGAGCCCCTGGCCAGATGGATCGCCCTGTGCTCACCCCGCAGCGCCAAACCCTTCGTCACGGTCAACTGCTCGGCGATCCCGGATGAGCTTGCCGAGAGCGAGCTCTTCGGCCACGTGAAAGGAGCCTTCACCGGCGCCGATCGGGAGCGTCCGGGCTTTTTCCGCCAGGCCGACGGGGGCACCCTCTTCCTGGATGAGATCGGGGATATCAGTCCACGGCTGCAGCCGAAGCTCCTCCGGGTGCTGGAGAACCGGGAGATCCGTCCCGTCGGAACCGACGCCCCGGTCCACGTCGATGTCAGAGTGATCGCCGCAACCAATCGCGACCTCCCGGCGGAGGTTGCGGCGGGACGATACCGGGAGGATCTCCTGTACCGGCTGTCGCAAATGGTGCTGGAGGTGCCGCCCCTGGATGCACGGCGCGGCGACATTGGCGGACTGGCCCGCATGTTCGCCTCCCGCATGGCCGGGCATGCCGGCGTGCAAACTGCAAAGCTCACCGAGAACGCCGTCAGCTTTCTCAGCGCCCGCACCTACGGCGGCAACGTCCGGGAGCTGAAGAGCCTTGTCGAGCGCGCCGTCGTCATGGCGGAGGGCCCGGAGATCACGGAGGAGGACCTTCGCGGCGTCGTTAGCATCGGCACAAATGATTCTCAGGCCCCCTTCCAGCAGACACTCCCCTACCAGGAGGCGAAGCGCCGCCTGGAGCTCAGATACCTGGAGACACAGATCGCCAAGTTCAACGGTTCGGTCAAGGCGGCCGCGGCGGCGCTGGAGATACTGCCCAACAACCTCTCCCGCCGACTCAGGGAGTTGCGGAGCTCACTGCCGCCGAACTCACTGCCGCCGAACTCACTTCCGCCAAGCTCACTTCCGCCGGGGCGCTCTCGTGCACGGAGCGGGCCAGCGGGTCCGCCTCCGTGAAGCACCGGCGGATCTGATCCGCCGAGAGTTCGGGCAGGTATAGAATGGCCGGCCGGGCGGGATCGTAGCCCTCTATCGAGTCACCGTTGGCACGGATGTACTCCTCCGCGATCTCGACAATCCGGCGGTTTGCGCGGCCGTGATCCGAATCGTTGACGCCGCCGACCATGTTGGCAAGGGGCAGCCGGGGCTCCGGTGCGAAGGCGATCTCCGAGAGCTTGGCGTGGAGCTCCCGGACCTCTCCGGACCAGCGGCTGAACTCCCTGCTCATGTGGATCTGCTCAATGCTGTGACGCCCTTCATGGGCAAAGATGGCGGCCTCCCGCTTGAGCGTTGAATAGCTTGTCGTGAAAGCGTAGTAGAGCTCCCGGCCGCGGAGGCCGTCGGCGACCAGGCGATCGTAGAGGTCATCGATTGCGTCCGCTCTGAGCCGGACGGCAACGCCCTGGCGCACCTGTGCCGCCGCCTCTGCGGCAAGAAGCCCTTCCATTGCGGCAATGGCCTGTTCCCGCTCATCCGGATTGGTGGCGAAGCGCCACGCCGCGGCGGGCTCGGCTGCATACGCCGCCCGCACCTCGATGATTCGGTCGCCCTTCGACCACCCGCCGACGTCAGGCTGTTCACGGAACCATCCGGGAAAGCCGGTGGTGGCGAGATGATCGATCCGCCGGAAGGTGATCTCCGCTTCGTAGCCGTACTGTTCTATCCGTCTGCTTTCTTCATGAACGATGTGCCCGAGCAGGTTGTTGTACCCGGCGTATGAGTTCGTCCGACCGGTGAATCCCAGGGCGCCGAAGTGTCGCTCCATCGCCTCGGCGAAGCGTCGGTCGGAGTATTCGCCCCGCGAGTCCGCCAGGCAGTTGAGCCGGTTGAAGAGATCATCCTGCTCCGCCCGGAGTCGGCGTTTGTACTGTCGCACCTCCGGACCTCCGGCGCGGCCGGTGGCCATGCCGCGGTAGAGTTCCTCGGTCTCACCGGCAAGCACGTCCAGGTAGTCGGTGTAAGCCACAATGTCCGCGACGCCGGGGTCGGCACGCACCTGGTCGCGGGCGGCCGCCGGGGAGCGCATGACCATCAGCCGGGAATACTCGTAGAAGCGGGACTCCGCAAGGGCCCCTGCGATCGCGATCAGTGTCTCCGTCGAGAGCGGTGCACTGTCGGTCCAATCCTGCAGGTAGCGCTCCAGGGTGTCGGCAGCGGGGTGGAGATACGCCGAGGGATCGATCGACTCGGTGACGCCATAGTACGCCCGCCACGCCGCAAGGGCGGCGGGCCCGTCGCCACTGAGAAGAGAGAGGCCCAGGAGGAGGTGAGCAGCTTCGGTGTCCGCCGGGCTGGTCTCGACCAGGTGCGCAATCCGGCTTCGAGCATCGGCAAGGCGCTGAGCAGGAAGCGCGCGGCCCGCACCGATCCGGTCCGACCCGAAAGCATACACGGCGCGGGCGTACTCCAGGACGGCCTCGCGA
>CAZZIE010000147.1:0-9803 GCA_964654185.1 uncultured Spirochaetaceae bacterium | reverse complement strand
TGGAGCTCGGGGCGGACGAGTACGTGACCAAACCCTTCCGGCTGCGGCCGCTGACATCGCGGATCAAGGCGATGCTGCGACGCACCTACGGGGAGCTGGCGGGTGGTGCCGGCGCCCCGGGCAACGACGAGCGCGGCAGTGCAGGTCGCGGCGCAGGGGCTGACGATGCCGACGCCCGAACCCGCTTCGGCAACGTGACCGTCGACCGTGAACGGTTCCGCGTCACCCGGAACGGCGCGGATGTCTTTCTCACGCCGACGGAGCTGCGCATTCTCCTCTACCTCCTGGACCGCCCGGAGCGGCCGGTAACGCGGGACATGATCGTGGCGGCGGTCTGGGGGGACGACTACGTCCTGGAGGATCCGCGGACCGTGGACGTTCACATCCGCCACCTCCGGGAGAAGCTGGAGGACAACCCCGCGGAGCCGGTGTTCATCCGCACGGTCCGCGGCGTCGGATACGTCTTCGCGCCTCCGGAACGTTAAGAAACCTTAATCTCATCGCAACAGCGTCACAAACTCCGTGATCTACCTTCTGACACAGAAACAATGCAAGGAGGTCACAAAATGACCAGACGAATCTTCACTGCAGTCGCCGTCATGATGGCTGCGGCGGGCATGGCCTTCGCCGCGGGGAATCAGGAACAGGGTGCCGCGCCGGGCACGGCGCTCCCCGGCACCGCGCTTCCGGGCGCAGGTCCCTGGATGCATCCGGGCGTCGGCCCCGGCATGGGGCCGGGATTCATGGATCCTGAGGATTATGTCGATGCCGACGGCGTCCTCATTACGGCCGTCCTCGAAGACGGCGCGGCCCAGGCGGCGGGTCTGGAGCGGGGAGACGTGATTCTCTCCATTGACGGAACCGACGTATCCACGGTCGCGGAGCTCCGTGCCCGGATTGAAGGCATGCGAGCCGGCCAGGACGTCGATCTGCGCGTACAGTCCGGGGATGAGATCGCCACCGTAGCCGTGACCCTGGACGACCGCTACGCCATGCCGCCCCTCGGCATTCGCGGCGCCGGCTCTCCCGGGGCTCGGCACGAGGCCATGTCGGCCATAGGCGCGACCATCAGAGGCGGGACGGTACGGATCCTCGACGTGAGTGAAGGAAGCCCCGCGGAAGAAGCCGGCATTGAGCCGGGGTTCATCATCACCGGGATCGACGGCGAGATCGCCGCGGGTGAGACCATCACGGTCTCCTACATCGACGCGGACCTTGCCGAGGGCTTCTACCGCTTCGACGATGAAGAGGGCCCCGAAGTCGAGACGGCAACCCTCACCGTCGGAGAAGAGGACGGGCGGGCCTACGTCGGCGTCCGGTACGCCCCTCTGGGTCCCGGCTTCGGGTTCCGTTTTGACAACCCACGCGGCGCAGACGACGCCTGGGGCCGCGGCATGCACGGCGGACCGGGAATGCGCGGCGGACCCGGAGTCCGCGACGGCGGCCCGGGCGTGCGCGGTGGTCGCGGCGGCGCCGGCACCTGGGGCGGCCCCGGTGTCCGCGGCGGCGCATCCGCTCCGCGCGGAGGCGCCTTCGGCGCCAGTGTTGAGACGCCCCGCGCCACCGCCGGCGGGGTGGTTTCCTCAGCGGGCGCGTGGATGTAGTATCTGCCGCAGGTAGCGCAACAGCGCAGAGCGCGAACGAGTCGGCGCGGCCGGCCGGATGCCCTGGGTGCCCGGCTCCGCGCCGTCTGCGCGTCACAAGGGGCGCCGGTACGCCATGAAGCACTCCATTCGGACCCGCATCGTCATCTCCTACATTGCCATTGCCCTCCTCGTGGTGGTCATGGTGGGTGCAATCTTCTTCGCGACGCTCCACCGCATCTCAGCGGGCGCCCGTGCAGCGCTGCTGGAACAGATTGCCGACGCTGTTGCGGGGACCCTGGAGCGCCCTGAGGCGGAGCTTGCCGTCCTGGCCGCGGAGTCGTCGATCCGCAGGGCACTGGATGCAACGGCTCTCTTCAACAACATCCGGATACGCCTGGTGGACGCCGGCGGCCGCGTCCGGTACGAGTCGGCCCGGCCGGAAGCGATTGCCATGAACCTGCGCATTCTCGAGGGCTTTCTGGAACGCCGCCGCGCCGACGACGATGAAGAGATTGCCGGCGGCTTCATGATGATGCGCGAGGAGATGGCGGAGCGACACCGGGGCATGTTCCGATCTCAGGCGCGCCCCATTGTGCCGCTTCCGGTGCCTTCGGATCGCGCTGCTCCAGGTCCGCCGCCCGGCCCACCGCAAGGGCCGTCTCAGGCAACGGGGGAAGCCTCCGGCCCCTTCCAGGCGGAGGTTCGCCGACCCGTGTCGATTCGCGGCGCCACCTGGCACCTGGAGCTCATGGGGGCACCGGGATTCGAACAGGACTTTCTCACTCCCTCCGCGTGGGTCTTCGCGATTGCCGCAGCGGTTGCTCTCGCGGCGACAACCGGCGCAGGTCTGTGGATCGGTCGGCAGCTCACCGCTCCGGTCATCCACCTTACCGAGCAGGCGCGTCGCATGGGGGAAGGCGACCTTTCCGCACGCAGCACCGTAACGGCCTCCGACGAGATCGGCGACCTGTCCCGGCAGTTCAACACCATGGCGGACCGTCTTGCCGAGAGCTTCCGGGAGATCTCCCGGGAGCGGGACACCCTGCGCCGCTTCGCCGGAGATGCCTCCCACGAGTTGCGAACTCCCCTCACCGCCCTGTCAACCTTCGTGGATCTCATGGAGAACCTCGCCACGGACAATGGCGGTACCACCCCGGAACGGGCCGACACACAAGACATACAGGAAGAGGCCCCGACCGGACGAGAGCGTCTCCGGGAACTTGTCACGGACAGCCGCGATCAGATCGACCGGCTCCAGCATCTGGTGAATGATCTTCTGAGTCTCACGCGCCTGGACGGGTCGGTGGTCGAGCTTCAACGCGACACACACGACCTGACGGCCCTTGCCGGAGCCGCCTGGGAGACGCTCGACCCGGCGACTCGGGAGCGCGGACACCTCGTGATCACGCCCTCCGCACGCACAGAGGGCGACCCAACTACCGGTACAGTCGGTACCCTCACCTGCGACGGCGACCGCATGACCACCGCCCTGAAGAACCTCTTCGAGAACGCCCTGCACGCCCGACCGGATGCGACAATCACAGTGTCGGCGGAGCGTCGGCCTCCGGCCGGAACCGCGTCAGTCGGGCGGCAGGAACCGATCCCGGCCACCGTCATCCGCGTCGCCGACGACGGACCCGGCGTACCCGAGGCCGAGCTGTCGCGGCTCTTCGAGCGCTTCTACCGGTCACCGGTCAACCGCTCCTCTGGGAGCGGCCTCGGCCTGTCGATTGTCGAGGGCATTGTGAAGCTTCACGGCGGCACCGTGCGGGCGTACAACCGCTCCGATGCGGGCGCCGCCGCGGGCGCCGCCGCGGGCGCCAAAGAGACCGGACTCGTCGTCGAGATGACGCTGCCGGACGACAACTACGTCGCCACGGCGTAGCCCATCCGCAACCCGCCCCACTGGCGGCCGCGAATCCATACCGGCACGGAGATATCAATGTTCTGGGTCCCGTCGTCCCGGAGATACGCCTGGAGCAGCATGGGCTCCTGGTGCTGTGCCGCCTTCCGGCTCACGGGGTCGGCGTAGAAGCGCTTGTCCTTGGAGAACCGCAGATCGTGATCCGGGTCGCCCGTCTGGGCCTCGCACAGCTCCGGCAGATGCGTCGGCGCGTAGCCCTTCCGATCCGTCACGGCGCACGCCAGGAAGGTGCGGCCGTACTCAGTCCCCTTCTCTTTCAGGCGATGCCGAAGGCCGTCCAGCACGTCCCGCAACTCATCCTCGACGATGGTATCGTAGAGGGTGTGGTACTGCTGCGGCTCGGTGTTCTCAATGACGCGATAGGAGGGCTCGAAGAGATCCGCTTCGGTGAAGTCGCCGGCGTCCAGGTGCGCCTCGAAGACACGGGCAACCTGGGACACCGCCGCGGTGAGCTCCGCCTGGGCGGCGTGCTGATAGCTGTCGGCGCGGAAGGCGGAGATCGTCCGGGCAATCGCCTCCGACCGATGCGTGAGCGTTTCGGAGTTCTCCGTCAGCGTCGCGAAGTCCCCGGCGAAGGATTCGATCGTCGCCTCGAGATCGTTGATTCGCGCCTCAATGTCGGCGACCTCGTTGAGCTCACCCTGGGCAATGTCGCGCATCTCACCGGTCGCCTTCCGGCTCTCCGCAATGCGCTCCGAGAAGCCGCCGAAGGTCTCGCGGAGATCAGCGAGCGCCCCCGTGAGCTGAGTGACATGGCTCTCGCTCCGAGAGGCCAGCTCGCTGCTGGATGTCATCTTCTGGTGAAGCGCCTGAAGCTTGTTCGTGGTCTCGCCGGCGGCGTCGCCGGTCCGTTGCGAAAGGGTGCGGATCTCCTGCGCGACGACGCCGAAGCCCTTGCCGGCTTCGCCCGCCCGAGCCGCTTCGATTGCCGCGTTGAGAGAGAGTACGTGGGTCTGCTCGGCAATATCGGCGATCATGGAGAGCACTTCCCGGGTCTGCCGGACGAAGTCGGCGATCTCCTTCACGGATTCCGTCGTTGCCCGATTGGATGCCCGCAGGCTCTCGGCATCCGTCATGGCGCCCTCCATCTTCTCCATGCCGGACTCGTAGATCTGATTGGCCTCATCCACGATGTCGGAGGAGCGCCGGCTCTGCTCGACAATGCTCCGAAATGACTCCAGGAAGCGGTTCACCACCGCCACGATCTCCCGGGCGTGTTCGGTCTGACTCTTCGCCTTCTCCTGGGCGGAACGGGTGTAGTAGGTGGTACCGGCGGAGGCGACGGCGAGCTCCTCGGTCTGGTCCACCGCCCGCTTCACAAGCTCGGACAGTGCTTCCAGCACCGCATCCAGCCGACGCCCCAGGTCGGAGTCCATTTCCGTCGCGAAGCGCTCCCGCAGGTTCACAGCCACCTCACCGTCTTCCTGCCGGACCACGCCGTCGGCGACCTCCGACAGATAGCGCAGCTCCGCAGCCAGTCCCGCGTCGGGTTCGAGAGCGTGCGGCCCGGCGCCGTTTCTCTCGTGTCCACTCCACCGTGTCGGCTGCACAGCCGAGCGGTCGGCAGCAGCTTTCCGGATCCGCCGAAGCGAGATTCCGGCCAGCACCAACGCGACGGCAGTCACCACCGGGGCAGCGGCGGCAACTGCGGCAGGTGCGTCGACGAAAAGAAAAACCGTGGACAGGGCAACAGCCACCGTAAGAATCACGATGAGCCATATCAGAGGTCGGCGACTGAGGTTGTCAGGAAGTGAATCATCTCTCATACGAATGCAGGAATGGTACCACGGCTTCACCCGGGCGACAATAGATCGGTCACGACGCAGCCGCGGCTCGGGGAGGCGTGGAGCCCCGGACAGCCGGCTTGTCCCGGACCGGTGGGTGCCATATCATGCGCCCATGGGAAACGCTCGCGGCACCATTGGTGCGATCATGAGCTCGGTCGTGCTGTTGGGCGCGAGCAGCGCGCTCCAGAGCACGGTCGTTGCGCTCCGCGCCGGGATTCTGGGTTTCTCCGACACCTCAATCGGCCTCATTGTGTCGGCCTACTTCGTGGGCTTCGTCATCGGCTCTTTCGTGGTGGTTCGGCTGGTGAGGTCCGTCGGGTACGTGCGCTCCTTCGCGGCGCTCGCGGCCCTCGCCGCCGCAACCGTTCTGGCGCACACCTTGATTGCGCGCCCCTGGATCTGGGGCATCTTCCGCGCGCTCCACGGGCTCGCGCTGGCCGGAGCGCTGGTCGTGGTCGAGAGCTGGCTGAACGCGTGCTCGACGACGTACAACCGCGGTCGCATCCTTTCCATCTACAGCCTGGTGTACCTCGCCTCAATGGGAGCGGGTCAGCCGCTTCTGGGCGTCTTCTCTCCCCGGGAGTTCCAGATCTTTGCGGTGGTGAGCATGCTCATGGCGTTGAGCCTCGTACCCATCAGCCTGGTTCAGGTGACGGGAACGCCGCAGGCGGACCGTGCACCAGTCCGTCCCGCAAAGACCTTCCGGCGATCTCCCCTTGCCGCAATCGGGGTCTTCATGAGCGGTGTGACCGCCGAGGCACTGTGGGGGCTGGCTCCTCGCTACGCCCAGCAAATCGACCTTGGTGAAGCGGCCATCGGCACCTTCATGCTCGCGGTCTCCCTGGGAGCGTTGACGCTGCAATGGCCCCTGGGGTGGCTCTCGGACCGCTACGATCGGCGATTCGCCATCCTGGGCGCGGCCGGCGCCGCCGCGCTGGCGGCACTGCTCTTCGCCCTGATCCCCACCGGACCGCAGGTCTTCGTGCTGGCTTTCCTCCTCGGCGCCTTCGTCATGCCCCTGTACTCGCTCTGCATTGCCCTGGTGAACGATGAGCTCACCCCCGGCGAGATGGTGGGAGCCGCCAGCGCACTTGTGCTCTTCTACGGCATCGGCTCCGCCGTCGGGCCGGCCCTGGCGAGCCTGGCCATGTCCGCCCTCGGACCCTCGGGGCTCTACGCCTTTCTGGCGGTCGCGACGGGCGCCTTCTTCGTGTTCAGCCTGATCCGGCTGCAGATCGTTCCCCGCCTGCCGCGCCGCCACGGGGAACGCTACCACTGGTACCCCCGCACCACCTTTGCCGCCTTCGCCCTCCTGCGCCGCGGCGCCGGCCGTCGGGCCGCACGCACCCAGGCGCTGCGCTTGCCGCCGGACCGCAGCCGGTGGTACAACCTTCGAAACACTGGAGTTTCACGCATTGCGGAAGGAGCCGCCCGAATGACACCTCGCTTCACCAATCGCCCCCGCGTCCGGCCGCTCGCGCCGGCCGTCGGCATCGTCCTCCTGGCTCTTATTGGACTTTCAGGGTGCGCGACCCTGAGCGACGCCGGCTACTACTTCAACCTGTGGCGCGCCTCCCGCGCCGGGGACCGCTTCTACCGGAACTACGAGCCCGGCGAGCGGGACGTGGCTTTCACGGAGGTGAGCGATGTGCGGCTGGATGTCTACAGCCCCGAGGAGGGCGACGGCCACCCGGTGCTGATCTTCGTCCACGGCGGCGGCTGGGACAAGTACGACAAGCAGCTCTTCGCGCCGGTCGCCATGCAGCTCGTGCCGCGCGACCTGGTCGTCGTCATTCCCGACTACACCCTCTACCCCGACGCGACGTACCGGCAGATGAGCCGGGAAGTTGCCGCGGCAGTGGCCTGGACCTTTGATCATATCGATGCTTACGGCGGCGACCCCGACCGCGTTGTCCTGTCGGGCCACTCCGCGGGGGGCCACTTGAGCGGACTGGTTGCTCTCGACGGATCATGGCTCGCCGAGTTCGACCACTCCCCGGACGAGCTCTGCGGCTGGGTCGGCCTGAGCGGCGTCTACGACGTCGCCGCCCAGATGGCCTTCGAGCGCGCCGGCGGCGGCGAGGCCCCGGTCATGACCGCCGTCATGGAGGGCGAAGAGAACTTCCCCGCGGCGTCGCCGATTACGTACATCCGCGGGGGCGCCGCCGCACATCCGCCGGTGATCCGGCTCATCCACGGCGCCCTGGACGAGACCGTCCCCGTCTCCATGAGCACCGACTTCGCGGAGCGCCTGGAAGCGGCGGGCCTCCCGGTGGAGCTCACCATCTACCCCGAGTCGGATCACGCGGACTTCCTCTTCGAGGGCCTCACCGACGACAACGCCCGGGTGCTCCTCGATCTGACCGAGACGGTACGGGGGTGTGCGGAGTAGCGGGGTGGGACGGGCCCGAATTCTACTCTGCCGTCGTGACCTCAATGGACTGGTAAATGGACAACATCCAGCCCGCCGTCTGCCACGTGAACCTATCCGCCGGGCCGCGAAAAAGAAGAAACATGGAGGGTGCCGGCGTTCCGTACCAAACGTTCACGTCGATCAACGCAAGGCCATCCGTGTCGTCGCGATGGTATAGAGTAGCCGAGCTGCCATACTTTCCGTGATTGGCTTTTCCGGTAGACCCCAATCCTTCGTAGGTGTCGACGCCGTACTCCGCGTAGAAATCGTCCCGGGCGTTGTAGGGGACAATCCGGAACGACACTTGCCGCGCCTCATTGTAGAAGGCGTCGTCCCGTGAATCGTACACCCACTCCTCGCCCAGCCGGAACGAGACGCTCCCTGGACCTTCTTCAGCAAAGCGCACCGTCGTCTGCACGGGACCCTCTATGACATAGCTCAAGTCCAGCTCCGATTCCTGCGCGCTCCCCTGAACAGCTAGCGATAGAACCAGGACCAGCACAGCAATGTATCTGTGAGTGTATCTGCGCACTAATCAGCTCCTTCCTGTTGGCAGCACGTTCCTGGAGTTACCAGGAGTGCGCCTGGGACATGTTGTTCGAGGTATCCGGGTCTACACCGTTGCGGACGACGTCCAGGTACGTGTAGGCGGTTCCGGATGACAGGTCGTTGGTGTTACGGATCGTTATCGTGCCCGTATACGTGCTGCCTACGTCGATGACCGGGGCGTTCGCGCCCTCGCCCACCCGAGGGGCGCTTGAGCTCACCTCGCGAACAAGATCGTCCGGTCCGGTCGGCTCCTGGCCGGCGTCCGGCCACACTGTCGCGAACATAATGAGATTGGAGCTCGTCGGCTCCGGACCGGCGTTGGACACCTGGATCGTGAGGACGAGGTCAGAGTCGACCACTTCTACAGCGTCGATCTCGATCGAAAGATCGGACTCCGGTGCAAAGAGATTGCAACCTGCACCGATGCCTGGGATCATGACAACCAGCACAAAGAGCGCTGATCGCAACAGTGCGCGACGGAAACTCACTGAAATCGGCATTCCAATCTCCTGTACTTCGGTAGTTGGGCCCGCCTTCCCGATTGGCCAGCTCCCTCCTGAGCTTTGCAAGTTACGTGCCACGATGCGTGGGGGGCCGCTATGCAGTGAGCCGGGTAAACCCCTTGCGGGGAGAGAATTGGCGCCCCCGAATTGTTTTTGAGCCACTAATCCACGAGATAGGGCAGCAACCCGGCAACCTGGTATCCAGAAAGGTGACAAACAACTAGACAGGTTTCCGCCACGGGCACGAGCCGCCAGGCGGGCGCGTTGTGCCCTTGCGAATCCACAGCTTCGGGTCTAGACTGAAAGAAGCCTGTGCGACAGCTGGGCTCACCTTCCTGTACTCCAGTCAGTCATTCCATTTCATGGCTACTGGAGGCCCATATGAAACGGACAACCGTCACGTTCGCTGCAGGGTTCTGGATGCTCGCGGTCTTGTGGTTCCCCGCCTCCATCCTGGCGGCGGGCGGCGATGAGGCGCCGATCGTCGAAGAGGACATCACCTTCCGAGAAATCGACGGCATGGAGTTGAAGCTGGATCTCGCCCGGCCGGCACGTGGTCGCCGACGCTCCCCCGCCCTGGTGTACGTCTTCGGCGGTCTCGGATGGCAATCGGGATCGCGCGGCCAATTCAAACAGGAAATCGAGCGGGCCGCCGAACATGGCTACGTTGCGGTGGCCGTCGACTACCGGCTGACCGACGGAACCAGCTCAATGACCGGTGGTGCCAGCTCAATGAACGGGGGCGCAGAGACCGTTGAAGGACGCTATCCCTTCCCCGCACAGCTGCACGACGTGAAGTGCGCCGTCAGATGGCTCCGGGAAAACGCGGATGCGTATCGCATTGACCCCGATCGAATCGGCGTTATCGGCTGGGGGTGCGGTGGACAGCTCGCACTTATGGCCGCTCTCACGGGCCCGGAGGACGGCTTCGAGGGTCCGGTGCCGGATGACTGCGAATCAAGCCGCGTCCAGGCGGCCGTAGGCCTCGAGCCGCCGACGGAGATGGCGGCCCGGCAGGCGGTCACCCCGGCGGAGGCGGAC
>CAZZIE010000146.1:7959-9822 GCA_964654185.1 uncultured Spirochaetaceae bacterium | reverse complement strand
GTGGTCATGCCCGCCGCAACGGCGGACGGATCCGTCATCTTTGCCAAGAACAGCGACCGGGAAGCGAACGAGCCGCAGGCACTGGAGTACCATCCGCCGGCGGAGCACGCGCCGGGATCGATGGTGTCGTGCACCTACCTGCGCCTTCCGCAGGTCCCGCGAACCCGCGGGGTGCTCCTGAGTCGGCCGGTCTGGATGTGGGGCGCAGAGATGGGGGTCAATGATGCCGGCGTCGTCATCGGCAATGAAGCGGTCTTCACCCGCATGCCCAAGCCCCTGGAGAAGCGTCTCCTCGGCATGGACATGCTCCGCCTCGCCCTCGAACGGTGTGATTCCGCCGAAGCGGCCCTCGACACGCTCGTCGAGCTTCTGGCCGAATACGGGCAGGGTGGACCGGCGGGGTACCGCGATAAGAGCTTCGCCTACCACAACAGCTTCCTGATTGCAGACGCCCGGGACGCCTGGGTGCTCGAGACCGCCGGTCACCTCTGGGCGGCCAGGCGCATCCGGGAGCGGTACGCCATCAGCAACGGTCTCACCATTGGAGCCGAGTACGACCACGCCCACCCGGACGTCGCCTCGTTCGCCCGGGAGAAGGGGTCGTCAACGGACCGCGACACCTTCAGCTTTGCAGATGCCTACGGCGATCCTCTCTATCGCGTCATGACCGGGTGCCGCGTGCGTCGAAGCACCTCGGAAGCGCACATCCAGCGGAGCCGCGGCGCGCGCAGGGACACTGCCGCGGGCGATCCTGCTGCTGCCGGCGGCTTCACCCTTGCCGACGCCTTCGCGGCGCTCCGGGACCACGGCGACGAAGACCGGCCCGGTGCGGGCAGGCGCTCCTACCGCCCCGACCGCCACCTCCGGATGACCCGGGTCTGCGCCCACGCGGCGAACGGCCTCACCCGGCACGGCGCGCAGTCCACGGCGTCTCTGGTGGTGCGGATCACACCCGCCGGGCCGACCTGCTGGGCCACGGGCACCTCGGCGCCATGTACGAGCGTGTTCAAGCCGATCTGGCTCGACGGTGAAGTGCTTCCGGACATCGGTCCCACACCGGCCGAGCGCTTCGAAGAACGCAGCCTCTGGTGGCGGCATGAGTGCCTGCACCGGCGAATGCTCCGGGATCTGCCCGCCGCTCTGGCGCGGCTCGATTCACCCCGGGCCGAGCTGGAGGCGGAGTTGCTCCGGCGGGCGGCGGATGCCCCGGTTGACGGCGCGTCGGCAGAGCACCGCTTCAGCATTACCAGGGACGCCTTCGACCGCGCCCGCGCCCTGGAGGACGAGGTGCTCGCCGACCCCGCCATTCGCGACCTACCCCGGCACACCTCGCTGCGGTATCGCCTCTACTGGGCCAGGCAGAATCGTCGGGCGGGTGTGCCGGGGTAGGGGACGCGCCGGGCCGGCGTGCCCGGGCGGGCGTCCCCGGCGGACGACCGCCCGCGGAGGGGTGGCTGTTGGCATGCGCGGAGCTCCGTCCCCGGCGCACATGTCCCCCGCGCCCACCGCGTCCCCGCGCCCACGGGCGCCCTACCTACTGCTCTGTCGGATACCCCGCTTCCTGCCACGCCTTCTTGCCGCCGGAAAACTCGCGCACGTTCTTGTAGCCCAGCTTCTCCAGCTTCCTGGCCGCGAGGGGGCTGGCGTTGCAGCCCTCATCGTGACAATAGACAATGATCTCGTCGTCCTGGTTGAACTCCTCCCGGGCGCGCTTGCCGATCTTGTTGAAGTGAATATTGATCGCCCCGGGCAGGTGCCACTTCTCGTACTCCTGCGGCAGAAGCGTCTCCACGAGGTGGAACTCGTCTCCCCGGTCGATTCGGGCCTTCAGCTCCTCCGCGGTGATCTTTCTTGCCATGACGC
>CAZZIE010000146.1:0-7949 GCA_964654185.1 uncultured Spirochaetaceae bacterium | reverse complement strand
ACGCGGCACGGATTCGATGATGCCGACTGGCACGAGGCGGAAATCATCGCCCCGATCCATCTTCTCCTTCAGTTCCTCTGCGGTAATCGTGTCAGCCATTGGTGCCTCCTAGGTTTGAAGGTACTGATCCAGAGGAGCCGGATTAAGGGTCGATGCCGACGGCCCGCCCCCGCGGCCGATCTCACCCACCGGTTGCGCAACTTTGCCGCGGCGGGCGCCCGTGCGGAAGCGGGTGCCGAACCCCGGATGGGCTCCCACGCCTCTGTGGGCGCCCCGCGCCCCGCGCCGGGCGGCCCGGCGTTCCCCGGAATCGTAATATGAGTTATCGATAACTCTTTACATGACAGCGATGGTATTGTAGCATTGCACTCAACATGCCGGTTGGAACCTCAACCGGCGAGATACATCAAAGGAGTAATACGCAATGCGAACTTCATTTCTCTTTATACTCATTGCAGCGCTCGCAATGGGCGCCCTTGTCGGCTGTGGCAACGAAGAGGTGGCCGCCCCCACCGGATACGCCCCCAACCAGGAAGTAGAGGCGTACGACTACGTTCACGGTGGCTACGTCGGCCAGGCAGTCGTCACAACCGACGGCGAAGGCAACATGGATGTCACTCTTGATGAGGCCTTCATGCCTCACACTCTCGCCAGCGTGGACATTGAGGCCGACGAGTGGACCGAGGAGAACACCGCGACCTATCAGGTCCGTGGCGAGGCCAACTACGTGGCTCGCTGGGTCGCCTACAACGGCACCACCTATGTGGGCAACACCGTCGGGACCTCGCTGGTCTACGTCCCCGCCGACGATTCCGGCAACCCCGCCACCGACGTGAACCAGGACAACCTCGAGATGTCCATCATCCGTAACGAGGCGACCATGTCTCAGTGGTTCAACAGCATCACCGACGGTGCCTTCGCCATCTACACCGAGTGGGGCGGCGAGCCGCAGACCATCACCGAGAGCCCCTACGGCGGCCTCACCAAGAGCAACTCCGAATACTGGAACTTCGGTCTTGGCTGGCAGGGCAACATCGACGAGATCGAGAGCGCCGCAGAGCAGTACGGTGTCGGCTACAGCCTCGACGAGATGAGCCGCAATCCGGATGACAACTTCTGGAGCCTGGCTGACGCCACCACCGGCGCAACGGCATCCGACTTCCCCGAGTACTTCGCTCTGATCCAGATGGCCTCTGCTCGCCTCGAGATGCAGTAAGCCTTCACGGCGAAGTCACACAGTACACACTTACGCTTCTTCGGGGCCGCGGTCGTCATGATCGCGGCCCCTTTTTGTGTGCGGCCGTCGCCATCTCGCTTCGTGCACTTTTCAGTCCCCATGCAACATTCTCCACCTGCAACCGCCTCCCGCCGCCAGGGGTATATGACGGCACACAACGGCAGGGAGGTTCTTCACCATGAGGACACACATCAGACGTTTTGGAATCATCACGGCAACAGTTGCCGCATTTGCAGTGCTGTTGGCCGGCTGCAACGTCTTCGGTGGTGGTACGGGCACCATCAAGCTGAGTCTGACCGATGCGCCGATTGACGACAGCAGCGTAACAGGCGTGTACATCAACATTGCATCCATCGAGTACCAGCGCAACGGCGAGTGGGTGGAGATGACCGGGTACGACCCCGAGAACTCCGACAACCCGTACAATCTCCTCGAGCTGACCGGCGGGGAGAGCGCCCTTCTCGGTACACTCAATCTGGATGCGGGGACCTACGAACAGATCCGCTTTATCCTGGAGGCTCCCGATCAGGGCCAGGGACCTCCCGACAATCCCGGCAGCTACGTCGAGTTCAATGAAGGCGCATCCACAGAGGCTCTCTTCGTCCCGAGTGCCGCGCAGACCGGATACAAGGCCGAATCGGGTGAGGCATTCACGGTTCCTGAAAACGGCACCGTCGAGCTCACCGCGGACTTCGACGTCCGAAAGGCGCTGGTTGAGGCGGGAGACACGTACATTCTCAAGCCGGTCCTGCGGCTGGTCGTCGACAATCAGGCGAGCAACATAAGCGGCACGGTTTCAGGGATTTCCGCTGATCGATACACCGTGCTCGCTTACGAGGACGGTACGTACTCCGACTCCGAGGCTACTGCCGACTCCGACGGCGTGCGCTTCACCGGTGCCGTAACCAGTGACACGCTCACGGATGACGACAGCGACGGCAGCGAATCCTACACGCTGGCCTATCTGGCTGCGGGTGACTATGACATCTATGTTGCACAGTACGGCCCGGATGACAACGACGACGGTCAGCTGGACTATGTTTCCGTGGCACCGGCTCTGCAGGACGTCACCGTTGACTCAGAGCAGGACACCACTGGTGAGAACATCAGTATCGGCGACCTGAACTTTCAGTAACAGCAGAAAACAGGGCCACCGCGGCGGTGCGTAGCTCGGCGGCCCTGCTACGTTATTTGGCCCTGTCGTCCGGCTTCGCGCCGGGCGGCAGGGCCTCTTTGTGTGTGGCCGCCTTGCGCGAACCTGCGCCTGCGGTACAATGGCGCCCACCATGGCCAGCACACACGTTTCCATCTGCGCGAATGAGCTCGCCCTCGAGTCCAGACACGTTGCCGGGGCGGCGGCCCTCTTCGAGGAGGGCGCCGGGGTGCCCTTCATTGCCCGGTACCGCAAGGAGCGCACCGGCAACATGGATGAGGAGACTCTGGTCCGCCTCCGTGACCGCATGCAGGAGCTCGTCCAGGTCGACACCCGCCGCGCCGCCATCCTCGACTCGCTCCGGGAGCGCGACCTCCTCACCCCCGAGCTCGAACAGCGTCTCGCCGACGCGCGCACCAGAGCGACCCTCGAGGACATCTACCTCCCGTACCGCCCGAAGCGGAAGACCCGCGCCTCCCAGGCCCGGGAGCGCGGCCTCGAACCGTTGGCCCGGCTGATCCTGGAGGGCGAACGCATCGACCCCGCCAAGGAAGCCCTGCATTATGTCGATGTCAACGGTCCAGTCCCCGACATCGACGCCGCACTCGCCGGGGCGCGGGACATTATTGCCGAATGGATCAGCGAGGACCCCGCCCTTCGTGCCGAGCTGCGTGAGCTCTTTGCCGCGAAGGCGCAGCTCACCTCCCGCCGGGCGCCGAAGAAGCGCGGGACCACCGTCGCGAGCGTCGGCGGGGACGGAGCTGCCGCCGGCCGCGACGGCGGCGGCCACGAGCAGGTCTATCGCGACTACTTCGACTGGAGTGAGGACGCAGCCCGGGCACCCTCCCACCGGGTGCTCGCCATGTTCCGGGGCGAGCGGGAAGGGGTGCTCACGGTCCACGTCCTGCCGCCGGAAGAGCGCGCACTCCACCTCCTGGAACGGCGCTACGCCGGACCGGGTAGGGGCTCAACCGCCAGCCGCGCACAGGCGGAGCAGTTGCAGCCGGCCCGGGAGGACTCCTGGAAGCGCCTCCTTGCTCCGTCCCTCGAGAATGAGGCCAAGGGCCGCCTGAAGCAGGCGGCCGATGAGACCGCTGCCGCCGTCTTTGCCGGGAACATCCGGGAGCTCCTTCTGGCGGCGCCCCTGGGATCCCGCCCGGTCCTTGCGGTCGATCCGGGCTTCCGTACCGGGTGCAAGGTTGTCTGCCTGGATGCCCGGGGTGAGCTTCTGCACCACGAGGCCATATACCCCCTGGAGCCGCAGAACAAGCGGGAGCAGGCGGCCGATCGCGTCCGGAGCCTGGTGCGGGAGCACGGGATCGAGGTCATTGCCGTGGGCAACGGCACCGGCGGCCGGGAGGCGACGTCCTTTCTCCAGGAGGTGGCTGCGCCCCCGGGGATTTCCGTCATCTCCGTGAACGAGGCGGGGGCCTCGGTGTACTCGGCATCTACGGTTGCCCGGGAGGAGTTCCCGAACCAGGACGTCACCGTCCGGGGAGCCGTCTCGATCGGCCGGCGCCTCATGGATCCCCTCTCGGAGCTGGTGAAAATCGACCCGAAGTCGATCGGCGTCGGCCAGTACCAGCACGATGTCGACCAGAAGCTCCTGGAGTCGCGCCTCACCGACACGGTGGTCTCCTGCGTGAACGCCGTCGGCGTGGAGCTCAACACCGCAAGTGCCCACCTGCTCCGATACGTCTCGGGGATCACCCCGAAGATTGCGAAGGCCATTGTGGCACACCGCGCCGCCCGCGGCGGCTTCACCTCCCGGGCGGAGCTGCAACAGGTGAAGGGGCTCGGCGAGAAGACCTTTGAGCAGGCCGCCGGCTTTCTCCGCGTCCGCGGAGGTGAGCACCCTCTGGACGGTTCCGGCGTGCACCCCGAGCGCTATCCCCTGGTGGAGACCATGGCGCTGGACAGCGGCGTGAAGGTCGGCGAGCTTGTCGGCAACGAGGCGGTGATCGTGAGCATCGACCCAAAGAGGTACATGAGTGCCGACACTGCTCTCGAAACTCTGCAGGACATTCTGGATGAGCTCCGGCATCCCGGTCGCGACCCGCGCCCCGCCTTCGAGGAGTTCGCCTTCAGTGAGGAGGTTCACGAGATCGGTGACCTCCGGCCGGGCATGAAGCTGCCCGGGATCGTGACCAACGTGACCAACTTCGGCGCCTTTGTGGACATTGGCGTCCACCGGGACGGACTGATTCACGTGAGCAAGCTCGCCGACCGCTTCGTCTCCGACCCGCGGGAAGTGGTCCGCGTGAACCAGCAACTCACCGTTACGGTCGTCGAGGTCGACACCGAGCGGAAGCGGATCGGGTTGAGTCTGATCTAAGACATGTCGCCCGGAATTGCGGCGGGCTGGTGCCCGACGTGGCCTCTCTCCGCTTCGGGACAGCTCACAGGTGCTGCCGCATGGGTGTGTAGATGATGCCGTCTTGCTCCACCTCCGGCCCCTCGGCCTCAAAGCCAAGCTGACCGTAGATGGGAACGGAGTAGGGGGAGGCGTGGACGGTGAAACCCGCGAAGGCGGGGTTCCGGCCCAGACACTCCCGGAGGGCCCGGTCCAGAAGCCTTCGCGCCACGCCCCGACGGTGAAAGGCCGGATCGACGAAGAGTAGTGAGATGTGGTTGAGGTTGCGGATCTCGATCATGCCGACCAGCTTGTCGCCGGTGGTTGCCGCGGTGAACAGGAGGTTGCCCGTGGCCGCCCGGGCGGTAATGGCTTCGGCCGCAGCATAGGCACGGAAGTTTCGCACGCCTTCCGCACTGTAGCCAGGAGCAACGAACTCGTCGAAGACGCGTAGTACCAGTTTCGCGACGCGTGGGAGTTCCGCCGCGTCGGCACCTTGAATCCGCAGGCTCCGTTGATCCACCGCCCGGGCTCCTATCGGGTCAAGCTCCGATGCACGTACCGGTGGGGGCGATCCGCCTTTGCCCCGTACTTCTCGCGGCGGTGGTGCTCGTACTCGCTCCAGTTGCCGTCGTACCAGAAGGCGCCGTCATCCTCGAAGGCAATGAGGTGCGTGCAGACGCGGTCCAGGAACCAGCGGTCGTGGCTGATGACCATGACCGAGCCGGCGAAGCTGTCGATGGCATCTTCAAGTGAGCGGAGGGTGTTCACGTCGAGGTCGTTGGTGGGCTCGTCCATGAGGAGGAGGTTCCCGCCTTCGAGGATCATCATGGCCAGGTTGATGCGGTTTCGCTCGCCTCCGGAGAGATCCTTCACCAGTTTCTGCTGATCCGGTCCATTGAAGTTGAACCAGTTGCAGAAGGCGCGGGAGTTCACCTCCCGGCCGCCGCCCTCGGCACCGCCCAGGCGAATGATGTCGTGGCCACCGGATAGCTGTTGCCAGACGGTCTTCTCTCCGTCCAGGTTCTCCCGCATCTGGTCGGCCCAGGCAATGTGCACGGTGTCGCCAACGCGGATGCTGCCGTCGCTCGGCTCCTCCTGCCCGGCAATGAGCCGGAAGAGCGTCGTCTTTCCGGCGCCGTTGGGGCCGACAATGCCGACAATGGCCCCCGGGGGAACCTGGAAGTCCAGGTCCTTGTAGAGGAGCTTCTCGTCGTACGCCTTGGTCAGTCCCTGCGCCTCGACGACCAGGTCTCCCAGGCGAGGTCCCGGCGGAATGGTGAGGTCCGCGGCCTTCTCGCGCTGCTGCGTTCCCTGGGAGAGGAGCTCGTTGTAGCGCTTGATGTGCTCTTTGCTCTTGGCGTGACGCCCCTTCGGCGTCATCTGGATCCATTCGAGCTCCCGCTGCAGCGTCTTCTGGCGTTTGCTCTCGCCCTTCTCCTCCTGGGCCAGACGCTGCCGCTTCTGCTCCAGCCAGGAGGAGTAGTTCCCCTTCCAGGGGATGCCCTCGCCGCGGTCGAGCTCCAGGATCCACCCGGCAATATTGTCCAGAAAGTAGCGGTCGTGGGTGACGGCAATGACGGTGCCCGCATAGTTACGGAGGTGGTTCTCGAGCCAGGCAACGGACTCCGCGTCCAGGTGGTTCGTCGGCTCGTCGAGCAGCAGGATGTCCGGTTGCTGCAGCAACAGCCGCACCAGGGCGACGCGCCGGCGCTCACCCCCTGAGATGACGTCCACACTGGTGTCGCCGGGAGGACAGCGCAGCGCCTCCATAGCCATGTCCAGCCGCGCATCCAGATCCCAGCCGCCCAGAGCATCGATCTTCTCCTGGAGCTCCGCCTGCTTCTCTCCCAGCGCCTCGTAGTCGGCGTCGGGATCGCCGTAGGCCTCACTGACCTTGTCGAACTCTTCGAGGAGGTCGGTGATCTCCTTCACCCCTTCGGCAACGGTTTCCCTCACCGTCTTTCCCGGGGTGAGCTGCGGCTCCTGATGGAGGTGGCCCACGGTGTATCCCGGCGAGACTGAAACCTCTCCGTCGAAGTCGTTGTCCTCGAAGGCCAGGATGCGCATGAGCGTCGACTTTCCCGAGCCGTTGAGGCCGATCACGCCGATCTTGGCCCCATAGAAGTAGGAGATGCTTACGTCCTTCAGGATGGTCTTGGAGCCACGCACCTTGGTCACGCGGTGCATGGTGTAGATGATCTTCTTGTCGTCCGTTGTCTTTGCCATTGCCGCCACTATACCAGAAAGGCTCCGCGCGACACAGGTCGAGGCGCCACAGGTCGGAGCGCCACACGGGGTGGCGTTGCCGGCCGCGGCCGAACGCCGACACGCCGCGCTGCATCTGCGGCTGCGCGCCCCGGTCCCGCCTCCGCCCCCGCCTCCGATAGTGCGATTGACACCGCCGCGCATAAGACGGTCTAATGCACCGGAAATCCCAATCACACGAGGACGCTCTGGGCCATCGGCGGTGCATAGGGTCTGCGCATGCGGCAGCCACCGAACGAGCCCCTGACCGGAGTCGACTCGGCCTTCGGCGGTTGCCGACCAGGGGTGTCATGTTATGCGGCCATTTGTTCTGCTCGCGACGACGTTCGTGGTGTTCAGCTTCGTGGGGTGCGCGACTTCCGGGGTGACTGGCGGCGTTCCGCCCGGCACCTTCGAGGACGTGGAGGCCGCCCTTGCGCGGTACGATGCGGAGGAGGCGCGTGCCATTCTGCGCCATCTGGTCGCGGCCGGCGGGGATGAGTCCGCGACGCGCCGTGAAGCCCGAGCCGACGGCGAGGACCGGAACGCTCCGCGTGCCGAGGTTCTGCAACGCTCCCTCACGACCCTTGCCTGGATCGACTGGAAGTTCTACCGGGACCGGGATGCAGCTCTGGGACATGTCGACGCGGCCCTGCGGCTCGGAACCACAGCTGTCGGCGCGCCGTCGGACGGCGCGGCGCCGACCGGAGCGGTCCCGGAGGTGGAAGCGCGCGTCCTCAGAGCGCGAATCGAGCGGGAGAGCGGGAAGCCGGCCCGCGCCGTTCGACGTGCTGAGGAGGCCATGGAGGCGGCGGCCAGGCAGCCGGTGCAGGGTGAGGCGCGTCGCGAGGCCGTCCTGGAGTACGCCCGCGCCGTGTATGCTTTCGGGTCGGACCGAATCGGTGCGGGCCGCGCGCTTCCTGCTCGGCGCCTTGCCGATGCTCGAAGCCGGATTGCGC
>CAZZIE010000145.1:574-10013 GCA_964654185.1 uncultured Spirochaetaceae bacterium | reverse complement strand
TGCTCTTCGCGCTGATCGCCGGATTGGTGAAGCTCCTGGCCATGGCGATCGTGGGCCTGTTCCAGGTGCTTGCCGTCATTTTGCGCGTATCCGCACAGCTTGCCGAACGCTCCGGCCAGGCCACCGCCGACCTGGTCCGCGCGGTCCGGGCGCGACGCCTGGGGCGCAAGGGAGACCGGAAACTGCAGGAGCACGAGCAGGAGCATGAGATCGATGCAGGAGCCTGGGACAGCGATGCGTTGCGGCAGGCACTGCGCTACGTCGTTACGGCGTGGGGACGTGGGCTGAGCGCGGAGGACTTCGCGGCGCCAACTCATGCGGAGGGGTCCGGCCCCGTGTCCGAGGATCCGGCCGCGTCCCGGGACCTGCCGCTGCCCCGGAACGAAGCCGACCGGCTCGACAGCCTCATTGCGCCTGCGAAGCCGCGAAAGGAAGCACGGCAGATGCTCCAGGTCCTGGCAGCGCTCGCCCGACAGTACCGCGAGAACGCACCCGTCGAGGAGCTCGGAGAGACGCTGCTCCTGCTGGACGAGTCGGCGCGAGCGGCAGGACCGCGCACGCGCCTGCAGGACCGGATGATCGACCTCTACGCCGACTGCGCGAGGCCGGTGTTCGAGGTGAGCGAGGCGGAGAGCGGTTAAGACGCCGAGGGACCGCCGCTTTGCCGGTCGCGCGATAACCCGACGAATCTCTAGTCCCGCAGAGGTTTCCCCTGGTGTTTCCAGAGCCGAAGAGCTTCGGCGTAGCCATCGACATGTACTCCCAGAATGCGTTTCGTGGCGTAGACCAGTGAGAACAGACCTCCGGCCGGCGGATCTATCATCTCCACCATTGTGCCGCCCCGTCCTGTACCAACCTCCGCGCGAGCTCCATTGGGACCTTCCAGTGTGTCGCCTGCTTCAAGTCCGAGCGTCCCGAAGTCCGGTTCACTCTCGATCTCCGCTACCAGCGCAAGCTGTGTTGTCCTCTTCGGCTGACTCATCCACTGCCGGTGCCGACCGAAGCAAGAGACTCCCGGGGATTTCGTGCAGCTGAATTTCATGGAGCATGTCGTTTCTCCCGGTTGTGAGAATGCCGTCTCACACGGGAAAGATCGTGTCACGCCGGAAAGAAGTCGTCCTCCGTCCCACCCCGGGACACGCGTTGTCCTCCACCCCCCGCCACACTTCCTTTAGAAAACACACCACAGGGAGGTTCACCATGAGTGAAAAGAAGAAGAAACCACTGTACCGCCGCTTCTGGGTCTGGGTCGCCGCCGTTGTCGTGGTCGGCGCCGTCATTGCCGGAGGCAGCGGAAATGGGGACGATGCCGAAGGCCCCGCCGCTGGGTCCTCCTCGGCGCAGGCCGGCGCCGACAATACGGAACCGCCTGCACCCGCCGTGGGAGAAACGGTCACCGTCGGGGATGTCGAGTGGACCCTTACCGAGGCGGAAACGACGCAGTCGGTCGAGGGGGAACTGGACACCCTCACGCCCGGATCCGAACGCACTATCCTGGTCCGGATTGCCGGCGAAGTCGTGAACACCTCCAACAAGGAGATCTCGACCCTGGGCAACTTCGTCCTGGTAGACGACAACGGCAACGAGTACGGCGAGCACGAGGATGCATCCTGGGTCGCCGATCCGCTGGCTCTGGACTCCTTCAATCCCAACGTGCCGAAGAGCTTCTCCACGGTCTTCGAAGTGCCGAAGGATGTCGTTGACAGCCTCGGGTTCAAGGCGACAGGGTTGCAGATGTTCTCCGGGTCGGCGGAAATCATCGATCTCGAGCTGTAGCGGTGATAGGGTGTCGGTGTCGCGCTCTCCGCGTACGGTGCGGTCCGCGGGATGCGACCCCGTACCATGGACGGGAAGAAAGACTGACGAGCCCCATCCCTCGGGGATCCGGCTCAAGATAGGAGGTCTGCAGTGCGGAAGATTCTGTTCATCGATGTGTCAGGCACCCTCATCCATCACGAAACCGGCCGAGCGGTACCTGTCATGCCCGAATTGGTTAGCTCAGCGATGGAGCAAGGGTGGGATACCGTGGCGGTATCCCGACACAGCGAAAAAGACATCATGTCGATGCTCACGTCGGTCAACCTGGAAGAGCGCACGGCGATACGCTCATCGGCCGGAAGCACCAAAGGGGAAGTCGTCCGCCAGGAAGTCGCAGACCGCAGGGCGCAGATCGCAGTCTTCGTGGACGACAAGCCGGATAACCTGGGCGGCGCGCTGGAAGTGGCAGGAGATGCCGTTAGAGTCCTCGGCTTCCTGGGCAGCCGCAAGTACACTCCGGAACTCTCAACCTGGTGTCGCAATAACCGCGTCGAGCTGGCCTTGTCCGCCGTTGATCTGGCGGAGGCGCTGAGTGTCCCCCTTTCCTTTGAGGATGGTGCCGAAACGCTACTCTCCACCTACACCCCTGAGGAGTTGTGCGCCGTTCTTCCAGGAACGAACCACCCAATGAGTACTCAGGATGGCCCCAAACAGATGACGGACCACCAGGTTCCAGCAGAGGCCATTCTCTCCGCACTGCGGAGCGACCCGGGGAGCTTTCCCTTCGACCGGCTCTGGGAAGACCTGGTATGGGTTGCCTGTACACAGTGCATGTGGAAACTGCTGGTACAGTCGGTCGCCGGGTATTTAGAATTGGATATGGAAACCGACCTTGGAAATCCATACAAGGATCACGAGCACGTCGAGCGACTCGCGGGCCTGATTCGAAGACGGCCTCACCTGCCAATCATCCAGCGCATGGAATCCGCGATAGACCTCATGGAGCGCGGGCTGCACAAGGTCGGCCGAGACGCTGAAAAATGCCGTCCCGCCGGACGTACAGTGGAGCCAGATCGTATAGGGAGAATGCGGACATATCTGGACCGGGTAGAGCGCAAGACGTGACTGTCAATGATCTTCCCCCACACCGTGCATTTCGCGGAGTAACTCCTCCGCGTGATGAACGATGCCGTGATACATTTCGCACCATGAAACATGAGCCAACTCCGCGTCGTGATCGCGAACATTCGCTCCGACGACCTGCGCCGACTCGCTGCGGCCTTCGGCCAGACCTCATACCTGTTCGGGGAGGTCCTACCGGGGGAGCACGGGCGTGACCGCCTTCGCTTCGAGCACTGGGAGAGCACCGACTGCGAGGATCCGCAGACCCTTGCCGACGGCCGCAGCCGGGGGCCATCGCGGGAGCAGGAGTGGGGCTTCGACGTGGAGGCGTTTCTCGCGGCCGTTGAACGGGACTACGGTGAGGGCGCCGGGCAGGAAAACTGGGTGATAACCGAAGATGTGCTCATTGATCTGCTGAAACAGTTTGAGGAAGAGGACGGCACGGACGGGGAGTGAGGCGTCCTCCCGAAGCGTGGCGGGAAGTGCTGAATCGTTCAAGAAGGTAGGCTGTCACGTAGGGCCACGGGATTCCGGCGGAGATCAAGGATGCGGTAAACGATGACTACTTCATCCTCAACCAAATAGTACACGGCATAGGGAAATCGCTTCGCCAGCAGCCGATGATACCCGAATACTTTTTGGTGAATACCGGCGTAAAGCAGCAGCGAGTCGATGTCGGAGAAGATCGAGTCCATGAAGTACTCCCCGACACTCTTTCCGTGGCGTGCGCAAAACTGCCTGCCTCGCTAGAGATCCTCGATGGCTGTCTCAAGGATCTTAAGCTTCATGGGTCATCTCGCCGTAGTCGCCGCTTAGCCTCTTCCCAGTCGACACTATCCTCGCTACCAGCAACAAACCGCGACCGCGTCTCTTCAAGTGCACTCTCGTGCCATGCCAAGGAGTCAGGAGCAGGCTGCTCTTTTGAGATCTCCTCCCAGAGAGCCTCCAGGGCCCGCAGTTTTTCTTCACGAGACATGTTTGCTATGTCAGCTTGCGTAATCATTACAGCCCTTAGTCTACAGGTTCTTCTCCCTCCCCTCAATGGACACTGAACCAAGTGGGCGTCTGCGAAGACTACGTCGCGATTCGCCTGAATGAGCGCGAGTTGCACCAAGGACGTCAAGCGCATCCTTCGACCCCCACTTCGCCGAAATCGACGGCCTGTTACGGGTTTCGCTCGGCTCACGGTCGCAGTTGGTGCGACAGACAAAAGTCAGGGGTCGTTCACGAGCCGGCCCCCGCCCGCCACCGGCAAACCACGCCGCCTGGTTCAGGTACGGACCACGCCCGTGGCGGAGGTCGTCGGGCAGAACGCCACACGCCGAGAGAACTTCTCCCGTGATACATTGACTCGAAGTATGATATCAGCCACTGGTACTATCAGAACGCAGGGATTGAGCCATGATGAACTACAAAGGATACATTGGCGCCGTGGAGTTTGACGCGGAAGCGAGGATATTCCACGGTGAGATTATCAACACCCGCGACGTCATTACGTTCCAGGGCAAGACGGTTGATGAGCTGGAACAAGCGTTCAAGGAGTCGGTGGATGACGATATTGCATGGTGCGAAGAGGTAGGTGTGCATCCGGAGAAGCCCTACTCCGGCCGCTTCAACCTACGCCTGCCGCCGGAGTTGCACCGCGAAGTGGCAGTTACAGCGAAACGGTTGAACGTCTCGATTAACAGGTTCGTAGAACGAGCAGTCGAGGATGAACTGCGCCTGACGAGGGACTGAAGCGGTCGCCCGCGGCGCCGGAAATCAGCCGGCGCCACGCATACTGGCTCCACAGCCCGCAGCCGTCCGTTGCTCCACTCCCCACGCACCCGCCCGCGACACATTCTGTCCCGCCTCCCGTGATACATTCCGCACCATGCAACATGAGCCAACCGCCTCCCCCATGGAACCGTATCTGGAAGAGGCAAGGCGGCGCTTCTCAGACGCCGACGTCGAGCGCGCCCACAAACACACCATCTTCCATGCCACTGAGATCCGCGCGAGCACGGTCTGCGTCTGCATGTACTGCGGCCACGAGTTTCCCCCCGCTGAGCTCGCCACCGAGCACTGGACCGATCTGCGCAACCCTAAAGGCACGACCGAGCTCTGCCCCCAGTGTGGAATCGACGCCGTCATTGGGGACGCCTCCGGCTTCCCCGTGACCGACATCCACTTCAAGGCGCGCTGCACCCGCGCCTGGTTCAACGGCTACTCCCGCATGGAGGATCCCACCAACGTCCCCGCCGGCCCGCCGATCCGGATCGACGTCGACTAAGAAGATAGATGTCATTGCGCATGGCAGGAGTCAGGATTGCTGTCGCGTGATAGCGCAGGCTGTACCCACGGTCGATGAGCTGTGCTACCTACTCGGCCTTGAACTCCTTCGCATACGGCGTTCGCCGTCCCCATACAAGCATCTTCCTTTGTGTCCTTCGAGGCTATCAGGTGGCTACGATTTCGGGGGAGTTGCACCTTGGTTGTCGCCGCCTTGCGCATAATCCTCAACAGCGTGGACATACGAGATCTCTTCAGCATGCGAGGTATTCTGCCAGGCGGCAAGTGTGTGGGTGTACCGGCACAGTTCCGTGGCGCCGAGAGGTCCCCACCGGTCACACACTCGGTCGATAGAGGCGGTCTCATCTTCTGAGAACATCGATTGCTCGCCTCCCGCGGCCATGCCGTCTCCCGACGAGAAGGTGGTCGTCCCGTCATCATGATCCTGAGAGACGATGAAGCCATCCTCCTCGGCCGCAACGAGAAGCTCCTTGTAGTCCTGCGGCACAGGACCATGGTCGAGCCGCGCATAGGGCCACCCGGTAATGGAGACGGTGTTTGCACGAAAGTGCTCGTGATCGGCGAGGAACGCCAGCTTCAAGAGTTTCGTTTTGTAGACCGGACCGCCAAGTCGCGCCAAAATGGCCCGGAACAGCGCTTCCAATCGCCTGCGGTCCTGCGGGCGAAAGCCGGTATACTCATCAGGTTCCTCATGAACCGAGATGCTCCCTGAGAAGCTAATGACGTAAGACGGTCGCTGCGCCAGTGCAGCGTCGATCCGCTTCTGCTGAGTCGGTCCGATCTGATCGCGGCGCTCGCCATACATGCGGGCAAATACACCAGGATCGGCTGCCTGGCGAATCAAATTCGAGTTCGCCGTGGTGGGTACCTCCCCTTGCTCGTAGCTGTTGATGGTCGCTTCTCCGAGACCGAGGATTCGCCCGAAGGGTTTCTGTCCTGCACCGTACTGTTTACGAATCGAAACGATCTCTTCCGGAGTGACAAGGTTGTGGAGTCGACGATACTCCTCCCGCACCGCCTGAAGCGTGTGATCCGCCTGTTCTGCAGTCGAAAAATCCCCATCACAGACACTGCACCTGAACGAACGGCTGGACACGGTGATGCTCTCACCCCGAAACGGATACGTCTCCTCCTCCGTTTCCAGGCGTACATCCCGTACGTCACCGCAGTGAGGACAGAACTGTTTCATAATCGCTACCCCATTCCTTCCCGGTGGCAGGAGATGACAGTGAGGTAATCAGAGTCGTTCACCACCTTTTCAGAATCCACACCCAATATCGGTATGAATCAATACCGATTATACCGGCAGGTCCATGACGGTCAACCCACTGTGTCAACACAGATGACCCCTCTACTGCTCTACTGGAGGAGAAAGGACTCATGAGTGCACTACAATTCGGGGCCAAAGTGGGCGATCAGCAAACGCACCGTCTTCCACGGCCACGAGTTCCCGCCGGCCCGCCGATCCGGATCGACGTCGATTGAACAGGAAGGAGGAAGACATGAGTGACGATGCCGACGGCCGCAGCAAGGGGCCATCTCAGGAGCCGGAAACAGGTTTCGACATGGAAGCATACTTCGCCAGTCTTCGACGGGTCTATGGCGATCGCGACGGAAATGGCTGCGTGCTCAGCACCGAAGAGATGGTTTCGCTCTGGCAAGAGCACCATAGCTCAGAAGGATGATGCGGAGAATGGCTTCTGTCGGGATGTGCAACTCCTTACTCGCCCTGGCCACCGGGGTTCGCCTTGAGTTTCTTCACTGTCGGGCCAAACACCTTGCGGAAGAGTACGGTCTTTTCCACGAGCCAATCGATCGTCGCCGCGTCCAGAACCGCAGCGTATGTTATGCACTTGCCCAGGTGGTCGTGGTTCGTTTTCTCGAGCTGGTTCTCAATCAGAACGTACTTGTCTGAGCCTGCAACTCGCGCCAGAATGTCGGCGCTGTTACTCCCAGCTACTCACGCATGGACATTGTTTCCACAGCATGACGATTGACCTCGTAGCCGAGCAAGGTCTTCGTAAGCAAGCCATGCTCAGTCAACTGGGCAATGACCGCCTCGACCTTTGGAGAGGACCAGCCGGCCGGCGCCATTCGACGACAACCCTCCACGATATCCGGTGCCGAGAGGCCGGGCTCACCGTGGACCAGTTGAACAACCGTGACTGCCACCTGGAGATCGGCTGGGTCGCTATACGCATTCACGAATGACGCTGCATACTCCAATACCGGCAGGGCCCGTGCGACCTCTCGCTCGGTAGTCTTGCTGACGATCGTCTGATAGACGCTCCGCGCGGCCTCCCGGGTGTCTGCGTGATAGTAGTGCTGGTATGCAGCGATTGCCCGGCTGTACGACAGGATCCGCGCCGAGAATGGGCCGTGAGACCCGGTGGTAAACGAGTAGCGGTTGGAACCCTGGATCACTTCCAGGATATACGCGGCCGCCTGCAGGCGCGTTGCTGCAAACGGTTGGAGGCGCAGCTTCAGTTCCATGAGGAGGTAATGCGCAAGGCCGAGCCTGGGCGGGCCCTGGTCGCCCGTGGCCCCGCCTGCGCTTGGTTGGTACAGTACCACCCGGACCGATTGTCCGAGCCCGGTAGCGAATGCATCGACAATGATCTCTTCAACCCTGGACCACGCCAGGCCTCCGTTTCCGCATCCCAGCGGTGGAACGGCAACCGATTCGATCCCGAGCTCGTCAACGCGCGCAACCAGCGAGTCCATGCCACGGCGGATGTAGTCGTACGTCGAGCTGTCCCGCCAGTTGTCCTTGGTGGCGAAGTTGACGATGTACCGCCCGCGCTCCCGGTACACGAAGACGCAACCAATCTGAATATCTCCTGACTCGCAGGCCCGCCGATACGCCGCGTGGTTCTCCGGAAAGGCCTTCTTGAACTGATACGCAAGGCCCCTCCCCATGTATCCGTTCAGGTTGACCGGATTCACCAGCGCCTGAGTATCGGCTTCCAGAATGTCGCCGCTCGTGTACTCAATCATCCGTACGAAAACTCTCAGGGGCGACTTCGATCAGAAACGGGGCCTTCATTGCACGTGCGAATTTACCACGAAAGTCCTGTACGAGTCTCTTGGACGCCTCACTCGCTACCAGAATACGCTGGAACATCTTCACCGGAACCACGCGGTCAGAAACGCACTCGGCCATACGAACGCGGTGCTGTTCCCGACCCCACGGCCGGCTGGGCCTGGGATCGCGGCAACAACCCGCGCGAAAGGATCCCCGGCACGTTGCGTAGCGCAGTGAGGTGGTACAGATACGCATGGTCGCGAATCGGGTTGGGAGTGGCGTCTTCAGTCGGCACGGTCATGCTCTGAACACCGTTACGTCCCAAACGGTGCTGTGGCTTCACGCAACGGTTTCCCGGGTTCGAAAGGGAACCTTTCGCTCCGTCAGACGCGAGCCTTGAAGGGGTGAGACCGACACAGGGCCCTGCCCGGGACAAATCTGTCCGTCGATCCCGCTCCGCAACTCCCGTTACCCCGCCCCGCAACTCCAGTTGCCCGTTCGCAGTGATCCAGATCCAGGGTCGATGTCTACAGCCTCCACCTACGCCGTCTGGGCCAACGTGGCACAGTGCTTGCTCTTGTCGTTGTGCCGAGCGGCACAATCACCCATCCCGAAAGGAGCGCCTGTGAACGAAATCGCCTTTCCCCTGACCCGGACCGAGCTTCTCGCCCGGGGCTACCTGGTAGACGTCACGCCCGTGGCCGAGGTCGCTGGAGTTGCCATCCCAATCGATAGAAAGCTCGCGACGATACTGGCCATGAAGCTGCAACGCCATGTAGTGCGAATCCCGGAAGCCATGCGGAGTATATGCAGACCGAGACTCTGCATCCGTGTTCACACCGGTTGCGCCTGGCGCTGGCGCACTCGTATGTTGGTATTATAGGGGTGTGTACTCACCATGACCATTTCGGACCTTCTAGCTTCCAACAACTACTTCACAGCCATCGACAAAGAGATAACCCGGACCGGTGCGCGAGACCCTCTCGGGTTCGAGGCCCTTTGGTCGTATCTTGGTCGTCAGGTTTTTGACAACAAGATCACATCAATCGCAAATGACATACGCAATTACACGTTGAATCTCGTCCACCACGCGGTCATCAGACGGCTCTATCTGGACGGCACCTTGTATCAACTGAAAGAACGGCTTGCGGCACTTTATGAGTACGACGGACTGACGGAAGAACAAGCAATCGTCGCAACCATCATCTTTCTGGAAAACCTCTCGATCTACTCAATGGTGAG
>CAZZIE010000145.1:0-564 GCA_964654185.1 uncultured Spirochaetaceae bacterium | reverse complement strand
AGGGCACCAGGAGAAGCCGGTGGCTTGGAACTCACCGGGCTGCTCGGCGCGAGCAAGGGACGATCCGAGCCACTCCAAGAGATATGGATATCCCCCCGCAAGGACGCCTTCATTTTGGTCAATCAGGCGAACGTCGGTCTCAACGCCCGCTATAAAACCCCGTTCATGAAGATGCGCTTGTTTGGCCCATCCTACGACTACAGCTACGACTCCGATGGCAAGCCGACCAACTGGCCGCAGGAAAGCGAGATTGAAGAGGACATCTGGCAGCTCCGCGATGGACTCGTTGAACTTGTTCAGAAGATGCTATCCAACGGCAAGCAGCCTTCTTTGAGAATTGATCTGGAGAAGCCCCCACAGCGCGTTTTCAAGATTGCCGAGCAGTACAGGTACCTGTTCGAGTCACCCCAGATGGATCGGTTTCCCGGTCTATGTGACTTCTGGAAGCATTCCCTCGGTCTCGACCAAGCGCCTGCCTCATTCATCTACGATGCGGTTAAGCGACACAAGCCCGAGAGCACGGAACGGCAGCTGATCGGGACAATACTACACGAGGCTGCTCAA
>CAZZIE010000144.1:2281-10022 GCA_964654185.1 uncultured Spirochaetaceae bacterium | reverse complement strand
CGGAAATGGGAAACCGTGTGTGGCGGGGCGCGGAAGGATTTGTTGGCGGGGAACATCCAGGGAGTTCAGGTCGTTGTTCTGAATCCGGATGGTAACGATTCAATGCTGCGCGATCAGACAGACTTTACTGGCAATTACCAGTTACCGACCGTACCTCAAGGAGAGCGGCAAGTTGCTTTTCACCATAACGACTATCGTGATGATGTTTATGCGGTCTTCATCGCAAATGCTGGCCGAGAATTCAATGCTGCATTAGAAAAGACCCACGTAGTCTACCATGGCAATGGGCATACGGCTGGAGACGTACCCATAGATACAAAACACTATAACGACGGCGAGAGCGCCATCATTCTCTCTCCTGGTGATATGGTATTCTCAAATGAAGATCGTGTTGCTCTGCGTTTTGTTGGTTGGAACGCACAGCAAGATGGTACAGCAGTTGAATATCGGCCGGGTGATGCTATTGAGATGTCACGAGAAGACCTAAATCTGTACGCGCAATGGGAGGTGTTAGGCGGAATCGGGCCTGCCGGCGGATGGGTATTCTATGTTGATGTGGATGATCATTTCGATTGGACCTATCTCGAAGCTGCGCCTGAAGAGACGGAGTGGGAAGGCCAACCGTGGGGGGGATACTACTACTGGGACGGCGACAATCTTGTCACGTCTCCCGTGGGGCAAACCAGCACAGCCATTGGCGCAGGTGCAGCCAATACCCAGCGCATTGTCCAGGTGTTCGGCGAGCAAGAGCCATATGCGAATCGCAGTGATTACGCTGCCAAACTCACCGACGAACTGATCGTAAACACCGAGTTCAACGACTGGTTTCTCCCCTCGAGGGACGAGCTGGAGCTGATGTACGTCAATCTGAAGGTATTAGGACTCGGAAACTTCACAGGGGACTCCTATTGGAGTTCCAGTGAGTACGGTGACTCGGAGTGGAGCGCTTGGCGGCACAAGTTCACTCTTACGAGCATCACGAATCGGCAATACTGGGAAGGGAAGGATATGGAGTATCGGGTTCGGGCTGTCCGCGCCTTTTAGCCGAAGGACAGGGGTGCGTGGACAGCGGCCTAAGAGCGTCAGTTCCCCAGGGTAGTGTCCAGTATCTTGTCCACTCTCCCTCTCGGTCCTCGCGGGGCAGTTCCCGGTAACTATCCTCCTCCTTGATCACGGGGCCTTTCAACACGTCGGTATTGAGATAGCGTCTTGTTCCCCGGTGAGTTCCCGCGATGTGCCCGAGCCGGGCCGCAACAAGCCTGAGTGCGCAAGATAGGGGGCGTTATCCTCACTGCTCCTCCCGGCTACCTCCCCGCTCGTTTGTCAGTGTTCCCTTTCCTAATCCCTCCGCTTCGGTTCCTTGTCCCGTTTCTCCTTCGCGGCTTGCTCCTGACGCACGGCCTTCTGCTTCTGCCCCTTCTCTTTATCCTTCTTACCCTTGTCGCCCATTGTTGCCTCCTTAGGTGACGGAACCGTGAGTATAGCACAGCCGACAACTGTCGCGGGCATACACCTGCGACAGAACAATGCGGCCGTGACCGCGGTAGTGGCAGGCGCAGCTTCAAGTCGGTATCGAAATGGATGGTACCGGGAACACAATACGCGTTAGTGCATCCGTAATGCGGAAAGACGGGGTATACTTACACGCAAGAGGATACCAATGGAACGAAGAACAGAACCTTTCCGGATGGCTTCCGCGGCAATTGCGGTAGTGAGCTTCAGTGTGTTCTTTCTTGCCTCTCTCCCTGCGACTGCGCAGTCGCAACTGATCTATCCCGGGGCCGAGCCCGGGACGGCCGACGGCAATGTGTACATGGTTGACGCCTCCTTCGAAGAGGTTCGGGAGTTCTACCTGCAGGCCGTTGGGAATCCCACGGAGGAAACCGGTCCGGGCAGAACCATGCGCTTCGTATACGATTCGGTTCCAACCGATCACGGGAGTATCGTTCACCGGGCGGTACGAATCAGCTATCGCGGCAACACGAACAACGCCTGCGACAAGGTGTTTGCAGAATTGAGCAGCAATCAACGCCGGGGCTTTCTAACCCAGGCACGCCTGGACGAGATCAAACGGCGGTATGAGCCGCTCCGAGAGCTCTACTACACCGACACCGGTGACGGACCCGCCGATCTGCACATATTTTCGCGCTATCAGCACTACCTCAGGAGTGGGTTGTGGATGGATCAGCAGGAGTTCATGGCCACTCTGCAGAGGCTCATGATGGAAGGCAAGAATGACGAAGTCACCGCACTGCAGTTGGAAATGGAAGCCGGTATCGAGCAGCTCCTGAATGTGCAGAGAACGGCTGCGCAGGTTGATTTCTGGCTGGAGTGCCTGGACGAGATCGAAGCCGCCGCCGCGGAGCGAGGATTTCCGCTCATGATAGAGCTGGAACACACCTTCACGACCAGTGAAGGTGTCAAAGGCTGATCCCCCGGGAAGCGCCTCGTTTGGCCCTTCCCCGGTGGGACCTGACTGTGCGCGGGAGCGCCAGGCACTCCGCACCTGCACCAGCGGCTTCCGCACCACTGCGAACGGATGTTTAGAGTCGTCGCCAGACGTCGGTGAGGTCAACCGTGGCGTCGAGAAACTCAATCGTTTCCCGACAACGCTCGGGCTCGCTGTATCCGCCGTCGCCGAGGGTGTGTTTGAGAATCGAGCCATCCTCGGTGTCAACCACCCAGTACTCCGGCACGCCGTGACTCTCGTAGAGCGAAAGCTTGAGCGTCCGGTCTCGCTCGGAGGTGGAAGGTGAGAGAATCTCTACAACCAGATCGGGCACACCGCGAATCCTGCTCGGAAGCACGATCTCCCGGCGAGTGTTCAAGACGACGATCAGATCCGGTTGAACGACATTGGTCGGTGAGAGCTCCAGGTCCATCGGTGCGTCAAAAACCTGGGCGGTTCCGTTCCTTTCGAGCTGCTCGTAGAGGGGAAACTGAATGTGCCGCGAGGCGTTCTGGTGGCGTGAGCCGGGAGATGGGGACACGTAATGCTCTCCGTCGATAATCTCGTGGCGCCGACCGTCGTCGGGAAAATGGCGATACTCCTCATAGGTCAGTTTCGTTCGCCCGCCGACCTTTACACTCATACCCATAGCATAGCCGGCTCCAGGGCCTCCGGCAACCGCTCGCTCACACGTCGACGCAGCGAACTTCGGCAAGTGGCCCGAACCTTGGGGAAACCTGCGACCAGCCGTCATTGGGCGGCCTTCCGTTGCAGGCGATCGGGTCGCGTGATAGCGTGAAGCCGCGGTGAGCCACACCCACACTTCCGGACACAACACAGACCACCCCTCCGCCAACGCCTCGTACTGCCAGACCGTCCGCAACCGCCTCGCCCGGCACAAGCCCCGCCTCGTCGGCTTCTTCGATTCCGCCGTGGCCGTGGCAGCCTCGATCCGCGCGGCCGGCGCGCAGACGGGTGACGCGGGGCGCGCCCCCGGCGCGGCGGGCGAACAAACGTACCGCGCCGCAGGCACCCCCGGCGCCGCCGGGACGGACGCCCCGCCCCTCTCCCATGCCGAGATCGACGCCCTGGCGACGCTGGCTCTCGTGACGGAGATCGTATACATCGACCCAGGAGCTCTTCTTCCGGTGGTGATGCACCGGGGGGAGTTGCTCCCCTTTGCGGAGATCCTGCAGGAGGCGGCGCGCACGGGCTTTCGCTTTGCCGGGCTCCTGACCGGGCGCTATCCGGGGCTGCCCTACCGACTGTCGCGGCTGCGCCGGGAGATACTCGACTTCTTCACTGCCCTGCAGGAACACCGGCGAACGCGCGCCGACCACCACCAGCGCTTTTCCGGGCTGCCGGGGCGGCGGCGCCGCGGGGAGAACGGGATCGACGGGCGCGGCACCACGGGAATTCAGCTCTTCACGGTGTGTCTGGACGCGAAGGGGGAGCACGAGGCGCGGTTCCTCCTGCGGAGCCTCACGGTCATTGTGCAGTACGTGCCGAGCGTGGCGGCGGAGTTTCTCGAGCTCGTCCGGCAGGCGTACACCGCCGGCAAGGGGCGGTGGGACCTCATCTCGCAGTGGATGACCAGAGGCATCGATCTCATCTCTTCCAGTCGGACCGAGGAGGGCATTGCGCACCTCAAACTGGAGAGCGATGAGAGCCGTCGCATGCTCGGTCTCTCCTACGTGGTTCTCTCGGACGTGCGGAACGTCCTGATGATCTACGGGGCGAGCATTGCCGGCCGGAGCCTGGCGGTGCAGGACTGGTCGACCTCATCTTTCGGAATCGAGACGTCCTTCACCGACGGGCGCACGCTCTTTCTGCCGCCGCGGATACACTACTTCGCGGAGCGCCGGGACAACGAGACGGTCTACGCCTACACCGCCGCGCTCCAGGCGCAGGCGGTCGCCGGCGACACCTTCCGCTTCGACATTGCGGACATCCCCTTCCTGGATGACGTCCGCAAGCGCTACGCCACGGTGCTGCCGGACATCATGGAGAGCGTCCGCCGCTACTACGGCCGCAGCGGCCTGGGCAATCCGCCGCAAAGCATCCGGGAGCGCACCACAGGCGAGGTGGAGCTCCTCTACCCCGGCGAGCGGGAGCTCCAGGTCCTCACCACCCACCACGAGGACTTCTTCTACATGTTCCCGACGCCGGACCTCTTCCGGCAGCTTTTCAGCCTCTTCGAAACCTGCCGCCTGGAGTGGCACCTGGGCCGCCGCTATCCCGGTCTCCGGCAGGACGCCGCCCTCCTTCAACGCCGGCTCTGGGCGCGCCGCCACGGCGTCACCACCGCTCCCGCCGGCCTGAACCGCGAGCTCGAGGTCGTGATCGAGGCACTGGTGCAGTGGAGCCTCCTGGGCAGGGTCAAGTGGATGGAGCCCACTGAGGACGATGTTAACAGGCTCGTCGGCGCGTCCGGGTCTACCGCCTCTTCTGTCTCCGGGGCGGCCGCGCCGCCGGGCCTGGCCGAGCCGGAGGAGCGCCTTGCCGAGCGCGTTGCTGCCGCGGCGGGTGAGTTCGAGACGGTGCGCCGGGACGGTGCCGGCGTCACCGACACCATGCTCGCGGCCTTCCGGGTCTACAACGTCCTCTATGAGGCGTACCCGATCATCCCCTACTGTGCGGCCAACGACATCCGCACCCTCTTCGCCGGCACCGGCCGGGGGGAGATCTTCCCGGAGCTCACCTTCGACGTCTCCCCGGAGCTCTTCGCCGACCGGGAGCAACACGTCATCATGCGGGAGCAACACGCCGAGGAAGAGGTCACCATCGACCTGGCCTCCGCCGGCGAGATCGAGCGGAAGAACCAGCGTCTCAAGCAGGCACGGATCGAGGGGAGCCTCCAGGTCCACACCTACCCGGAGTTCGATGTCGACCGCGGCTCCTACCGGCAGCGCTTCTGCCGCGTCTACGAGAGCTACGGCGAGCGGGGCGATCCCGCCTTCTACACCGAGCTCCTGCGGCGCAACCAGCGGCTGCACAAGCGCATCCGCAAGCGCTTCCTCCTCATGGAGCAGGAGGAGGTCTCCATCTCGCGAAAGTGGCTGGATGGGGACGATATCCACCTGGAGGATGCCGTCGACTTTGCCACGAACCTCCTCCGGGGCGACGGCAGCGACGACAAGCTCTACCAGCGCAAGATCCTCAACGTCCGGGACATTGCCTGCGCCATCCTGGTGGATGCGAGCTCGTCCACGGAGGAGCGCGTCGCCGGGCGACGCATCATCGACATTGAAAAGGATGCGATTGCCCTCCTCTCCTCAGCCCTCTCCATGATCGGCGACGCCTTCGCGGTCTACAGCTTCTTCAGCATGGGCCGCTCCAACGTCTTCTTCTCGACGCCCAAGCGCTTCACTGATCCCTGGAACACCGAGGCGATCGCCCGGGTCGGCGGCATTCAGGCCAACGCCGGCAACCGCGACGGCGCCGCCATCCGCCACGCCACCGCCAGGCTCGCCGAGCGCCCGGAGAAGACGAAACTGCTCATCCTGCTCTCCGACGGCATTCCCGCCGACGCCGGCTACGGCGGCGCCACCGGGGCGGACACCTCCCGCTACGCCATCGAGGACACCCGCCGCGCCATTCTCGAAGCGCGACAGCGCACGGTGCGCCCCTTCTGCATTACCATTGACCGCTTCGCGAAGAGCTACATCACCTACCTCTACGGCGACCGCAACCACGCCCGGATCCAGAGCATTGCCCAACTGCCGGAGAAGCTCTCGAAGGTGTACATGCGGATCACGGCGTAGGTCGGGGGCGGGGCTCGGCCCCGGACGACGGGTGGCGGCGCGGATGTCAGGCGCCCCCAAGAAGTCCCTGAAGATGCTCACGGGTGATCCACTCGCTCTCTTCCGGGTGTTCCAGGAAGGGCCGCACGTCGGCCTGCACGGCGGGAATGTCCAGGCGGTCCACCTGAGCCGCAAGGAGCTCCCGCCAGTCTTCGTGCGCCGCCTCCTCACGGGTTTGGCGCAGCGCTTCTTCCAGCAGCACCTCGTTGGGGCGGACCGGCGGTACCCGGGAGAGATACCAGACCAGGTCGTACCAGTCTCTTCCTTTGGCCGCGGCCCGGGTGACCGCAGCGTGGATCTTGCCTGCCATGAGGGAGGGCAGGTCGTGGTGCTGAAGGGCAAGCATTGCATGGCGGGTCACCACGGTTCGTGCCAGATTGGCACCCGCAGGGGGCCGGCTGTCGATCTCGAGTTTGACTGCGAGTTTCTGATCGGGATGGGTCGCCAGATCGAGTCCCTGCAGCAGACCGGCGAGACGAACCCATCCACTGTGGACGACTCCGCGATCGTTCCACGTCACGGTTGCCTCGTAGCCACCAAGGCGCAGCGACCGGTCCAGCTTCTGCAGCCAGCCGCGCGGCTCGTATTGCGACGCCGCCTCCACGGAGAAGTCCAGATCGACGGAGAAGCGCGGAACTGCGTACACGAACCGGAGCGCCGTTCCGCCGACGAAGGAGAGGCACGTGAAAGCCCCCGCTTCGTGAAAGCTCCGGAGAACCTGCGCCTGCACGTACTCCCGAAGCACGTTGAGCCGCTCTCCAGGGTCCTCGTACTGCCGGGCTATCTCAAGCGCTTCGGATCTCACCCGACGATCTCCTCATGCGCAGACGCCGACTGCGCGTACTCCCTCCACGCCGCTAGAGCTCGGGAAACCCGTGGCCGGCCCACCGCGTCAACGCAGCCCTGAAGGCTATCTTCATCTCCCAGGGCCGCCGGGTCGAAGCGCATGGACTCCATTCTCGTCACCGTCCACTCCCCGGTGCTCAGGTACCAGTAGTCCACGAGGGCCTTCCCCGGCGTCGCCATGCGCACCTCGGCCCCCATGACACGGTGCATCGCATGACCGAAGAACAGCTCCGGTCGAACGGTCCGATACGTGAACTGCCCCAGGGAGTTACTGAAGGTCCGCCGTTCACGGGTGGTCACGGACGTGAAGACACCTGCCTTCTCAGGCACGAGCCCATGAAACGAGAGCGCCCACTCGAGACTCAGGTATGAGGGATGATAGATGTGTCCTGCCACTGCAGGACCGTGAAGCGGCACCTTCCGGTACGGCTCGGCCAGAGCGTACAGACCCCGGCGAAGCTCAACCACCTTGCCTGCTCGCCGCCAGCGGTAGAGCTGTACCGGTGCCGAATCAGCATCTTCGGGAAAGAGTGTCCGCACCGTGTTCAGGTCAAAGCAGACAAAAGCCCCGACCGCCTGGACCAACTCTTCAAATCTCATTGGTTTTAATATACATTTCTGTATATTATTGTCAATGAAAAGG
>CAZZIE010000144.1:0-2181 GCA_964654185.1 uncultured Spirochaetaceae bacterium | reverse complement strand
AATGATGGCTGCGCCGCCGCGTCGTGCGTATCACTGACGGCCGTGTTGTGGCCAAATCTCAAATTCGAATTGAAATTTGCTCGCGCGTGGCATAGGCTTGAGCACGTATGATTCCCCGCAGGATCGCCGACACCGTCCTGGACGCTGCGAATCGCTTCCCCGTTGTGACCATCCTGGGGCCCCGACAGTCGGGAAAGACAACGCTCGTCAAGGCGCTCTTCCCCGACCACGAGTACATCAACCTGGAGAGCCCGGAAACCCGAAGCATTGCGGAGAAGGATCCGCGGAGCCTTCTCCAGGACGGCCGGGTCGACGTCATTCTGGACGAGGTGCAGCGGCTGCCGGAGTTACTGTCCTGGGTCCAGGTGCATGCGGACGACCGGAACCGGCCGGGGCAGTTCGTGCTTACCGGGAGCAATCAGCCGCTCCTGGGAGAAGCTGTTTCCCAGTCTCTTGCGGGCCGGACCAGCATCCACCGGCTGCTACCGCTGTCAATCGAGGAGCTCGAGCCCGTCGGACTTGTTGCGGGGCGCGACGAGATGCTGGTGAAGGGATTCCTCCCGCGTCTCTACGATGCGCCCTTTGAGCCTCACGAGCTCTACAGCGCCTACTTCGCAACCTACGTGGAACGGGACGTCCGGCGCCTCATACTCGTCCGCGATCTCGGGCGCTTTGAGACCTTCATGCGTCTTCTGGCAGGCCGCGTTGGACAACTGGTGAATCTCTCATCCCTGGCCGGCGATGTCGGCGTGACATCCACGACGCTTGCCGGTTGGCTGAGCGCTCTGGAAGCATCCTTCCTGGTGGTTCGGCTTCAACCCTTCCACGCAAACCTGCGGAAGCGCCTGGTCAAGACCCCGAAGCTCTACTTCACCGAGCCCGGTCTCCTGGCGTGGCTGCTGCAGATCGAGACACCCAATCACGCTGCCCGGGATCCCCTCATCGGAGGCCTCTACGAGAACCTGGTCGTCATGGAAGCGCTGAAGGCGGCGTACAACAGGGGCGAAGAGCCGCGTCTAACCTTCTACCGCGACAAGTCGGGTCTGGAAGTGGACCTCATCCGGGAGTATCAGCGCCGCCCCTTCGCCATTGAGATCAAGGCGGCGGCGACCTTCGACCTGGAAATGCTCCGCTCGATCGAGCGCTTCCGCGAGCTCCACGGTGACCTGGCAGGCTCCGCGGTCATCTACAGCGGCCCGCAGCAGCCGGCGGTGCGCGGCGTGACAATCACCAACCACGCGCTCACGGCGCAGCTGCTTTGCGAGGATGCCGCCGGCCGACGCTGAGCCGGGCACCGGCGTTCGGGCACCGGCGTTCGGGCACCGGCGTCCGGGCACCGGCGTCCGGGCGCGTCGCCGCCGCCGGACCGCCGACACCCCCGCCTCACTCGTCCCGCACGTCCCACGCCGCGAAATCGGGATCCCCGGACAACTGGTCCAGCACCTCGCGACGCACCGACGCAGTCGTCTCCTCGGCGCTCAGGCGGAAGGTGAAGGTCCCCGGTGTGCGCTGCGCCGTACGCAGGCGAAACGCAATGGGCGAGATCGTGATCGCCCCGGCCTCGACCTCCAGGGCGGCGCCGGTCTCCGGCCGTTTGCCCGCGCGGGGCATCTCCATGACGACGTTGTCGGCGGTGCCGACGGCACGGGTCTGCCGAATGGTGTAGCGCCCGGGCCGCAGGTCCTCGACGACTCTGTACGCCCGGGTCCCGTCGATCCGAACCCACTGCGCCGGCGTCACAACACCCTCCCGCCCCAGGAGGATCTCGAAGTATCCGGAGCTCGGCACCGCACCGCCCGCCTGCTCCCGTAACACCGGAATCACCAGCAGCGCATCCTCCTCGGAATGCGGCGCGGGCACGGTGGAACAGCTCACGACCAGAACAGCCGCTACGCCCGCAATCAAGAGCTTGTGGACGATGCCGACGGGCACGGCGCCGCGGCGCATCGAAAGGAACATGGGAACCTCCAGGCGGTCGAGTGCCCCGACTCTACCGCGAAAGCCGGGGGGACGCAACGCGGAGCCGCGCGCCCGCCCGAGCGCCTCCGCGTCCCGTGGCCGCGCGCCCACTCGCGCGCGCCCGCGCGCGGTAACGGCCGGCACACGACAGCCCCGCCGATCCCCATCTTGACCACCCACCGGCCTTCAGCGGAGACTCCGCGGCATGGCTACTTCCCCGGA
>CAZZIE010000143.1:0-10048 GCA_964654185.1 uncultured Spirochaetaceae bacterium | reverse complement strand
CCCGGCGCCGCGCCACACCCGACCGCCGCCCGCGCGCCGCCCCCGCCGCGCCCACTCCGCGGCCGGCGCGCCCGAACTCCTACCGATGCAGCACCTTCTGCAGCTCCTTCAAGCTCCGTGTGTTCAGCACGCTCTCGGCGGTGAGCCAGGCCCGCCGAGCCTGGCTGACGCCGAAGCGCATGTAGTCCAGGTTGCGCGTGGAGTGCGCATCCGTGGAGACGGCGATCATGACGCCGGCTTCGGCGGCGCGGCGCGCGTCGGCATCCCGAAGGTCCAGCCGCTCCGGCTGCGCGTTGATCTCAAGGGCAACACCCTTCTCCGCGGCGGCCCGGTAGATGCGCTCGAAGTCGAGCTCATAGCCCTGCCGCTTGCCGAGCTGGCGTCCCGTCGGATGCCCGATGATCGAGCAGTGCGGATTGTCCATGGCCCGCAGCATCCGCTCGGTCTGTTTGTCCCTCCCGAGGTCCATGCCCGAATGGATGGAGCATACCACCAGATCCAGCCTTCCGAGCAACTCCTCCGAGAGGTCCAGCGAGCCGTCCTGGTTGATGTTCACTTCCATGGACGCGAGCAGCCGAAAGCCGTCGAAGCTCTCATTGAGCCGGGCGATCGCGTCGATCTGTTCGGCAAGGCGATCCTCGTCCAGCCCGTTGGCGACGGTGAGCCCTTTGGAATGATCGGTTACGGCCAGGTACTCGTAGCCGCGATCCATGGCCGCCTGCGCCATCTCCTCCAGGCTGAACATGCCGTCGCTCCAGTTGGTGTGGGCGTGGAGATCGCCTCTGATATCATTGAGATCGATGAGGACGGGCAACCGCCCCTCCTGCGCTGCTTCGACCTCTCCGAGGTTCTCCCGGATCTCCGGCGGAACCCAGTCCATATCGAGTACTCGGAAGACCTCCTCCTCGGTGGCACCGGCAACCTTCTCGCCTGCGCCGTTTGTGTTCTTGTCGGCACTGTCCGCACCGGCCGTGTCGCCGGAGTCGGCGGCGCCGGAACCCCCGCCCCTGAAAATACCGTACTCGCTCACCTTGAAGCCCTTCTCCTGGGCAATCCGCCGGACCGCGACGTTGTGCTCCTTCGAGCCGGTGAAGTACATGAGGGCGGCGCCGTAGCTCTCGCTGTCCAGGAGGCGCAGATCCACCTGGGTGCCGCCGCGGAGAATCACGGAGGAACGGGTCTCACCGTGGGACACCACCTCTTCGACGCCGTCGTAGCTCACGAAGCGATCCATGATCCCGCTCTCCGGACCGGCAATGACCAGGATGTCCAGGTCACCTACGGTCTCCTTCCGGCGCCGGTAACTGCCTGCGACCTCAATGCGCTCCACTGCGTCGCTCGTGAGATGGTCCATGAGCGTGTCTGCAATCTCCTCCGCCTCCGACAGGAGAATGCGGCGCTCCTTGCTCGTGGTGCGCAGGGACTCCACGTTCTTTCGGATGCTGTCGGTGAGCTTCTTTCCGAAGCCGGGCACATCGTCGATGCGGTCCTCGGCGGCCGCCTCCGCCAGGTCGTCGAGGTTTTTCACGCCAAGGTGGCGATAGAGGTCTCCGACGCGGCGCGGTCCGAGCTCGGGAATCTTGAGGATGTCCAGGAGCCCCTCCGGAAGTTCCTTCTTGAGCTGCTCGATCTGCTTGATGGTGCCGGTCTCGACGAGTTGCTGGATCTTCTCCGCAATGGCCTGACCGATGCCGGGGAAGCCGGCAAGGTCGGTTCCCTCCTCGAGGAGCTCCGCCGCCGGCTTCGGCAGGTTCTCGACACTCCGCGCGCCGTTCCGGTACGCCCGGACCCGGAACTGGTTCTCCCCCTTGATGTCCAGCAGGTCCGCCATCTCATTGAGAATGCGGCTGATCTCGCCGTTATGAATGGGCATCATGCCCTCCTTGCGTCATCCGCCCCGTGCGGAAGCCTGGTGATTGCGTTTGAAGTAGGTGATGATCCAGTCAGCCAGTTCCCGGCTGATGGTCGGTGATGCCAGGAGATCGTCGTGGGCAACCCTGCGCTCCCGTGGCAGGACACGCGTCTCCGCGCCGAGGGCGCGGGCGAAGTGCTGCGTCTCCAGGGGCGGCACAATCCGGTCCGACTCACTGTAGATCACCAGGGTAGGCTGGGCGAGGGGTTCGGTGAAGAAGTCGGTATGGAACCAGCGTTTCTGGAAGGCCATCTCCAGCAGCTCCGGCGGCTCGTCCACTGCCTGCGAGAAGATGCGCTTCTGGATCTCCTTCGGCGTGTGACTGCTGAAGAAGCGCGGCCGGGTGAGGAAGTCGGGGATCAGGTGGTGCTTCAGGAGAAACCGCAGGATCGGGCTCGGCGCCTGTTGCCGCTCCCCGAATGGTGAGGCAATGACGGCGATCTGTTCAACCACTTCCGGACCGAGGTCGCGTGCCGCAATCGCCGAGACAATGCCGCCGAGACTGTGGCCCACCAGGGATACCGGAGCGCCGTCCTGTTCCGCGCATCGACGGATGAGATCCTTCGTCGTGTCCAGAAGCGTAGTGATGTTGTCGGTTCGGAGGTCCGGGGCCAGAACCGTCTCAAAGACGTCTGCAAAGAGCGGCCTGACCTGATCCCAGAAGTAGCTTCGCACACCGAAGCCGTGAAGAAGGATAACGCTGCGTGACTCCATGTATGTAGTCTAATCACGCAGGGCGTGAGGAGAAAGTCGATTACTCCGGGGTCGGCGAGGCGTCCGCGGCGTTCGGTCCGACTCGTTCGGGACCCTCCGTGCTCACCAGCCAGCCGTGCTCATTGAAGTAGTCCCGCGCCTCGTTGAAGGTTGCCCGGCACTCATCCGGGTCCGCGCACTTCACGGTGATCCGCGTCGAGTAGGAGGCGCGAAACAGAGGGTACGAGCCAATGGCCGTCGAGGGGTGCCGCCGCTGCAGCTCGGAGAGCCACGAGGCGAGCTGCGTCTCGTCGGCGTTGAGGTAGAGCCGACCGGTCCAGATGCGGTCCATCCGCGGTAGCATCCCGGCAATGCGGCCCATCTTGTCCCGGAGAGCCACGGGCAGGCCCGGGAGAATGTAGCAGTTCTGACTTTTGATCAGCGGCCAGTGGTGATGGTAGTCGATGAATACTTCCGCGCCCTGCGGGAGCAGCGCCATCCGCTCGACGGACTCGGGAAGCGGCTCGCCGTAGTGCCCCTTCAGAAACTCGGCCATGACCGGGTGACGCTCCAGTGGGACGCCCAGCCCCTTTGCGGCGCCCTCCATGGTGACATCGTCGTGGGTGGGTCCGATGCCGCCGCTGCTGATGACGAAGTCGTGCCGGGCGGCGAGCTCCCGAAAGGTCTCGGCAATGACGTTGACATCGTCCCCAACTACACGAGCCTCGGCGGTGCGGTACCCGACGGCGCTGAGCGACTTGATCATGAAGGGGAGGTTCTCGTCTTGCACTTCGCCGGCAAGGATCTCGTCTCCGACGATGATGATGGCGATCATGGTTCCTTCGTTATAGTGACGCGGCCGCTACAGCGTCAAGAACGCGCGACGGCGGCTACCGTTCTCGCGTCCCGGGCGGCTTGCCTCGGCGACTATAGCTGAGTAAGCTAATCGTGTATGGACGATCTGCTGCTCTACGCCGAAAATGCCGTTCGTCGCGGCGACTTTGAAGACGCCATCGAGACCTTCAATGCGGTGCTCGTCGAGGAGCCGGACAACGCACGCGCTCTCGCCGGCATTGGAGTTGCCCTCACGGAGTCCGGCGACAACGAGAAGGCCGAGAAGGCGCTCTCGTACTGTCTCAAGCTCGACCCGGCCAACATCGAGGCCCTCGAAGCAATGGGCTGTTCCGCCCTCCGTCAGCGCCGAAACGACGTCGCCGAAGAGCACCTGTCCCGGGCAAGCAAGCTGGATCCCGAGAACGCATCAGTTCTGCGTAACCTGAGCGTCCTCTACAGTCAGACCGGCCGCCACCGGAAGAGCGTCCAGACCCTGAAGCGTTCCTACGAGCTCAATCCGCGGGACTACCTCACTCTCTATGCTCTCTCCTTCGCCTACATGAACGAGGGCAAGCGCGACCGGGCGCGGCGCGTCCTGAATGAGCTGCTCGATCTGGATGTGCCGGCGGAGATTCGGGCTCTCGCCGAGGAACAGCGCAAGAAGATCGACGCGTAGCCGGCTACCTACCCACAACCCTGTTGATGCTGATCGGGCAAGTTCCGCTGCACACAGGACTTGGCTCGCTTCGGCGGTGCAAAGCGATTCTCCCTCCACTGAAGTGAACCAATTCCCGGTGGCGTCATGATTTCCGCGAAGTGCCATCAACACGCTTCTTAGCACGTTCCTGAGTTTTGATGCTGGGCGCCGTTTCTTAGTACGATTAACAAACATGGTTCCACAAGAAGGCAGACAGCGAGTAGTCATTCGTCGGCTGCGGCCGGAGGTTGCCGCCGGGGCATTCACCATTGCGCGAATTCGCGGCGAAGAGGTGCGCGTCCAGGCGGACGCCTTCGCCGACGGCCACGACGTCGTCGTCATGCGGCTGCGCCATCGCCGGCGCGGCGCGAAGAAGTGGACCGAGGTGCCCATGACGGCTCTGGGCAACGACACCTTCGAGGCAACCTTCACACCGGAGGAGCTCGGCTTCTACGAGTTCAGCGCCGTCGGATGGATCGACCATTTCGCCACCTGGCAGGACGGCATGCACAAGAAGGTGGATGCCGGTGCAGCCGAGGAAGTGGACCTGCAGATCGGCGCCGGTCTTGTCCGGGAAGGTGCCGAGCGCGCGTCTGCTCGGGGCAAGGTTCGCAAGCGCCTCACCGAGATCGCCGACGTCCTTGAGGGTTTGGCTGGAACAGCCGGTGGAACGGACTCGACGGGAACCAGGACGGGAAGCCCCGGGCGGGAGCGGCTGGATCTCGCCCGGAGCGACGAGCTCGCGGAGCTCATGGCGTCGGTGCCGGACCGGCGTTTCGAGAGTGAGTACGGCCGGGTCATTACGGTGCGGGTCGACCGGCAGCGTGCCGGCTTCAGCGCCTGGTACGAGTTCTTTCCGCGATCCACGAGCGGCTCGGCTACGAAGCACGGAACCTTCACGACGGCGCGGGATCGCCTGGACTACATTGCCAGCCTGGGCTTCGATGTAGCCTACCTTCCCCCGATCCATCCGATCGGGCGGGTGAAGCGCAAGGGTCGGAACAACGCCCTCACCGCGGGTCCCAGGGATCCCGGCTCGCCCTGGGCCATCGGCTCCGACGAGGGCGGCCACAGGGCCATCCACCCCGACCTCGGTACCGAAGAGGAGCTCCGCGGCCTGGTCGAGCACGCCCGGGAGCTCGGCATGGAGATCGCCCTGGACATTGCCTTCCAGTGCGCGCCGGATCACCCCTGGGTGAAGGAACACCCCGACTGGTTTTGGCACCGCCCGGACGGGAGCGTCCAGTTCGCTGAGAACCCGCCGAAGAAGTACGAGGATATCTATCCCATCAACTTTGAGAACGATGACTGGCGGAACCTCTGGGAAGAGCTGGCCAACGTCTTCCGTCACTGGATGAGTCTTGGTGTGAAGATCTTTCGCGTGGACAACCCTCACACGAAGGCGTATCCCTTCTGGCGCTGGGTCATCCCGAAGCTTCAGGAGGAGGACCCGGAGGTAATCTTCCTGGCGGAGGCGTTCACCCGGCCCAAGCGGATGTACGAGCTCGCCGGCCTGGGTTACACCCAGAGCTACACCTACTTCACCTGGCGAAACACCCCCGCGGACATGCGCGCCTACCTGGAGGAGCTCACCGGCACCGAGGTGGCGGAGTACTTCCGGCCCAACTTCTGGCCGAACACGCCGGACATTCTCCATGAGGACCTTCAGCACGGCGGCACCGCCGCCTTCAAGGCGCGCTTTCTCATGGCGGCGACGCTGTCCGGGAACTACGGCGTGTACGGCCCCGCCTTCGAGCTCCAGGAGGCGACGCCCCGGGAGCCCGGTAGTGAAGAGTACCTCCATTCGGAGAAGTACGAGATCCGCGCCTGGGATCTGGACCGGGACGACTCCCTGGCGCCGTACATCCGGAAGATCAATCGCATTCGCTGGGAGAACGCCGCCCTCCAGCAAACCCGGAACATCCAGTTTCACAACGTCGACAACCCCCAGCTTCTGTGTTACAGCAAGCGCAGCGCGAAGGACGGCAACATCGTCCTGATAGTGGTGAATATGGACTATCACGCGACGCAGGCGGGCTGGGTCGAATTCTCGCCGACGGCTCTCGGGCTTCCCTTCACGGGGTCCTTTCAGATGCACGACCTGATAACTGCGGCGACCTACACCTGGGATCAGTACTGGAACTTCGTGCAACTCGATCCGGCGGGTGAGCCTGCGCACGTCCTGCGCCTGGAGCTGTAGGGACAGCTCAATGAACGAAAGGTGGTTACCCCATGACTCTCCCAAGCGATGATCCTCAGTGGTACAAGGATGCCGTAATCTATGAGCTCCACGTCCGCTCCTTCTTCGACTCGAACGGAGACGGCATGGGCGACTTCAAGGGTCTCACCGAGAAGCTCGACTACCTGCAGGACCTCGGCGTCAGCGCCATCTGGCTTCTGCCCTTCTACCCATCTCCCTGGAAGGACGATGGGTACGATATCTCCGACTACACCGGGATTCACCAGGCCTACGGCAACCTTCGCGATTTCAAGCGGCTGCTCAAGGAAGCCCACAAGCGCGATCTGAAGGTCATTACCGAGCTTGTCATCAATCACACCTCGAACCAGCATCCCTGGTTTGATCGCGCCCGGCGCGCGCGGCCCGGAAGCAAGTACCGGGACTTCTACGTCTGGAGCGATACGCCCGACCGCTACAACGAGGCGCGGATCATCTTCCAGGACTTCGAGAACTCGAACTGGACCTGGGACGCCGAGGCGAAGGCGTACTACTGGCACCGCTTCTACTCGCATCAGCCCGATCTCAACTTCGACAACACCGAGGTGCAGAAAGCGGTCTTCAAGGTGCTGGACTTCTGGTTCGGGATGGGCGTCGACGGGCTCCGCCTCGACGCGGTGCCCTACCTCTACGAACGGGAGAACACCAACTGCGAGAACCTTCCGGAGACGCACGAGTTCCTGAAGCAGCTGCGTCGCCACGTGGATGACAACCACACCGGGAAGATGCTCCTTGCGGAGGCGAATCAGTGGCCCGAGGACGCCGTCGAGTACTTCGGCGACGACGATGAGTGCCACATGTGCTTCCACTTCCCCCTGATGCCGCGGCTTTTCATGAGCATGAAGATGGAGGACCGCTTCCCCGTCACGGACATCCTCGACCAGACGCCGGAGCTGCCGCAGAAGTCGCAGTGGGGCATCTTTCTGCGCAACCATGACGAGCTCACTCTGGAGATGGTCACGGATGAGGAGCGCGACTACATGTACCGCGTCTACGCCCGGGACCCGAACCAGCGCATCAACCTGGGCATCCGGCGCCGCCTGGCCCCCCTTCTGGAGAACAACCGCCGGCAGATCGAGTTGATGAACATTCTCCTCTTCAGCCTGCCGGGTACCCCGGTCATTTACTATGGCGATGAGATCGGCATGGGCGACAACGTCTATCTCGGTGACCGCGACGGCGTGCGCACCCCCATGCAGTGGAGCTCCGACAAGAACGCCGGCTTCTCAACGACAAACCCGCAACGGCTGTATCTGCCCGTGATCATCGACCCTGAGTATCACTACGAAGCGGTCAACATCGAGACGCAGCAGGCCAACTCGTCCTCGCTCCTGTGGTGGATGAAGCGGGTGATTGCCACGCGGCGGCGCTACAAGGCCTTCAGTCGCGGCAACATCGAGTTCGTGAGCTCCAACAACACCCACGTCTTCGCCTTCGTCCGGCGCTACGAGGGCGAGGCCATTCTGGTCATTGTGAACTTCTCCCGGCACACCCAGGTGGCGGAGCTGGATCTGGAGCCCTACGCGGGCTACGTCCCCGAAGAGGTCTTCAGCCAGAACGACTTCCCCCGGGTGAAGGAGGAGGACTACACGATCTACATCGGGGGGAACGACTACTACTGGTTCACCCTCCGGGCGCCGGAGCCCTACGCCGACCCGGAGAGTCAGAGCCGCCTCCCGGAGCTGGTGATCTCCTCCCGGGACTGGTCGGGATTCACCGACACCCTCAAGGAGGGTCTGGAAGGGCAGGTCCTGGAGAAGTATCTCACGACCGCGCGGTGGTACCGGGAGAAGACGCGCAAAATCCGCGGCATTGAGGTGACCGACCGTATTCCCATCGGCACCGGCGACGAGAAGACCTGGCTCATCACGGTCAACCTGGACTTCACCGACGACAAGACCGACACCTACGTCATGCCTCTGGCAACGGCCCTGCGCGAAGAGGCGGAAGCGGTACAGGCGGAGATTCCCGTGGCTGTGATCGCACGCCTCCAGATGACCGATGTCGAGGGTGTCCTCTACGATGGGGTGTACAGCTCCGACTTCCGGGAAGAGATCATGCGCCTCTTTCTGGCGAAGAAGAAGCTCAAGGGCACCGCCGGAGAGATCCAGGTGACCCGGGGGCGCCGGCTCCGGCAGTTGGCGCGTGACTTCGAGGCGCCCTACAGCTCCCGGGTCATGAAGGTAGAGCAGTCCAACAGCTCAGTCCTCTACAAGGAGACCTTCTTCTTCAAGCTCTACCGCAAGCTCGAGGACGGCCTCAATCCCGACGTCGAGCTCCTGCGCCACCTCACGGAGCGATCCCGCTTCGAGAACGTGCCTCCCTTTGCGGCGAGCCTGGAGTACGCCGGCGGCGGCTTCGAGTCGGCATCCCTGGGTGAGCTCATGGGCTTTGTACCCAACGAGGGTGACGGCCTCGCCTACGCAACCTCATCGGTGGACCGCTACTTCGACAACCTCCTGGCAAACAAGCAGGAGGAGCCCGCCAAGCCGAGCCTGCCGAAAGAGCCGCTGGACATCTCCCTGGCGACGCTCCCGGAGGAGGTCTACTCCTATGTCGACGGCTTCTTCCTGGAAATGATGGACCTCCTCGGGGTGCGCACCGGTGAGATGCACCTTGCCCTGGCCATGAAGACGGGCGAGAAAGCCTTCGACCCCGAGCCCTTCTCCAAGCTCTATCAGCGCTCGGTGTACCAGTCGTTGCGGAGCCTCTTCCGGCGCGTCATGAATACCGTCCGCCGGGTCAGCAAGCAGTCCCGGCAGAGCGATCCCGCCGTGGCGGAGTACGCCGACCTCCTGGCGTCCCGGGAGAGCGAGATCATGGCGCAGTTTTCCGCCATCACCGGCCGGAAAATTCACGCCCAGAAGACGCGGATCCACGGGGACTACCATCTCCAGCAGGTGCTCTTCACCGGCCGCGACTTCATTGTCATTGATCTGGAAGGGGAGCCCGCCCGCACTCTCGGCGAGCGGCGGCTCAAGTACTGCCCCTTGCGCGACATTGCCGGTATGATCCGCTCCTTCCACTACGCCGTCTACGGCCGTTACCTCCAGTACGCCGACGTCCGACCCGAAGACGCCGACTACCTGGCGGAGTGGATCGATCCCTGGTACCGCATGGTCAGCGGCATCTTCCTCAACGCCTACCGTCGCACCGTCGGTGACGCCGCCTTCGTACCCTCCGACCCGGAGGAGCTCCGCCTCCTCCTGGACGTCTTCCTCCTGGAGAAGGCCGTCTACGAAGTCGGCTACGAGATCAACAACCGCCCCGATTGGCTGCGCATTCCCGTCAACGGCATCGAGTTCATCCTGGAGCGGGCGGCGACGTAAGGACGCGCGGTCCGCGGGCGGGGGAACACCGGGGCGCCCCGGCGTTCCCCCGCCACCATACGGCTGGTGAGCGGATCAAACGGTCCGCCGTACAATTCGGGTTCCTGCAAAGTAGCGGCATCTTGCGGTTCAAATCCCTGGGTGTAAGTGGCATACGTATTGATGTTATCCGACAAGCTGTAAACGGCGCCAGCGCGGGGAAGCAGCGTATTTTGATCTACGTATTCAAAGCTACCGTCATCTTGGTTGATACGATTTCTGTAAAATTCCTGCCGTAGTCCCAGCAAAATCTGAAGGTCTTCCCCAATTTTCATTTGATCCTGCAGGTAAACTCCATAAGTTCTGGA
>CAZZIE010000142.1:0-10070 GCA_964654185.1 uncultured Spirochaetaceae bacterium | reverse complement strand
AGGATTTCCTTGTCCAGTTCCTTGACCAGCACCTGCCCCTCCTCTTCGTACTGGGACTCGCCGGGGAGATTCTGGGGCCGACGGCCTTTACGATTGTCTTTGCCCTGCTCGCCTCCCTTGTTGTGGCGGTCTTCGTGGTGCCCTACCTGGCGGTGAAGCTTCTCAAGCCCGGTGTGGGGCAGGCGACCCAGGGCGGCCGGCGGCTGGCGCGCCTGGTGCACCGCGGCATGTCCGGACTCGCCGGGAAGTACCGCCGGGGCGTCGACTGGGCGCTCGGGCACGCCCCATTCGTGCTCGCCTCCGCGGTGGTGCTCCTGGGCTTCGCCGTGGTGGCCTTCACGGGAATCGGCTTCGAGTACATCCCCTCCACGGACATGAACGAGCTCCACGTCTACCTGGAGGGCCCCGGGAGCTACTCCATCGATGATACCCGCGAGCTGGCCGACGAGGTGGACGCCCTCATCCGCGAGCTGGTGCCGGAGCTGGAAACCGGGATCATGCACGTCGGTCAGGACGGTGCCGTCTCTCTGGTTCGCTCGGACAGCAAGGTCTTCGGCCGGTACCGCCTGGTCCCGGCGGATCAGCGCAACCGGTCGGTGTACCAGGTCATTGATCTCCTGAACGAGGAGATCCCCGCCCGGGTGCCCGACGTGAATGCCACCGTGGTCAACGGCGGTCTGGATGCGACCACCGCCCGCTCCGGAGGCGACCTCACCGGCATTGCCCAGGGCTTCACCGTGAACCTGACGGGACAGAACCTGGAGGAGCTCATCGACAGCGCGCGGATCGTCCGGGACCTCCTGGGCCAGGACCCGGCGGTGCGTAAGGCGGAGATCGGGATCGACCTGGCGCAGCGGGAGCTCCAGGCGGAGGTGGACCACACCGCCGCGGTGAACGCGGGCCTGGCGACCCAGGAGGTTGCCGTCGCCCTGCGGGCGGTCTTCTTCGGCCTGGAGGCGGGGAACTACCTGGAGCAGGGGGACGAGATCCCCATCCGGCTTACCTCGACGGCGGCGGACCGCGCGGTCTCCCGGGACATCCTCAACCGGGTCACGCTGAAGAGCCGGAATGACGAACTGGTCTCCCTGGCCAGTGTGGCGGATCTGCACCTCAGCCCGACCATCACCGAGATCGACCGGGAGGACGGGCTGCGCAAGATCTCCGTAATCGGCATCATGCGTACCGACAACCTGCGCCCCACCCAGGAGCGGATGACCGCGGCCCTGGAGTCGCAGGAGTTCCCGGCGGGCATCCAGTGGGAGATCGGCGGCACCGCCGCGGAGTTGCAGTCCTCCTTCGCCGCGCTGACCGGAGCCATCATCATTGCCATCTTCCTGGTCTACGCGGTCATGGTGATCCAGTTCGAGCGTTTCGATCAGCCCTTCATGGTCATGGGGGCGGTGCCCTTCATTCTCATCGGCGTCGTCCTCATGCTCCTTCTCACCGAGACCAACCTCTCCATTGTCACCCTCCTCGGGGTCATTGCCCTGGTGGGGATCGTGGTGAACAACGCCATTGTGCTCATTGACTACACGAATCTGCTCCGCGTCGACTACGGCATGGAGCTTCGCAGCGCCGTGATCGAAGGGGCCACGACGCGACTGCGCCCCATACTCATGACAACGCTGACCACTCTGCTCGGGGTTGCGCCACTGGCCTTCCGCGCCGGTCAGGGCTCGGAGATCTACGCGCCCCTCGGCACCGCCGTCTTCGGCGGCCTGCTCACGAGCAGCTTCATCACCCTCTTTCTCATTCCCGTTGTGTACTATCACGTCGAGCGCTTCCGGCAACGCCGCCGCGATCGCGCTGCCGAGTCTCCGGGAGAGGCTGAAGAGGAAACCGATCTGGAGGAACGATATGCAGAATAGATCGATGTTTACGGCCCTTGCCGTGCTGACGGCAGCAACCCTTGCCGCCGCCGTTCTGGCGGGATGCTCCTCGGTCTTCAGCGGGTCCGTCTCCGGCACCGTCTACGACGCCGCGACCTACAGTCAGGACGACCCGGATACCCTCGGCAACATTGAGGTCTTCCTCTACCAGACCGAGGAGGACCGCGACGCCGACTTCGACACCCTCACCGGCGCCGGGGGTGACGGCGCGGATTCCGGGGCCGGCGAGCCGACGCTCTTCTACGACACCACCTCCACCGCCGGCGACGGCACCTTCACCCTGAACTACGTCTGGAACACCCTCTTTCCGGACTACGGCGACACCGGCGACCGCGAGGAGGTCTTCCTCATCTTCCACGATCCGACGGGTGAGTTCGCCACGTTGAAGAAGAGCGCCGTCGTGATCAGCCAGTTCACCTCCGACGTTGTCGCCCTCATGTCCGCGGCGCGCGCCCGGGCCACCGTCACCGGCACCGTGGAGTGCGCCGTCTCCGGCGCCGGCCTGGGGGATGTCACCGTCACCGGCTACCTCCCGGGCTCCTGGGAGTACGACGACGCCGGCGGCCTGGAAGACGTCGACTGGTCCGGTGCCGACCGCGCCTTCCGGGTCTCCACCGGCGACGGCGGCGGCTACACCGCGAGCTTCACCTTCCCCAGGAAGCTCCCCGCCGACGCTCCCGAGGACGCGGACGAGCGCATTCAGCTCCGCCTCCTCTTCTCCCGGACCGGCTTCGAGACGGAAACCGACGGGGACGACGATCTTTCCCCGCCGGGTACTCCGGCGGACCTCAACGGCGACGGCACCGACGACGTCTACTACCAAAGCCCCCTCATCATTGCCGGCGTCGACACCGCTATGGACACAATCGGGCTGAAGCCGACGGAAATCACGGCAACGCTGACCGGGAGGGTCTGGAGGGACGACGGCGAAGGTGGTGCCGAAGGAGGCGTCAACGACGATTTCGACGACGTAGATACTCCAATCAATTACAAGGATGTCGTGCTGACCGTCGAAGACCCGGAAAGCGGAAGTACGAAGCGGTACTTCGCAAGTACTGAACGGAGCGGGGCAACGGATCCGGAGGACGGAACCTTCACGATCAGCGGGATTACCTGGCGAGATACCGCTTACTCCGGTACGCAGAGTACGGCGGACGCCTGGATCTGGATCGAGGGGGCAAGCGCGGTTCGACAACCGGCCGACGCTGCAGCCGCGCCGGGAGCAGCGTTTACCATTATCGGGGGCGGTCAAGATGCGGTGGAGGTCCTCTTTGACTAGCCGATTCGCCGCAGCCCTCGTCCTGGGGCTTGTCCTCTCGGCGGGCCCCGGGGGCATCGACCTGAATGCTCAGGCCTATGATCACCAGGCCCTGGTGGAGGCGGCGCTTTCGCAGAATCCGGCGCACCGCGGGGCGGTGGCTGAGGTGGAGCGCGCCCGGGAGCAGTTGCGCGGGGCGAAGGCGGAGCGGCTCCCGACGCTTTCGGTGAGTGCCGGGCTGGCGTACCTCTTCAATCCGATCGATCCGGTAAGGGTGACGTCGGAGGAGCTTGCGGAGGTGGCGGGCATTCCGGCGAGCGGCGACTCCGAGACGATCACCTTGTTCGAAGGGCAGGAGGACACGCAGTACCAGTTCGCCGCGACGGTGGAGCAGCCGGTCTACACCTGGGGCAAGATTGCAGCCGGTGTCGATCTGGCGGAGGTGGGTACGACGGCGGCGTCACTGCAGGTGGACCGCAGCGCCCTGCAACTCGAGACTGAGATCGCGAGCCTCTACTACTCGCTCCACTATCTCTCGCGCATTCGGGAGGAGCTCCGCCGGCAGGAGGAGGCGGCGCAGAGCCTGGTCGAGATCAGCCGCCGCAGCTTCGAGAGCGGCGCGATTGTTCGGGCGGACCTGCTGGAGGTTCGCGTCCAGGCCGCCGAGGTGGGTCTGGCGGTTGCGGAGGTGGCCTCCCGGATAGATCAAAGTCTCGCCCAACTGGCGGCGGCTACCGGTCTGGTGATCGAGGATCCTGAAGACCTTGCCTTCGGCGATGTGAACGACCTCTCCCGCACCGCGACGCTGGAACCGACGGCGGCCCTGGTCGGCCGGGCCACCGCGGGGAGCACCGAGCTGGCGCTCCTGGAGAGTCAGGTCCGCGCCGCGGAGCTGCAGCGCGACCTCGCGGAGGGGGGAAGCTACTTCAAGCCGGACATCGGCCTGCAGCTGCAGCTTCAGTTCGCCGGCCCGCGCTTTCCCTTCCTCGAGCGCGACTGGTACCGGCAGGACCAGCCCAACAACGTCATCTCCCTGGGCCTCCAGACGACGGTCTTCGACGGTGGACGGATCGCCTCGGACATTGCCACGGAGCGTGCGGACGTCGGGGCGGCGCGTCTCGACCTGGCGGACGGCCGCGCCGAGCTCGAGCGGGCGGTCCGGGAGACCCGCGCCCGGGTGCTCCTCGATCGCGCCCGGGTTGAGCAGGCGGAGCTCCAGGAGGAGAACGCCCGGGTCCAGCTCGACCTGCGCAAGCGCGAGTGGGACAACGGTACCGGCACCGAGACCGCATATCTGCAGCAGCTCATCGACCGGCACGGAAAGACCGCCGGGAGGTACCAGCGCATTCTGGAGTTTCACCTGGATTACTTTCAGCTTCTCGCGGCGACCGGGCGGTCTCCGACGGAGGTGCTTCGGAAGTAACTAGGACGTCGGGGTGATCACGTCCCTGGGAATGTCCACCGTGAGCGTTGTACCCTCACCGCCGCGGAGACTCGCCGTTGCCTGCAGTTGCTGTGTGAGTCCGCGGATCAGCGTCATGCCGATCGAACCGCTTTGAAGTGACGCATCCACGGGTAGGCCGACACCGTCGTCGGTCACTACCAGACGGTTGCAGCCGTCGCGGGCCGTCAATTCCAGGGAAATGGTGCCACCGCGCCCCTCCGGAAAGGCGTGCTTCAGGGCGTTGGTTGCCGCCTCGTTGACCAGGAGCGCAATCGGCACCGCCCGGTCAATGGTCACCTGCACGGAGTCACAGCGAACCTTGTACTGTATTCTGCTGTGACCCATGAAGATGTCCTTGACGTGGTCGAAGAGGCGCGGCAGGTACTCCCCCAGATCGACGTGGGCCAGGGAGCCCATGCCGTAGAGCACCTCGTGAACCAGCGCCATTGCCTGAACCCGCGCCTGGGTCTCCCGGAGCACCGTCGTGGCGTCCTTCTGCGCCGTGGCGGGGCGTCCCGCCTCCAGGCTCAACATGCTCGATACGATCTGCAGATTGTTCTTCACCCGGTGGTGGATCTCCCGAAGGAGCACCTCCTTCTCCTCCAGGGATGCCCGGAGCCGGCGCTCATACTCCTGTCGGTCGGTAATGTCCCGGGCAATGGAAAGGAGGTAGTCCCGACCGTCAATCTCCACCAGGTGTGAGCTCACCTCAACGGGTACCCGGGTGCCGTCCTTCGCGACGTGGAGGAACTCGAGTTGCTCCTTCCCCTTCAGGTAGAGTTGCCGCATGGATTCCGGAATGTCGATCTCGAACTCCGGAGCGTCGAGATCAGCGGGGTCCAGGTGTGCGAACTCCTCCCTGGTGTAGCCGAGGCGGCGCACGGCGACATCGTTCACTTCTACAATGCGCGAAGGCATGCGGTTCTCATCCAGCTCGAAGAGGAAGATGGCGTCGCTGGCGTTTTCGAAGATGGTGCGGTACTTCGCTTCGGTCTGGAGGCGCGCCTCCTGCGCAGACATCTCGTCGGTAATGTCGACGGCAATTCCGACGACTTCCGCGTTTCCCTCGTGGTAGAAGGCGAAGTGGGAGAAGAACCAGCGCTCGGATTCGGTGCCGCCTTCGGTCTTGAAGGATTGAGGACCCTCCGCAACGGTCTTGTAGAGTCGGTCCACCGTATCGGCGTCCAGGACCTCCGAAACGTTTCGTCCGATTACGCTGGCGGCGTCGAGGTGCACCCGGGAGAGCCCGGCACCTCCGGCGTTGCGGATGGTCCCGTCGCGGCCAATCCGGATGAAGGCGAAGGGCAGGTTTGCGAGGGCCGCGTTGAGAATGGAGGCGTCGGTGCTGTCCGCCGCCGTGGATTGTCGTGACTCAGGTTGCATGGAAGCTCGACGCGATTGTAGTGGTGAGTGCCCGAAGATGCAACGGCCGGCATCACCGGGCGCGCCGGCGCGGCCGTCGCGACGGCGGCGGCACCGACCGTCTCGCGCCGCCGGCAACCGCACCGCATCACCGGGCACACCTTCGCGGCCGCCGGGCCTTCACAACACCTGGTCAAGGGCGCCGATGACGCGGCAATGGATGTCGGCAATGTTGCGGATGTGCTGCGGCAGGCTCCGGGCGCGGGCGCTCGCGTGCATGGAGAAGAGCGCCGATACCACGTAGTCCGATACGCGGACGTACTCGTTCTGCCGGCGCCCCGGCAAGAGGTCGGTCAGTGTCTTCTGCACCCCGAGCCGAAGCTGCCTGATAATCGCCTGAATCCCTTCGGCAATGGGGCCGCTGAGGTGGGCGAACTCAATGTATGTCTGGACGACCAGGCACCCCCGACCTTTGCTGCCGATGAGCCGCTCTTCCCAGTGCGCCACCAGGTCGGTAAGCCGTTTCTGCGGATCTCCGCCATCGTCCAGGATCTCCCACGCCGGAGAGAAGGGGCCCGCTACATATCTATCCAGAGCCTTGAGAAACATCGCCGCCTTGTCGCCGAAGGCCGTGTAGAGACTGGCCCTGCTCAGATTGGTGACGGCCATGAGGTCATCAATGCTCGTGTTGCGAAACCCGCGCTCCCAGAAGGTGGCCATGATCTGGGACATGACGATGTCTTCGTCGAAGGATCGGGGCCGTCCTGCCACTGTTGTTGTTCCTCACCCGCGCCGTCGGGCGCCGTGCCACCCGGGGCGCCGGTGCGTCTCGACGCCATTGCAGTCTACCGCCGCCATCACGCACGGCCGACGCGGCTCTCCGCAGGAGTCACTATCCACCGTCGCTCCAGTTCGTCGGCACGGTCTCCCACTCCCGGTCATACACCACCACGGTGTTCCTTCCGGAGCTCTTTGCCCGATACAGCGCGATGTCCGCCTGTCGGATCAGGTTGTCAATGCCGCGAGCCTGGTGCGATTGCAGCTCGGCAATGCCGATGCTCGCGGTCAGTGGTCCGTGAGGATGCTCCGCGGTTCCCACATCGATCCCGGCAAGGTGTTTGCGAATACGGGCCGCAACCTTCCGCGCCGCCTCGAGGCCCTCACCTCGGAGGATCACCGCAAACTCCTCACCGCCGTAGCGCCCCACGACGTCGTGTCCGCGAACGGATTCCGAGATGACCCGGGAGGCGTGCTTCAGGATGCGATCACCTTCCTGATGGCCGTAGGTATCGTTGATCTCCTTGAAGTGGTCGAAATCGACCATGAGAAGGCTCAACGGGAGACCCTCCCGGGAGGCCCGGAGGCACATGCTCTGACCACGGTCGAAGAAGGATCGGCGGGTTGCCGTACCGGTGAGGGAGTCGGTTGCCGCCTGCAGCCGCACCTCCTCGAAGAGCTCGGCGTTCTGTAACGCGACCGAGACGTGGTCCGCGAAGGCCAGGGCCAGGCGCACGGCGTCCCGGGAGAACGCGTCGGGTATGAAGTCGTAGAAGACGAGAATGCCGGTCACGTGCGCCCGCGCTACCAGGGGCATGGCGATGATCGAGCCCCGGGGAATGCGCAGTTGTTCTATAAACGGATAGTCTGCGTCGTGGACGTCGGAGATCTGTACGGGTTCGCGCTCCTCCAGGTGCTCCCGGGCGGCGCCGAGGGCCGCAAGGTCAATGCGATCCCCCTCCTTCAATCGTGTCGGCGGAATGCCCGCCGTCCCGATGACTTCCAGGTGAGAGGTCTGCTTCTGTAGCACCGCCGCGCCGGCGTAGGGAATGACGTTGTGGGCCTGCTCGAGGATGAGCGAGACCGTTTGATGGATCTCGAGGGAGGTAGCAATGATCGCCCCGGCCTGTCTCAGCGCTTCGGACTCCCGCGCCTTGTCCTGCGCCTCCTCCATGGCCATGTGGTAGAAGTTCTCCAGCGCCTTCTGAGTGTTGATGTCAACGTCCAGGCCCAGATAGCGGGTAGCTTCGCCGTTCTCGTCGCGATCTACGACGTATCCCTTGGAGAGCACCCAGTGCGTCTCTCCGCCGGGGGCAACGAGTCTGAACTGCTCCTCGAAGTAGTCGGCGTCGCCTTCCATGACGCGTCTGGTAGCGGCTTCAACCCCGGGACGATCCTCGGGATGCACGAAGTCGAGCCAGTTCTTCTTTGCCGCATCAGGATCATGGAACCCGAGGCTCTTCCAGAACTCGCTGGAGAACCCGGAGTCGCCGCGATAGTCCGACTCGAAGATTCCAAGCCGTGCAAGGATGGGTTGGATGTTTGACTCGAAGAGGCTGCGCCGCGCCATGACAAATCTGGGGGCAGTATACATATGCAACCCGCATTCGACCATCCCGCAGGCCCCGCACCGCGGCAGCCCCCACATTGCCGCGCCCGACCGCGGCCGACCCCGCCGTCCCGGTTGGCCTTGGCAAAGGAAGGGACGGGGTCTATGATCCCGCCGTAGATATCCCCCCCGGGGGACAATCGAAGGATTCACCATCTGAAGCACGTTACCGCCCTCCACTGGGAGGGCACCCTCTCAGTCTCCTATCTCCTTCTCACGCAGGGCCCCATCTTCGTCGCCGTGGCCCTGGCGTTCAACCTCAGTCTGACCATGCTGGGCATTGCCGCAGCATTTCCCATGGCATTCCAGGTGTTCCAGCTCCTGACACCTGTGGTGGTTCGGGGCGGGACGCGCCTCAAGACACTCCTCGCGCTGTTCAACAGCTTTCGCTTCGTCTGGGTGGCGCTCCTCGTTCTTGCGCTCCAGGGCGTTCCCTCGCCGGTGGCCTTCATTGTGGTTTTCGCAATAGCGCAGGCGGCAAACGCCCTGGCCGGTAACGTCTGGATGATGCTGGTGCAGCGCATTGTCCCGGAGCCGGTGCGGGGGCGCTTTCTGGGGCGCCGAAACACCTACATCTCAGTCCTCACGGTCATGCTGGTGCCGATCTACTCGGCCCTTCTGTCGTATCTCCCGGAGCCCTACGGTCTGATCTCGGTGATCGCAATGGCACTCGCCGGGACCGCCCTCTCAATTGCCTTCGTGGCGCCGCTGCCGGGGCATCGCGGTGGCGGCACCTCGAGAGTCCCTCTTCTGCAGCCGCTGCGGGAGCGAAACTTCCGCCGGCTTGCGATCGCCCACGCCTACTGGAACTTCGCCATTCTCATGACGGCGCCGTTCTTTGCGTATCATCAGATCGAGAACATCGGCATTCCCCTGACCGCTATCAGCCTGCAGACGAGCGTCTTCGGCATTCTCTCGATCCTTTTCTACCGGCTCTGGGGGACCCTGACCGACCAGCTGGGGATCAAGAGCATCACCGTGGCGGGTATCGGCATTGTCGCCGTCACGCCCTGGCTCTGGCTCCTCATGAGCGAAGCCCTCTGGCCTCTCGCCATGGCGCTTGATGTACTGAACGGCTCCCTGGGCTGGGCCGCCGTAAACATCGTCATCCTTGCATTTCCTCTGGAGGCAGGGCGCAGGGACTCGCCGACGCACTTCGGGATGTACTTCGCCCTCGGCGGAATCGGCGGGTTGGTCGGCTCCGTTGTGGGAGGTTATGTGGCCGAAGTCTTTCATGAGATCGATGTCCACGTGCTTGGCTACCGGGTCTACGGTCTACAGCTTCTCCTCATTGTGGGCAGCCTCCTGCGCCTCGGGGCCATTCCCCTCTTCCTGCGGGTGAAGACGGCCAAGTACGTCACGCTCCCGACGGTGGCGATCAACATTCTGGCCCTGGTGGCGCGACGGACGCCGCTGCGTCCCTTTGAGAACTCCCGGCCCCTCGCACGGGATGCTCGACGCAGCGACGAATCGTGACGATCTTCGAGTAGCACTATGCTCTTCGGCCTGAGTACGACAGACCTGCTCCTCTTCATTCCCGCGATCCTTCTGGGCTTCACGCTTCACGAGTACGCCCACGCGCGCCTCGCCGTCGCCCTTGGCGATCCCACCCCGCGGGAGCGCGGCCGGCTGACGCTCAACCCGCTGCGCCACATCGACCTGGTCGGCATGGTTCTCATTCTCACCGTGGGCTTCGGGTGGGCGCGGCCGGTGCAGTTCGATCCGTCCCGG
>CAZZIE010000141.1:0-10133 GCA_964654185.1 uncultured Spirochaetaceae bacterium | reverse complement strand
AAGGTGGGGTAAGAGCCCACCGGGCCCACGGGCAACCGGGGTCGCACGGCAAACCTTGCCAGGAGCAAGACCAAGCAGCGGGAGGGCTGCTCGTCCATTCCCGCGGGTAGGTTGCTGGAGTCACGCGGAGACGCGTGACCGAGAAAGATGGTAGCCAGAAACAGAACCCGGCTTACGGACGCACTGGTCCCATACATGGCCCCGTCGCGAGCGGTTCAGCCGTTTTCCGGCGGGGCCGCTTTTTGCGCCCGGCACCCGGTCATTGCGTTTGTTGACTAGGGGCCTACTTTCGTATTTAATGGCGTCCAGATTGTAGATGAGACACCCCGAGAATCGATATCGTTCGTCCAACAGGCGACCCGCGGGCGGGCGCTCGCGATTGCCTATAGGCGCCATAGTCGTTGTTGTCGTCGTGATTCTGGCAGGCGTCGGTGCCTACTACGCAGGCGCCTTCGAGTTCCTGAGCCTGCGTCAGTATGACAACCAGGCCGCCCTCCAGGAGCTCTGGAGCAGCGGTAGGTACGAAGATCTCATTGCGGAAGCGGAGAACGCGCTGGACACGACTCCTCTGGATCCAGCGGCTCTGGTATACGGCGGGTTCGCCTACTTCTACGGGGGTCTCGGGCAGGTCGACGCGGATGACCGGATGCGCTACCTGTCCAGGGCAACGGTGCTCATGAGAAAGGCCCTCCACCTGGACTACGCGCCGCTTCGCGCGGAGATTCACTACGTGTTGGGAAAGACCTACTACCACCGCGGATCGAGCTACTACGATCTGGTGATAGAGCATCTCCAACGCGCTGTTGAGATGGGTTACGAGGCAACCGATACCTATGAGTATCTGGCCCTGGCGTATACCGATCTGGGTGAGTACGAGGCAAGCGCGCAGAGCCTGCGCACTGCTATCGACCGCAATCCCAGTGACGTGCTGTACTTCACCCTCGGCGAAGTCTACGCCCAGGACGGGCGATATTCACAGGCCGTATCGGCTCTTGAGACGGCAATCGCCATGAGCTCCGATCGCGTGCTCGCGGAGCGCGCGCGTTTCGCTCTGGGAGGTGCCCTGGCGGACGCTGAACGCTATGATGAAGCGGAAGCGGTATACCGGGAGATTCTGGATGAGAGCCCCGACTCGGCGGATGCGCACTACCATCTCGGCAACATCTACGAGATTCGCGGCAGTGCGGAACAGGCTCGTTTTCACTGGCGAGAGGCCTTCCGACTCGACCCCAACCACGCTGAAGCTCTCCGCAAGCTTCAGAACAACTGAACCGGAGGATCAACTGGGATGGCATTAGGCGTCTTCAAGGCTTTTTCAAGCGATATCGGTGTCGATCTGGGAACCTGCAACACACTCATCTACATCCGTGGACGCGGCATCGTCATCAGCGAGCCCTCCGTCGTTGCGGTTGAGCGCGGCACCAAGAAGGTCGTCGCCGTAGGAGAAGAAGCGCGCCGCATGCTCTGGCGCACCCCCGGTGATATCATTGCCATTCGCCCCCTCCGGGACGGCGTCATTGCGGATCTCGAAACCACGGAGAAGATGATCCGCTACTTCATCTCCAAGGTGCTCAACCGGCGCTGGTTCGTCCGACCCCGCATGGTGATCGGGGTACCCTCCTGTATTACGGAGGTCGAGCGCCGTGCCGTCGAGGAGAGCGCGTACAAGGCCGGAGCGCGGGAAGTCCGGGTCATTGAGGAGTCGCTGGCGGCGGCCATTGGGGCAAACATCCCGATTTTCGAACCGGCGGGACACATGATCGTCGACATTGGCGGCGGGACGAGCGAGATCTCGGTGATCTCTCTCGGCGGCATGGTCGTAACCAACGCGATTCGCCTGGGCGGTGACGAGTTCGACGAGGCTATCATGAAGCACGTCCGCAGCGTCCACAACCTGATCATTGGCGAGGGCACCGCGGAGGAGTTGAAGAAGCGCATCGGGAACGCCTCACCGGATAAGAAGATCGACCGCATGGAAGTGAAGGGGACCGATGCCATAACGGGACTGCCCCGGCGCCTCGAGATCGACAGCGTTGAGGTACGGGAGGCGCTGCAGGAGCCGATTACAGCTATTGTCGAGGAGATCAAACGTACCCTCGGACAGACGCCGCCGGAGCTTGCCGCGGACATCGTCGAGCGGGGGATTGTCATGACCGGCGGTGGCTCACTGTTGAAGGGCTTCGACGTCCTCATTGCAAACGAAACCGGCGTACCCGCCTTCAAGGCGGAGGATCCGCTTAACTGCGTCGCCCTGGGAGCGGGAATGTACTTCGAGCAGGAGCGAGGAGCGGGCCGGAACGGTAAGGCTGCATACAGCCGCGGCTGACGGAAACAACCGGACTTCGAATAGAGTGGTGGCATCATGGTAACCGACGAACGCATTCCGCCGCGCACGGCAGGACTGTTGTTTGTCGTCCTGGTGGTTCTCAGTCTTCTTCTCATGATTCTCTCGACCGGCGTCGCGGTGATCAGACCGAAGCAGGCAGCGTTGCGGGTCGGTACCACCGTGCAGAATGCGACCCACGCCGTGGGTACCTTCTTCTCCCGTACGGTTACCTCCGTCCGTGAGCTCAGCGAGCTCCGCAACGAGTATGTGGCGCTCCTCGATCGCGTCCGGACCCTGGAAGCCGCAGAAACCGACATCGAGCAGCTCAACAATGAGATCGCCCGCCTGGAGGAGATCCTCGAATTCACCCGAGACATCGAACTCCAGAACATACCGGCCCGTGTGGTCGGAAAGGACCCTTCTTCACGCTTCGCCAGCTTCATGATCAACAAGGGGAGTGCGGACGGGATTCAGGAAAACCAGGCGGTAATTGCCGTACAGGAGGGCAACCGCGGCCTCGCAGGGAAGGTGCACACCGTCTCTCCCGGACGAGCAATGGTCGTCCCCATTTTCGACCCGTCGAATCACGTAGCGGCGAGGCTGTTGAAGTCCCGGTACGAGGGACTCGTCAGTGGAGCCGGGGACGGGTCGACACTGGTCATGCGCTACGTGGATGACCGCGCTCGCGCGTCCATAAGGTTTGGGGACGCGGTAATCACGTCAGGTATGAACTCCATCTACCCTGCCGGTATTCGTATCGGAACGGTGGATTCCATTCAGTCCAAGGCGTACGAAACGACGCTCGAGTTAACGCTGGAACCTGTGATCGACTTCGAGCGGCTGGAGTACGTTTTCGTGGTGCAACAGGTCGGGGAGACGCAATGATCGGCAATATCGCGGCGGTCAGTGCGGTTTCGATAGGCCTGGTGGCGGCACAGACGAACCTTCTCGGCTTCATATCAATCGCAGGAGCTCTCCCGGACATCGCCCTGATACTCCTGATCTACTACGCCCATCACAACGGCTCATTTCCGGGAGAAATCGTCGGTTTCCTTGCCGGCATGGCCTTCGACGCTCTGAGCGCCGCGCCCCTGGGGTTTCACGCCGTCATATATACCGCGATCGGCTACCTCGTCGGTATCTCCAAGCAGCGCGTCGTCCTTGACCCGATATTCGTGCCGGTACTCTTTGTGGCGGTCGCGACGCTCTTCAAGGCGTTCGTGGGCTTCTTGCTCCTGGCAATCTTTCCCGTCGAGGCGGGATTTGCCGGAGTGATCTCGCCACGTATTGCTATTGAGATAGGCTACAGCGCCATTCTCACGCCGCTGCTCTTTGCCCTGCTGGGTCTGATCAGACCGTTGCGCGGATCACGGCGAAATCTCACACTGTAACGGGAAGTCATCGCTGGGGGGCGATCCGATAACGGGGATTCATGAGTAACTGGTCATCACAAGGCGACAAGGTAGTCCGCCAGCGAGCGCTCGTCCTCCTGGGGGTCGCCGTTGTCATCTTCATTCTCTATTTGCTTCGGCTCTTCTCCATGCAGGTTGTGGACGGGTACATCTATCGTCTGCGCGCGGAGGAGACGCGCCGTCGCACCACTATCATCCCCGCCCAGCGCGGCGAGATCTACGATCAAAACTTCGATATCCCCGTTGCCACCAATCGGAGCTCCTTCGCCGTCGAGATCACCCCCGCTGAGCTTCCGGCGGATCGCCGCGAGGACGTCCTCACTCGGCTGGCCGGCACCCTAGACGTGTCCGTGGAGTCGATCAGGCAGGAGCTGAGCGAGACATCCACACAGTCGTACCAGGCTGTAGAGGTCTATTCCGGCGCCAGCTTCGACACGATTACCCACCTCGCCGAGCACAGCGAGGACTTCCCAGGGGTCTCCTGGAAGAGCAAGCCTACCCGGTACTACCCATTCGGCTCATCCATGGCCAACGTCCTGGGCTACGTGGGTGACATCACCACTGAAGAGTTGCAGCTGCTGTTCAACAAGGGATACACCCGGGATGCCGTGGTCGGAAAGGCAGGGGTGGAACTCCAGTACGATACCCTCCTGCGGGGCCAGGACGGTCGTCAGGTTCGCACCGTCGATGCCCGGGGCCGCCGCATAGGGGAGGAATACGAGGAGGTCATCCCGCCGACCCTCGGCCACGATGTCATTCTCACCCTGGATCGGCACATTCAGGAGCTGGCACGGCAGGCCCTGGGAGAGCGAATCGGAGCCGTTCTGGTCACGCGGCCGAGCACTGGAGAAATCCTCGCCATGGTCTCGTACCCCTCTTTCGATCCAAATCAGTTCTACGGCAAGGGCGGGGCGAACGCCTTTCGTGAGACCTCTCTGGCGCCGAACTCACCCTTCCTGAATCGCGCAATTCAGAGCAGTTACCCGCCGGCGTCAACCTTCAAGATCGTCATGACGACCGCGGTGATCGAAGAGCAGGTGTTCGGACTGAACGAGACAGTTCTCGCGAACGGATACTATCGCCTGGGCAATCGCGTATTCAGCGACTGGCGCACCAGCGGCTTCGGGCCACTCGACATCTTCGGTGGTCTCGCCATGTCCTCGAACGTGTTCTTCTGGACCATGGGGGTCGAGCATCTCGGAGTCGACCGCATCGTCGAGTATAGTCGTCTCATGGGACTCGGTACTCGAACCGGCATTGATCTTCCGGAGGAAGCCGCCGGCCTTGTGCCCACACCGGACTGGAAACAGCGCGTCGTCGGCGAGCCCTGGGTCGGCGGCGACACGGCCAACATCTCAATCGGTCAGGGCTATATGAAGGTCACGCCGTTGCAGTTGTCGAACGTGGTAGCATTCATTGTCAACGAAGGAGTGGTCTACCGCCCCCACGTACTCAAGGAGGTGCGCGACCCGATATCCGGAGAGACGGTCCAGTCAAACCGGCCGGAAGTGCTCTTTCAGCACCCCCTGCGGCGTTCGACCTTCACGAATGTCCAGCGCGCCATGCGCGGGGTCATTACCGACGGGACCGCGGAAGTGGTCATTACAACGGATGCGGTGGAGGCTGCCGGAAAGACCGGAACGGGTGAGATAGGCTCCGAGGACAGCTGGCACTCCTGGTTCGTGGCGTACGCACCCTTTGAGACGACGGATCCCGACGAGCGCGTCGTCGTGACGGTTCTTGTCGACGCTGCAAACGAATGGGACTGGTGGGCGCCAAAGGCGGCGAACATCATTCTTCACGGGATCTTCACGGGCTACGATTATGACAGGACTGTGGAGGAGTTGCGTCGCGGTCCACGCCCCGCCTGGTACCTTTACTAGGCCGGCACCGCTACTAGGCTGAAAGGTCCACCACCAGGCTGGGAAGTCCACCAAGAGGATATCCGCGGGTATAACGCGATAGAGGCATAGATCATCATGGCGAATCGATCACGCACCGGCTTCGACGTTACCATTCTCGGCGCCTTCGTTACCCTGGTGACGATTGGGGTGCTCTTCATCTACTCGAGCGGCGTCACCAGCTCCGGTGAACTCTACAACCAGGAGTACCTTCGCCAGATCATCTGGGGAGGCACGGGACTCGTCTTGCTCGTCGGAGTGGCCTTCCTGGACTACCAGTGGATCCGTCGCTGGTCCGTACACATCTTCATTGGCTCTCTTGTCCTCCTGGCCATAACTCTGATGTTCGGGCGCGTCGTAAATGGGGCGCGGTCGTGGCTTGGGATCGGGTCGCTCGGAATCCAACCCTCAGAGTTTGCCAAGATCTGCGTCGTGATCGCTGCGGCGTGGTTCCTGGAGCGCCAGCGGAACCGTATTCAGGAGCTCCCGGTGTTTCTCGGGGGCCTTGGAATCGCGGCACTCCCCGCGGGACTGACACTCCTGCAGCCCGACCTCGGGACGGCACTGGTGTTCATACCCCTCTATCTGGCGATGGCGTACATCGCCGGTGCCCGGACAAGCCACGTTGTCTATGTCATTCTGATTGCGGGACTCGCCTTTCTCTTCACGGCGCTTCCCATCTGGGACCAGATGGCCGGGGATGGGGACGGCGTCCTCGCGCAGGTCCTCCGCAATCGCAGACTCTCCTTGCAGGTGCTCGGCGCCATTGGTGGGGTCGCCGCCCTGAGCGGCGTTGGCTATCTCCTGCTGAAGCGCTCGTACCTCTACTGGCTCTTCTACGTGACCTCGGCTCTCTTCATTGCGATTGCCGCCTCCATTGGGGCCCAGACGGTCCTCAGGGACTACCAGATCATGCGCCTGGTGGTCTTCATTGACCCCTACGTGGAGCCGCGAGGAGCAGGTTGGAACATCATCCAGTCCACGACGGCAATCGGCTCCGGCGGCGTTGTGGGCAAGGGCTTCCTCCAGGGGACCCACAGCCACTATCAGTACCTGCCCCAGCAGAGCACGGACTTCATCTTCTCCATTCTCGCCGAGGAGTGGGGCTTTCTGGGGGCGATATTCATCTTCAGTGCATTCTTCGCAATCACCATCCGCGGCGTCGTTGTGGCGCGAAACGCAAAGGACCTTTACGGTGCATACATCGCGACGGGGGTGGTGACGCTCTTTCTCTTCCACTTCGTCGTCAACGTCGGCATGACGATCGGAGTCATGCCGATCACCGGTATTCCGCTTCTCCTGCTGTCCCACGGAGGGTCGTCTCTCTGGACGGCATCGATCGGTCTTGGCCTCCTGATCAGCATCCACGGACACCGATTCAACTACTGACCCCCACGCAGAGCAATGAATACACACCACAAACACACCAATCATGCCGACCGCGCCGACACCGCCATAAACGCCAACCGCGTAGAGGTACCCCGGAAGACACTCCTGGCGGTGGAATCACCGGGGAGATACGTTGGTGGAGAGTTCGGAGCCGTTGAGGCCCTGCAAAGCTGGGAGAATGTCTACGTCGTGGCCCTCTGCTTTCCGGATCTCTACGAAATCGGCATGTCGAACACCGCCATCAAGCTCCTCTACACCATGCTGAACGAGATCGAAGGCGTGCAGTGTGAGCGCGTCTTCGCCCCGGCGCCGGACTTCGAGGAAGCCCTGCGCTCAACCGGGACGTTGCTGCACACCCTGGAATCGCGGATTCCCCTGTCGCAGTGTGACATGGTCGCCTTTTCCGTCGGGTACGAGCTCTCGGCGACGAACGTATTGAACGTTCTCGAGCTGGGCGGCGTGCCGATCCGCGCCGACGAGCGGGAAGGGGATGCTCCCCTCGTGATCGCCGGCGGACCCGCTCTCATCAATCCGGCGCCCTTCGGGCGCTTTCTTGACGGCATCTTCATCGGCGAGGCCGAAGGCGTCCTCCCGCAGATGGTCACGGAGCTTCGTGACCTCTCCCGGCGGCACAATCGCAACCGCGACGTCGGCGACCCCGCCGGCGGCCGCCGCCCCGCCGCCCGCTCCGGTGCCGCCGGCTCCGATGCCGCCCGCTCCGGTGCCGCCCGGCCCGCCGGGGACACGCGCCGAGAGGCGGTCGCTCGCCTGGAAGCACATCCGCACGTCTGGAGCCGCCGCAAACCGACGGCGACACGCGCGGTCTGGGCAGACTTCGGCCTCAGTCCCGTGAAGATCCGATTTCCCGTACCGAACATACGGATCGTCCAGGACCACGCGACCGTGGAGATCATGCGCGGGTGCCCCCAGGGGTGTCGCTTCTGCAGTGCCGGAATGCTCTACCGTCCCTTCCGCATGAAGCCCTTCGAAGTCGTGGCGGAGGAGGTGGAACACCTCGTCCATACCCTCGGGTACCGGACCATCACGCTCTCCTCCCTCAGCTCCGGCGACTACGAGGACATCTACGACCTCTACGTCCGGCTGAACGAACACTTCGCCGGTGAACGCGTCGCCTTCGCCCTCCCGAGCCTCCGCGTCAACTCCATGACGCTCCCCCTGCTGGAGCAGGTGAATCAGGTTCGCAAGAGCGGCCTCACCTTCGCCGTCGAAACCGCCGGTGAGGCGGGACAGCGCGCCCTGAACAAGCTCGTCCCGGTGGACACGACGGTACAGATCCTCCAGGAGGCGCAGCAGCGCGGATGGCGCCACGCCAAGCTCTACTTCATGATCGGCCTCCCGATCCCCTCCGACGACGAGATTGCCGAGATCCTGGCGTACATCGACGAGCTTCAAAGCAGAACCACCCTCAACTACAACGTCGCCGTCGCCACCTTCGTGCCGAAACCGCACACCCCCTTTCAGTGGGAGCGGCAACTCTCGGAAGAAGAGTCCCTCGAGCGCATCATGGAGCTCAAGCACGCCCTCCGTCGCCGCAAGATAAAACTGGGCTACCAGGCGCCCTTCCATTCTGTTCTCGAGGGTCTTATTGCCAGAGGCGATGATGACGTGGGAGCCCTCCTGGAGGCGGCCTTCCGTCGCGGTGCGCGCCTCGACGCCTGGGAGGAGCATATTGACCGCGACCTCTGGCGTGACGCCATTGCCGAGGCCCGATCCGGGCTTCCCGCTCGCGTCCTGGCCGCCCGGGCCCCCGAATCGACGCTACCCTGGGACGGAGTCAATCTCGGCGTTTCCCGGGGCACCCTGCGGCGGGAACGAACCCGGGCTCGTGCAGGGGAGCTTACCGAACAGTGTTCGCCGGATTGCCGGGAGCGCTGCGGCGTGTGCAACGCACAGGTGTCGGCGCGCACCCTCTCCGCAGTCGCCGCCTCCCGGAGAGGCGCGCCTCGGTGCGAACCATCCACGGACACCGCCGATACCGTGCACACCGAAGAACGCCCCCATGAACGCCCGGACGAACCTCCCGGCGAACCGCGTCCCTCAGGCATACCGTACATTCTCCGGTTTGCGAAGGAGGGGACCAGCGTCTACGTACCCCATCTCAGCGTCGTGAACACCTTCGGGAGGGCACTGCTGCGGGCGGGCATACCGGTGGAGTACACCCGGGGATTCCACCCCAAACCCCGAATCGAGTTCGCGCAGCCGCTCTCCACGGGCGTGAGCAGCGAAGAGGAGTTCCTCCGGATATGGGTATCAGAAAACATACACCCTGAGGCCGTATGTGAGATGCTGTCCGCCGCCTTGCCGCCGGGCATGCAGGTCACCGATGCGTGGCCACACAGCAACGCATCCCGGCACGCTAGGGCGAAGCTCATGTCGGTGTACTGGGGCGGGCGCTACCGGCTTCAAGGCGACATCTCGACGGAGCTCTGCGACTATCTGCAAGATGCTCCCGAGGTCGCTCAGATTGAGAATGTCGATCTGCCTCAACCGGACGGCCCCGGCGGTGAGAGAGGCGTCGGCGGAACAGCGATCATTATTGCGCTTGATCGCTCCCGTGGAACCGGGCGCGGACTCACGAAGCTGCTCGAGGGTGCCCTTGGAGACCATCCTGTAAGACGCGGGCTCTTCGTAACTCGACTGCGCTCCTTAGCCAGGGACCCGAAGAGCGGTGAGCCCGTCTCGTTCCGCGAGCGGTTCCCGGAAGAACGACCCCAATGAAAACGACCCCAATGAACGTGATGGCTGAACGCAACGAATGAACCGGATCGGTCAGCCTGATGAGTGAGCGCGAACGGAGGGGACGATTGCGGAAGGATCGCTCCTGAGGCGCGTCACTCGCTTCGCCGGTCAAGGCTCCGTGCCTTCACCTCGTTCCAGATGGCGTCCAGCTCTTCCACGGAGGGCTCCGTCAGGCCGCGCCGGCGCGCTTCCGAAGCAAGCTCCGCGTAGCGACGAGTGAACTTGTCCACCGCCCGCGAGAGGGCCAGGGAGGGGTCCACTTTCAGCTTCCGAGCCAGATTGACCGATGCGAAGAGGAGATCACCCAGCTCATCCTCAATGTCGGGATACCCTGCGCCACCGGGC
>CAZZIE010000140.1:0-10188 GCA_964654185.1 uncultured Spirochaetaceae bacterium | reverse complement strand
TCACGAGTGGATCCGGCGGATCTGGCACCACGAGTACCTGAATCCGCCGGTGATCAACTACCGCCGGGGCCGGCTCAACATGCGCTCGGTCGCGTTACCGCCGGGGGCGGTGGCGTATCATCTGGTGGCGTAAGAGGACAGCTGGAAGGCGTCGCGGTGGGGTGAGCGGCCACAGATCCAATCAACAATCCTGGCACCAGTTTGCACGGATTGTACTCCGTCCGCAAATCCCGTACCTTCATATCTAATGAAGAAGACACGCTATCTCCTGGGCCAGACCGAGATCGCCCTGAGCCCGATCGGGCTCGGGTGCTGGCAGTTCTCGAAGGGTAAGGGCATCGCCGGGGGCTACTGGCCGAGCCTCAGTGATGAGGAAACCACCGCGATCGTACGGGCCGCTCACGGCGGTGGGATCAACTGGTTCGATACTGCAGAAGCGTACGGTAACGGGGAGAGCGAACGCTCCCTGAGTCGGTCGCTCCTGGAGATCGAGATTGACCCGCGATCGGTTGTGATCGCCACAGAGTGGATGCCGATTCTTCGCACCGCCGCTTCGGTTACGAAGACAATTGATGACCGTCTCGCCTCTCTTGAGCCGTACCCCATTGATCTCCATCAGATACACAACCCCGGCAGCATCTCGAGCATACCGGCGCAGATTCGGAAAATGGCCGAGCTTCTCGAACGCGGCCTGATTCGCGCCATCGGCGTGAGCAACTTCTCCGCTCGACAGTTCAAGAAGGCACAGACCACGGCGAATGAATCGGGCATGTCTATTGCGTCCAACCAGATGCCCTACAGCCTTCTGGATCGCAAGATAGAAGAGAACGGCGTGCTTGAAGCGGCCAAAGGGGCGGGGGCAACGATCATTGCGTATTCCCCCCTGGCGCAGGGGCTCCTGACCGGCAAGTTTCACCAGGATCCGGATCTGATCAAGGGACGGCCCGGTCCACGACGCTTTCTCAAGCGCTTCCGCCGATCCACGCTCGAGAAGACGCGGCCCCTCACTGATCTTCTGAAACGCATTGCGGAGGAGAAGGGGCAGGAAGTGACGGCGTCTCAGGTTGCCCTGGCCTGGACCGTGCAGTTCCACGGGGATACGGTCGTCGCCATTCCCGGTGCCTCCAGGGCGGAGCAGGCGCAGCACAACGCCGCTGCCCTGCAGGTTTCCCTTTCGGACGATGAGTTGAGCCACATTGACCGCACCTCGAAGCAGGTGCTTTCCAGGCTCTAGTTCAAGCACACTGGGTAAAGGGTTACATGCACATTCGAGACATCTTTGCGAACTACAATCCCACGGTAAGCCTGGAGTTCTTCCCTCCGAAGAAGGAGAAGGCCTGGAACAACCTCTTCGACCGCATCGCCTCGGTTGAATCACTGAAGCCCAGCTTCGTTTCGGTGACCTACGGTGCCGGCGGGACCACCCGCGACAAAACCCACGACCTCGTCGTCCGGCTCCGTGACGAGACCAAACTCGACCCGGTGCCGCATCTGACCTGTGTCTGCCACACGAAGGCGGAGGTCGACGAGATTCTGGAGGCCTACGCTGCTCACGGGATCAGCAACATCATGGCTCTCGGCGGGGACCCCCCGAGGGACTGGACTCCGGAGCAGTGCAGCGGAAGCGACTTTCCCCACGCCATCGACCTGGTGCGCCACATCGGCGCCTTCAACAGCCGGGGGCAGCATCCGGATCAGCGCGGCTTCGGCATCGGTGTGGCGGGCTTTCCCGAAGGCCATCCGGACACACCGAACCGCCTTCAGGAGCTCGCGTATCTCAAGGATAAGGTGGAGGAGGGGGCGGACTACATCTGCACCCAGCTCTTCTTCGACAACCGCGACTTCCTGGACTTCCGGGATCGCTGTTCTCACACGGGCATCACGGTGCCGATCATTGCGGGGCTCATGCCCGTGCTTTCACGGCGGAGCTTCGGCCGGATACCCGACCTTGCCCTGGGATCACGCTACCCGGCGCGGCTCCTCAGGCGCATCGACTCCTGCGAAAGCGACGAGGAGATCGCCCGGATCGGCATGGAATGGACCATCACGCAGGCGCGGGAGCTCCTGGACGAAGGCGTCGCGGGCCTGCACTTCTACACGCTGAATCGCGCCTCCGTGACGGAGGAGCTCTTCACGGCGCTCGGTCTCAACGACCTGGCTCCGGCACAGTAACCCCCAGCCCGGTAACTGCCAAGCCCGGTAACTCCCAAGCCCGGTAACCCCCGGGCCCAGTGGCTAACAGCGCAGTAAGGCTCAACGTCTCGTGCGCACTCGCAGCAGCCCGTCTCGGCCGGCGCTCGCCCCGCGGAGTCTGGGTAACACACCCTATACACCCAAGTAACAAATACCAGAAACGGTCTATTGCGCCCTTTGGCTTTTTGAGAGATAATCGTTTGAATTTTGTGATTCCGCATCTCAAAAGAAACCACGCAGCTCAAAACACAAACAACGCTGAAGGACAGCCCGCGTGGCCCACAACGGTCAGAATAGCCGGCAGGACGGCAATCAGCACGAAGACACTCGGCAGGACGGTTCTCGGCACGACGGCGAGCTCCCCGATCCGGGGCCGTCGGACCCCTGCACGCACTTGCTTCATGCGCTTGATGTAGGGGTGTGGACCCTCGACCACGAGGGGCGCGTGGTCTCGGCGAATCCGGCGGCAAGCCACCTGTGCGCGTGCGCAACAGATGAGCTTCCGGGCAAACTGTTTACCGCCCTCTGGAATGGGACGCTTCCCCGGGAAGTGCTCCGCGTCATCCGCGACCATGCTGAACAGGGCCAGAACCGAGAGCACGTCGGCCAGAACCGAGAGCACGTCGGCGAGCACGGAGAGCTCGTCGAACCGCGCGCTGTGGAGCCGGCCGCTTCCGGCGTCCACGCCGTCCATGCGGCATCTCAGGAGCCGGCGGTAGAGGCGGAGGTAGAGCCGGCGGTGCAGGCGGAGGTAGACCTCTACCGGAGGGACGGATCCGTGATACCGGCGCGGGTGGCTGTCTCTGCAATGACCGACGCAGAGCATCGACGCGTCGGTTCGGTCGTAACGCTGACGGATCTCTCGGAGCATCGGCACCGGGAGGCGGCTCTTCGGGACGAGGTGCGGCGCCTCGGTCTTCTGCTGAAAGAGACCCATCACCGCGTAAAGAACAATCTGCAGATCATAGCCAGTCTGGTGGCTATCCTTGCCGCCTCGGAGGACGAGGCTCCTCCCTGGGTTGACTCCCTCGAACAGCGGGTTCGTGCGATTGCCATGGTCCATGAGACGCTCTACGAGTCGAGCAACTACGGGGACGTCAACCTGAACGACTACATCCGGCGCATGGTCGACAGCTCACTGACGCAGGCGGGCTTGAGTGCGTCGGTCCACGTAAGCGTTGACATTGCATCGGGCCGGCTGAGCCTTGCCGAGACCATTCCCGTGGGCATCATCGTATCGGAGTTTCTCACGAACAGCATCAAGTACGCATTCGCCGGACGTTCGGAGGGGCGTCTCACGATCCGCGAATCCGAGGGGCCCGACGAGGTTGTAGAGCTCTACTACGCCGACGACGGGCCCGGCATCTCTCCGGAGCGCCGGGAGAATCCCCGGCAGGGCTCGGTCGGCATGGAGATCGTCGAGGCGCTGACCGGCCAGCTGGGGGGCGAGCTCGTCCTCGGCGACCCCCGGGCTTCTCGGCGACGCTGACCTTCCGGCGCAACCGCCCGCCGAAGGGGTGACCTCGCCGGCGCCTACGCCTGCTCTCGGAACGCTCGCGCCTGGCGCACCATGTTGGTGAGGGCCGGGACGGTCTCTTCCCATCCCCGCGTCTTGAGGCCGCAGTCGGGGTTGATCCAGAAGTTTTCCTTCGGGATCACCTGGATGCTCCGCCGAATGACTTCGGCGATCTGCTCCTCCTCCGGCACGACGGGGGAGTGAATGTCGTAGACGCCCACCCCGATCTGGCGGTCGAAGTCCGCCTCCTCGAAGCTCGCCAGGACTTCTCCTTTGCTCCGGGTCGCCTCGATCGAGATGACGTCGAAGTCCATCTCCTGGATGTAGTTGATGATCTCGTTGAACTCGGAGTAGCACATGTGGGAATGGATCTGGGTCTCCGGCTTCGCTTGCGCGGTTGCCAGACGGAAGGCTTTCGTCGCCCAGTCGAAGTAGTCGTCCCAGTCCGCCCGCTTGTTCGGTGCAAGCTCCCGGAAGGCGGGCTCATCGATCTGGACCATACCGATGCCGGCTTCCTCGTAGTCGGCGACCTCATCCTGGAGCGCCAGGGCGAGCTGATAGGCAACGCTCTCCCGGGACAAATCCTCCCGGACGAAGCTCCAGGCAATGATGGTAACCGGCCCGGTGAGCATGCCCTTCACGGGCTTTTCCGTGAGACTCTGCGCATAGGTGATCTCATCAATGGTCATGGGCGCCGGACGCGAGACATCTCCGTAGATGATGGGAGGACGGTAGCCCCGGGTGCCGTAGGAGATTATCCAGCCGTTTGAGGTCGTCTCAATGCCGTCGAGTTTCTCGGCGAAGAACTCCACCATGTCCGAGCGCTCCGGCTCGCCGTGGACCAACACGTCCAGACCGATCTTCTCCTGCCGGTCAATGTTGTCCCGAATGGTGCCGCGGATGAACTCACGGTACTCCTCTTCGCTGCTGCGGCCCTTTCGGAAGTCCGCCCGCGCCTTGCGCACGTCCCGGGTCTGGGGGAAACTCCCAATGGTGGTTGTCGGAAAGAGGGGGAGTTGAAAGCGCTCCTGCTGTAGTCCTCGGCGTTCCGCGTACGGGACCGCCTTCGAGAAGCTCTCCTCGGAGAGATTGGCAACGCTCTCCCGCACTACCTGGTTCTCCCCGAGAGGGGCCGGCTGCTTGGGCTGATACCGGAGACTTCCCTCGAAGACCGCCTTCACAACCGCAAGGTCGTCGAGTTTCTCCGTCGCGAAGGCGAGCCGATCCATGAGCGCTTCCGACAGCTCTTCCCCTTCCACGGTCACGGGCAGATGAAACAGCGGTGCCGCGTTGGAAAGTGACAGCTGCTGTGCGTGCTCGGCGAGCTCCCGGAGCTGCAGGACCGCCTGGTCGATCTCCGTCCGCCACACGTTGCGTCCGTCGACCAGCCCCGCAATGAGCTCTTTTCCCCTGGGGAAGCCAATGCGGCTGATCGTGTCCAGGTTCGCCGGTCCGTGAACGAAATCCAGCCCGATTGCGGCGACGGGCAGCGCCATCAGCTCGTCGAGAAAATCAACGGCGTCGTAGTAGGTGAACAGTGAGATGCGCGCGTCGGCCCGTGCCATGACGGTGTACGCCATCTGAATCATGGCGATGTCTTCAGGGCTCACGTCGAGCACGAAGGCGGGCTCGTGAATGTGACACGCCGGCACCTCTTCCAGGGCGCGGCGATAGACCTCCGCCGCCGCAGCGAGGTACTCCCGGAACATCTCAGGGGGAATGCCCTTGGAGAGGCGCAAGAAGGTGTATGGACCAATGAGCCAGGGGATGCCCTCATACTGCTCGTGCGCCCTCGCCGCAAGGTTCAGGTTCAGGTCCATGTCCTCCGGGGCGAAATCCTCGAATGTCGGGACCAGGTAGTGGTAGTTGGTGTTGAACCACTTCGTCATCTCGAGGGCGCTGCCGCCGCGACACAGGTCGTAGTACTCCCGCTGGGTTTGCGGGGTGTAGCGGCCAACCATGATCGCGGTGTCGAGCATCCAGTCATATCCGGTCATCTCACCCACCGGGTACTCATCGACCCGGTCTTCATATGTCTCGATGATCTCTTCCTGGAGCGACCGGAGGCGATGCATCATTTCCTCTTCCGCCTCTGCGGAGAAATCCGCCTTCCAGAGGCCTTCCACCGCCTTCTTGTACTCTCGGTTGGCTCCGATTCGCGGGAAGCCATACGCGTATGTTTTCATTTACAATACCCCTCAATACAATGTTGTCATGCCGGAGCGCTGTGGAGCAACCGGCCCGCAAGAGTTTCGCAATATGCGCCGATGATGAAAGAGCGATGTGGGAGGGACTCGTCTGAAGAGGAGCACGTATGAGAAAAATGCCCGTCATCAGCAGTGACGCCGAGCTCAACGACCGCGTCACGAGGATCTGCGAGCGCTTCAACAACATCTTCGTCCCGGTCTTCTTCGACGACAGTGAGAGTGCGCTGGAGTTCCTTCGCTACGAGCTGCCCGAGATAAGCGTCATCAACTTCTCGGACCGCCGCATCGACACCATGGCGATCCTGAACACGATCAAGTCCGACCCCTGGCTGCACTACGGCGGCATTGTAGCGGTGCACAGGCAGAGCGAGGAGCAGGAGATCTCCCGGGAAGTCCCGAACTCCAATATCATTTCGATGCTTCCGCGCGGCCGCTTCGTGTCGAGTTTCTTTCGCGTCCTGAAGATCGTCATCGAGAACCGCCACATCCTCTTCCAGCGCGAGATCCAGAGCTACCTGACCGGCACCATCTCCGGGAGCTTCGTCATGGACAACGACCCCTTCAACGTCCGGACGTATTCGAACCTGGTGACGAACTTCCTCTTCAACTCGAACTACATCGACTCGGACCGAAAGGAGCGACTCCACGTCGCACTCTTCGAGCTCCTCATGAACGCGGTCGAGCACGGAAACTGCGAGATCTCCTACGACGAGAAGACGCAGTGGCTCGAGGACGGCGGCAACATCATCGATCTCATCCGGCAGAAGACCAGGAATCCCTCCATCAAGGCGAAGCGCGTCTTCTTCTCCTACCGGATCACACCGGACCGCTCCTACTACACCATCCGGGACGAGGGCGACGGTTTCGACTGGCGCAGCCACGTGGAGCCCGATCAGAATCAGGTCAACCTGGGCATGCATGGCCACGGAATCCGCATGACGGGACACTATGTCGAGAGCATGCAATACAACGAGAAGGGGAATGAGGTCTCCTTCGAAATGCCGCACCAGGAACGTGAGGCGCATACGGTTCCCGGTATCTTCCAGAACCAGGAGGAGACAATTTTCCGTGACGGGGATACGGTTTTCACCGAGGGGGAGGAGTCGAACTACCTCTACTACATCGTCTCGGGGCAGCTGGAGGTATACTCGTCGAACGAGCTGGTCTCAACACTGGGGCCCGAGGATATCTTCCTGGGAGAGATGTCCTTCCTCCTGAACGATCGGCGCTCCGCCACGGTCATTGCCCGGGGCACGGTGAGCCTCTTCCGGATCTCGAAAAACTCCTTCGTCAACGCCATAAAACACAACCCGCACTACGGCATCTTCCTGGCACGGCTCCTCGCGCAACGCATCTCCCGTCTCAATGTGCGACTGGCCACGGCGGTGCAGAAGGACGCAGTGCCGGTGTAGGCGGCGGTCGGGGGGATCGCCGTTGCGCGCCTTACTCTTCGCTGGTGCGAATCGAGGCGTGATATCCCAGGCGGTCGACGAACTCCACGATCTTGTCGAGAACCTCGGTGGTGCCGGTGTACTCCACCTGCACCGTGCTCGTGCCGCGATCAACGAAGATATCCTCGACACCGTCGAGCTTGCGCCCGAGGTGTTCAATGGCAATCGAGCAGGACGTACAGTTGGCGCCTTCAAGGTCGAGTATTGCTTTCTTTGTTGCTGCGGTGTCTTCCATATCTAGAAAGTAATATATGGCTCCGCCGACGGGCAACGTAACAGCGGGCCGGGGCATTTCACCCCTGCCGGGCCGGGTGACTATATTGTCCTCACCATGGGTATCAAGAACGTCCTGTCGCTCTTCTTCTTTGTCGTTGCAGGCCTTCTCCTGGTTCTCGGCGCCGTCTCCGCGGTAGGGACGGGCGTCTTTCTCATGAGAGCGGAGCCGACGACAGCCACCGTCATGGACTATGAGATCGTCGAGAACGCCGCGCCCTTCATGGCGACTCGCTCCGGTGCCGGACTCCTCTACTATCCGATTGTGCAGTTTGAGACGCCGGCCGGAGACTTGGCAACCTTCACGGCCGACCAGGGTCACCGGGAACGGCCGCACGAGACCGGCGCCACCGTTGACGTGCTGTACAATCCGGACAGCCCGCAGAGCGGTCGCATTGCCGACTTCTGGGGTCTCTGGGGGCGTGTGGCCATCCTCGTCGGTCTCGGCGCCGTCTTCGCCGTTCTCGGCGTTCTGACGCCCTACGGCTTCGGCCGCAGCGGCAATCGCCGCACGCCTTTCGGCAACAACGGGAGCGCATGATGGATGTGCGTGAGCAGCGGGAGCGGGACGCCCGCATCGCCCGGCAGGCGGTTCCCGAGATCGTCGAGGCCTTCAGGGCGGGCAGGGACGGGCTTAGCGTCTCCCACGAGATAGCGGAGAAGCACGACGTGGATCTGCAGAAGGCGTACCGGTGGGCGCAATACGTAGAGGAGCGCTTCGAACGCAAGCGTCGTGCTCTGGCGCGCAGGAGCGCCGCCCTGCTCTGGGGAGGCGTCGTGCTCATTGTTGTCGGCGTTGCAGGCATTGTTGCCCGCTACTACGGCGTGGCCGTGCCCCTCCCGGCGGCAATCGCGCTCACGGCCCTCGGTGCCCCAACGACGGCTATCGGTGTGCAGCGGGGACTGACTGCAAGCCGGCGCATCACCGTCGCCCCGGACGACGTTGCCGGCAGCTGACCGCCGCGGCCGGCCCGGGGCTCCCTGTTCCCGTCGCCGGCGTTCCGGCACACATCTCCCTGCACAAAAAAACGGCCCGCTGTGACAGCCGGAGACTCGGTTCCATGTCACAACGGGCCAAATATGAGGAGGCTCTTTCGTCGGCGTGGTCGCCGCTCGGCACTGTCGAACCCGGCAGCTACGCCCTCTCGCCGCACCGGAGGGGGCCGCAGGCCGCACCATCGGTGAGATTCCAAAGATAGCTCATTTCCCCGAGAATACCAAACAGTTTTTGTAAACTTTATCTCATCGGTGCAGACAGCAAGAGATAGTGGAACCTACCCACAACCCTGTTGATGGGATTCCGGCAAGTCACGGTGCAGGCGGAGTTTGCGCGGGTTCTGCGCCGGCAGGGTGGTTGTCGACCTCCTCCCGGCGCCAAGCCATGGCTGCGTAACAGTTAGCGGTACGTGCCATCAACAGGGTTGTGGGTAGGTTACTGCGCGCGCAGCCTCGTCGACGTCGAAAGGGTCGCATGATATAGTACCGGGATTCTTATGTTTGGACGGAAGCAGAGCAACGGCGACGCCATGTCGGCAGTGGTCGTACGCTCATTCGGCGGTCTTGAAGTGCTCCGTGTTGAGCGCACCGAGGTTCCACGGCCCCGCAGCGATGAGGTGCTCATTGCGGTGAAGGCCCTGGGCGTTAATCCCCTTGACTGGAAGGTCCGACGAGGGGAGGCCTTCGTGGACGCCTTCCGGTCGCCGCCCCTCGTGCCGGGGTGGGATGTGTCCGGCGTCGTCGCCGAGGCGGGAGCGCGGGTTACCTCCCTCACGGAAGGGCAGGAGGTCTTCGGCCTGGTGAACTTCCCGGCCCCCGGTGGCGGCTACGCCGAGTACGTGACCGCCCCGGCCGGGGAAGTCCTCCCCAAACCGGAGGAGCTGACACATGCTGAAGCGGCGGCGCTCCCGCTGGCGGGTATGACGGCGTGGCAGGCGCTCTTCCAGAACGGCAAGGTTACATCCGGACACCGTGTCCTGATTCACGGCGCCGCCGGTGGAGTGGGGCACATTGCCGTTCAACTTGCCAGGTGGAAGGGCGCGTCGGTAGTCGCGTCGGCATCGGCACGAAATCTTGAGTACCTGAGCCGCCTCGGCGCCGACAAGACCGTGGACTACACGGCGGAGCGTGCCTTCGAAGGGCTTGATTGGGCGGATCTGGTTCTGGATGTCGGAGGGTGCAGCGACAATCCGGACCTCATGGCGACGCTGGTACGGTGGGGCCGCTACATCGTGTTCTGCGGGCGGCGCACGCCGTCGCCGCGGCTGCACTACTTCTCGCTGAAGCCGGATCGGAAGGCGCTCGCGACGCTTGCGGGTCTCGTGGCGGATGGGACGGTGCGGCTGACCACGACGAGCGTCCCCTCCCTGGAGAACATTGCCCAGGCGCACTCAATGAGCGAATCCGGTCACGTACGGGGAAAGATCGTCGTGCCGGTCGGCATGCAGCGGTAGAACGCTCCCGGCCGCGAGGGTTCGCCGCGGGCGCCGCGCGACGCGCAACCGCGAGCGGGCACCCCCGTGGCGCGCGCCCCTGCGCGATCAACCCGGGC
>CAZZIE010000139.1:0-10282 GCA_964654185.1 uncultured Spirochaetaceae bacterium | reverse complement strand
CCGATGGACCCCGGTGGTTGTGCGGTTGAGCAACCTCGGAGATGCGGTGCACGGAAGCATCGATCTCAGAAGTCTTCAAGGGCCGAGAACCGCCACGGAACGGCATCCCTATCTGATTCGCCGGGATCTCCATATTGCGAAGGGATCGAGCGAGGTGGTTCGCGCCATCCTGCCGGTAGGTGCGCCGGCGCTGCCGATCGAGGTGACCGTGCGGTCCGAGGCGGGCGAAATCATTCACCGGCAGCAGATCGATGCTACTTCGCGCATTGCGCCGCAGGCGCTGGTGGTAAGCCTGTCGGACCGACGCGTTCTCGAGGGGCTGCTCCGGGACGAGCCGGGACGGGAAGGTATCCGCCTGCGCGCATCCGGACCGGTGACGGTTGCCTATCCGCTTCCGGAGTTCCTGCCGGACGAGTGGATCGGGTACCACGGCGCGGACCTCCTCTTCATTGGACGAGCCCCGATCGAGCGCCTCTCCGAGCGACAATGGCAGGCCATTGTGGACTGGATCGACCGCGGCGGCGCCGCCGTCATTTCGGAACCACCGCAGGGCGCGCCGGGGCGGACGCGAATCGCCGCGCTCTGGGACGCCGCGGAGACCCTGCCGGCCGGAGATCCCCGCGCTCCGGAGCGACGGGACGTACTCCAGGCGCGCAGCCGCGCGGCCGGGACACTCTACCGGCTGGCCATCGACGCCGGCCAACTCACCGGCGACGGCGGGGCGGCAGGGGCGGTTGCCTTGGAACTGCTGCGCGATCTAGCCCTCGATCGATCGAGGGGTGAACCGCATCCTTCACTGCCCGTCCTGGTTCGCCGGCAACCATTTGCCGATCCGGTCAATCAGGCGATTCTGGATGGACCCATCTACACCTACCCCTCACGCTGGCTCATCGCCCTCGCCCTCCTGGCATACCTCGGTGCCTTTGCCGCCCTGGTGCAGCTCGTACGCAGAAGGGTACCCGGCGCCGTGCCGGCTCTTGCCGCGGTGCCGTTCCTGGTGGCCGCCGCCCTGTACCTGGTGCTCTCGGTTGCGAATCCTCCGCCGGAAGACGCCCTCGTTGAGGTGCAGCGGATCACTGGCCGCGCCGGGGATCCGATTGTTTCGCTGGAGCGAGATCTCCTGGCCCTCGCCGCCACGGGACGCTCATTCACCATTCGCCCCCCATCCGATGCAACCATCGTACCCGTCGAAGGGGAGCCGAATCGGGTTCGCGTAACAGAAGGCACGCGCCATCTGGAGGGCTCGCTCCCACGTTGGCGAGAGGCACATTACTACCTCGCCGATCGGATCCATGCGCCGCTTCATGTGGGCCATCTGGGTTCCTCCAGATCGGGAGAAGTGACCATCCGAAACGAGACGGACAACCTTCTCGAAGACGTCTTTCTCATCTTCAGCGACGCGGTGTACCATCTGGGAAGCGTGAGCCCCGGACAGACGACGCAGCGAGAGTACGATGCGGCGCGGCCGGCTGAGTGGGAGCAGGTTGCCCCGGCGCGTCGCGCTGTGGCGGAACTACGTCAGGCAGATCTGGGGCCTGTGGGAAGCGCCGCCAGACGGGAGGCGGTTTTTCTGGCAATGAGCCCGAGCATTTCGGCAACGGCGCAGGCGGAGCCGCTCTTCGACGCGGTGCACACCTTCGCACTTGTCGAGTTGCGCATTCCCGTTGAGGCGGAGCAATGACCGAACAGCAGTCCCCCTGGGGAGAGCACACCAACCGCGCCGTCGCGTTCCTCCTCCACCTCTCCACCTTTCTGGCCCTCTTCGCGGTCGTCCTGTGGCCTTCATCCAGCTACGTCTCCTTCTTCCGGTACGGGAACGTGCCGATCCTCTACGAGTTCGCCGCCTTCGTCCTCCCCCTTGCGGTCGCGCTGGGAAGCGCCTACCTCGGCGTGCTGAGTCGTTCCCCACGCCTCCCTGATCCGCGAGGCATTGGTGCTCGTATCGGCTCGGAGATACTCGGGGCGGTGTGCACCGCCGCGGTGACGGCGCCGATCGTCGTCATTGCGGGTTCCGTCTCGCAGGCGTCCGCAATCACAAGCGGCGAGATCGTGCTCATTCTGACGACGACGGCCCTGCTCTTTCGGCCGGTCGGACTCCTGACCCAGGCGATCACGGCGAACCGCTCAGTTCAGTACGTCCTCATGTGGGGCATCGTCATCGTGGCCTTCTATCTTACAGCGTACCGGCTCCCCGCAGCGAATCCCGTGGTCGGCATCACGAACGCCGCACGGGCGACACGAATCGGTGGTACAAGCATCTTCTTCGTCGAGATCAATGGCTACCGACCGCTGGTCACGGCGGCGTATCACCTTGGAGCCACTGGATTTCTGACGATCCTGGTGATATTCTCTGCTCACGTAGCTCGCCGTCGCGGAGGCGCGGCACCATGACGCGGAAAAGCCCCACCCCCAGATCGTTCCCCCAGATTGCAGCATCCCTCGGCCGCCATCTCCGACGAAACACCTTTGTCTACTACTTGGCCCTCCTCGAGGGATACGCGCTCATGGTCACGGCGGCGCTGATGGCCGCAAACGCCTTCACCGCTCTGTCGCTGCCCGGTGCGCTCATTGGCCTGGGGCCGACGGGACTCGCCATGGCCGCCGGCGCCGCAATGGCGCTTCGGGCCAACGCCTCCCCAGAGCGGATCTTTCGCGACGCCGATGTGGCGTACGACTATCATCACCTCCTGCCGACCGCCTTCGGGCTGTGGCGGGAGAGGCGCGGCGGCCAGACTGAGGATCGCAGGCCGGAGCAGGATAGCGGGCCGGCGCACGAGAGCGGGCCGACGCACGAGAGCGGGCCGGCCCGGGATATCCGGGAGGTCGTGATCCGGCAGGGGAACGCTCAGGCGCAGTACCTGCGTCCGGAGACGGTGTACCCGTTGAGATTGCCGCGGCGAATCTATCTTGTGCCGCTCGGTGTCCTCGCATGCGTGGTCATTCTACTGGCCGCCCAGGGTCTTGCCCGGCCCGAACGGCCGAGTCCGTGGGCGGGATACATCCAGGAGTTTCGCAACCAGTCGAACCGCATTGCCCGGCGCTCTGAAGCGCTGGGAGATGAGGAAGGCGCGCGCCTCGCTCAGCAACTCGAGGAGCTGAGCGACACCCTCGAGAGCCGCCCCGACGAGAAGGAGATCGAGCGCAGGCTCGATGAGCTCCTCCCCCGACTGGAGGAGCACATGCGCAATCTCGGCGCGAGCGACCTGATCGCCGGTCAGCGCGCGAATCGGGACCGTGTCGAAGGCGCAGCAGAGGGTTCGAGCTCCCTCCGCTCCCGCCGGGTCGAGGAAGGAGAGGCCCGGGGCATTGACATTGGGCCCACCCGACCCGCGCAACCCGGTGAGGGCGACGGCAGCAGCGACCGCCCGACGCCCCTCGACGGCCCCAACCCGGAAGAGCGTGAGGGTAAGGATGAAGCCGAAGAGGGACGCGTGGCATCGCCTGAAGGCCCTGAGGAAGGGTATGATCGCGACCGCGAGGGCATGGAGGAGGTGTTGCAGGCCACCCGCAACAACCTCCGCAACCTCGAAGACCAGCTGACCGAAGGCGAAACCGACGGGGACGGAGAATCCGAGGGAGAGGGCGAAAACCCGCGGATGGCGGAGCAGGGCCCCCGGGGAGGGCCTCCGCCGGACGGAGGCAGCGACAGGGGCACCGAGGACGGCTCCTCCGCCGGCACCGCCGGTGACGAGGCGGGATTGGGGCAGGCTCCCGATCTCGCGGATGATCCGACCTCCCGACTTGGCGACGTCATTCGACGGATGACGGAGCTGCCGTCCTCGGACGAGCAGACCTCATTCACCGAGCTCTTTTCGCGGGAGACACCGGGGACTCCGCAGAGCTCTCTCCCGGAGCGGGCAGTAACACCGGAGTTCCGCCGACAGGTCGAGGCGGCGGTCGGGCGCAGCACGGTACCCTCGGAGATGCAGGGCTATGTGCGGGACTACTTCCTGCGGATCGCCAGAAGCGCCGACGCCGGCACCACGCCCGCAGTCGGAGAACAGGAAACCCAGCAAAGAGGCCAGGAGTAGAGAATGGCAGAGACGGAAACGCGACAGACCGAGGAACAGGCATCGATCTACGTCCAGAAGCTGCGGAATGCGGAGCGGCAGATCAACCGGGTCATCGTTGGGCACCGCGGTCTCATTGAAGAGATCTTTGCATGCCTTCTGTCGGGCGGTCACGCGCTGCTCGAAGGCGTCCCGGGCCTCGGAAAGACCATGCTGATCCGCGCCTTCGGGGAGACCATGGATCTCCAGGCGACTCGCGTTCAGTTCACACCGGACCTCATGCCGGCGGACATCCTCGGAACCAACACGCTGGTCCAGGACGATCTGGGGAATCAGCAGATTACCTTCCAACGGGGACCCATCTTCACCCAGATCCTCCTGGCGGATGAGATCAACCGCGCCACCCCGAAGACACAGTCGGCTCTCCTGGAGGCCATGCAGGAGCAGCACGTGACCATTGGGGGCACGACGTACCCCCTGAAGCTGCCCTTCATTGTCCTGGCAACGCAGAACCCCCTCGAACTGGAGGGGACCTATCCCCTTCCGGAGGCGCAACTCGACCGCTTCTTCTTCAAGCTCCACGTCGACTACCCCGACAGCGCCGAACTCATGCAAATCCTGAACCGAACCACCGGCACCCAGGAGCCCCAGGTTGAGCAGTCCCTGTCGGCGGACGAAATCACCGAGATGCAGCACTTCATTCGCTCCATCGTCGTGTCGGAGGACATCAAACGCTACGCCGTCCGTCTGGTCTACGCGACGCACCCCGACGGTGCCGGGGCGCCGGAGCACGTTCGCAGCTTCGTGCGCTACGGTGCGAGTCCCCGGGGCGCCCAGAGCCTGATCCTCGCGGGGAAGGTCTTCGCCCTCCTGGAGGGACGGTTTCACGTGGCCTACGAGGACGTGCGCCGCGCCGCCCACCCGAGCCTTCGACATCGCATCGTCCTCAACTTCCGGGGCGAGGCCGAAGGCCTGACGAGCAACGCCATCGTAGATGAGCTCCTGGAGACCATTGCCGAGAAGGAGTCATGAAGAGCGAGATCGATACGGACATCTTTGCGCCGGAGTTCCTGAGCATCCTCGAGGGCCTCTCACTCCCTCTGGCACGCTCTCCGCGCAATCCCATTCCCGGCGGGCACCTGAGCCGGCGCCACGGAGCGAGCCTGGAGTTCTCGGAGCTTCGGCCATACGAACCGGGAGAGGACCTGCGCTCGGTGGATTGGAACGCCTACCTCCGCCTGCAGAAGCTCTTCGTGCGCCGGTATCGCGCCGAGCGCAGCCAGGATGTCTACATCCTTCTGGACACCAGCCGCTCCATGGGAGTGGATCCGGCCAAGTTCGCCGCGGCGCGCCGGCTGGCCGCCGCGTGTGGCTTTCTGGCAACCCGACAACTGGACCGGGTCACCCTGGTGCCCTTCGCGGACGCCCTCAACGACCGCTTCGTTCAGACTCGCCGAGGCACGATCCCCCTCGAGCTCCTGGCCTACCTCTCGGGGATACGGACCGCAGGACTGACGTCGATCGGCCGGTGCGCCTTCGCGGTGGCGGAGCAGATGCGGCGGGGCGCCCTGGTCATCTTCATTACGGACTTCCTGGACGATCAGGGACTGGAGGATGGGCTGCGCGCCCTGGCACTGCGTAACGCCGACACGGTCTTCTTCCACGTCTATACCGGAGAGGAGGAGCGGCCGGATGCACGCGGCGCCGTGACTCTTCTGGATGAAGAGACGCAGGAGCGCTACGAGGTGACCGTCGACCGGCAGACCGCCCGCACCTACGCGGAAACCTTCGGTCGCTTCGTCATGGAGACGAGAAGTCTCCTGGAGGGCTACGGGTCGCAGTACGTCCGGGCGCGCATCGACACGCCGCTCGAGGAGGTACTCTTGAGCTTCATTGAGCCGCGAGAGTACCAGCACGGTGGTGAACCGCGGCGCGCCGCGCGGCGGGGACGCGGACAATGACCAGGGAGACGACCAGAGGCCGGGCGATGGCCGGGGGATCCACATGATCTTCACACAACCGCTGGGCCTCTGGCTGCTCGGACTGATCCCTGTGGTCGTTCTTGCGCACCTGCTCTTCCAGCGCAGACGGGTCCAGCCGGTATCATCGATCCTGATCTGGCAGCGTCTCGAAGCGACACAGCGCCGGCGGCTCTGGCTCCGCAAGGTCGTGAACCGGCATCTCATCATGCAGGTGATGGCGGTCCTCATTGCGGCCCTCGCGCTCGGGCAGCCCGCCCTTCGGTCGGCGACACCCGCGACCGGGGATGAGCGAGTCCTCGTTGTCGATACGAGCGCTAGCATGGCGGTCCGGGAAGACGGCCGGACCCGGATGTCCCGGGCACGGGACACCGCTCTCGACCTTATTCGCGGGTCCGCGCGGGACTCCCGCGTCACCCTCGTCGAAATGGCCTCCCGGCCCCGCCTGGTGGGAACCTTTACCCGGGATGATCCCCGACTGGTCGACGCAGTCGAGACACTGAGCTCCAGCGATGAACGGACAGACGTACCGGCCACCCTGGAGTACGTGGAGACGATCGCGGGTTCCGCGGGAGGACGCGACATCCCGGTAGAGATCGTGACCGACGGCGCCTTCGACGAGCCCGACCTTGCCCTGGACGCGGAACGTCACACGATCCACAACGTTGCCGCGTCGGACGGCGCGACCGCAGGGAGCGCGACGGACGCACGAGCCGGCGAGCCCGCAGCGAACGCCGGCATTACGGCGTTCGAGATCCGGCGCTCCCCGGACGACACGCTCTTCCAGCTCTTCGCGCGGGTGGCCAACCACGGCGAGGCGGCCCTCGAGACGACGGTTCGTCTTCTTGACGGCGAGACGGTCATCGCGGAGCGGGCGGTGGCGGTGGCTGCGCAGAGCAGCGCTGCCGTGAACATGGATCTGGCGGGACGCGGAAGCGGCCGGCTGGCGCTGCACCTGGACGTGGACGATGCCATCTCCGCGGACAACCGCGCCTCTGCCGCTCTCTCGACGAGCCGCAGCATGGACGTAGCGCTGATCACCGAGGGGAATCACTTCCTGGAGAGTGCCCTCCTCGTGCACCCCGGTGTGGACCTGGAGATCTACCCACGATACTCCCCGGAGATTGAGGCCGACGTGATCGTCCTCGATCGGCGCCGGGAGGTGCCGATTCCGGAAGGCCGCGTCCTGGCGCTGAACAGCACCGTCGCGGGCGTCGCAGCCCGGCCGATGGGGCTCGTGGAGAACGTCGGCAGCGCAGCGTGGTCGGACACGCACCCCGTAACCGCCGGGGTTGATCTGGGCGGGACCTTCTTCCGGGTGGCGACCCCGTATCTGATCGGCGAAGGGATCACGCCGGTGCTCCAGGAGGGCGCCAACGTCTTCGGGTACGCATCGGATACCCTGACGATGCGCATGGTGGGATTCGGCTTCGACCTGGAGCGAAGCAACGTCCCCCTCCACCCGGGCTTTCCCATCCTCATACGACGCTCCCTCGAGTGGCTCTTCCCTCAGGGTGCACAAACCGAGAGCTGGAGCGTAGCGGCGGGAGACACGGTGGATCTGGCCTCCCTTCCGGGCACGCCGGTGACCGTACTCCACCCGACCGGCGAGGTATACACCTTTGACGATACGGATCTATCCGTGCCCTTCCAGGACACGCGATCGGTGGGCATCTACGGGGTCCGGCGAGGCACCGCTGAGTCCGCCTTCGCAGTGAATCTCCTGAGTCCGCAGGAAACGAATCCGGCACCGCGTTTCGCAGCTCCCGCAGCGCCGCCGGCGCAGAGCGAGGAGGCAGAAGGCACCGGCCGCGATCTCTGGCGCCTCGCCCTCCTCCTCGCGGTGCTTCTGGTCCTCGCAGACAGCCTGCTCTGGAGTCGGCGCGCATGACGGTCTCATTTGCGTCTCCCTGGATCCTGATCCCGGCGGCCGTCCTCCTCCTGGCCGGCGCGGCCGCCCTGGTACCGCGACGTTCCCGCTATCGGACGCTTTCGACGATGTTGCGTCTCGCCTCTCTGCTTCTGCTCGTCCTTGCCCTGGCCGGTCCGAGCATCCAGGGCACGGACCCCGGAGTTCATACCATCTATCTCCTGGACGCGTCGGGCAGTATTCTGGAAGATGAAGCGCGCCGTGCGGCGCGCTTCGTGATTGCCTCCACGGAGGAACTGACGGCGCCGCACAGCGCCGCGGTCATTGCCTTCGCCGAGGATTCGCGCGTTCTCGTTCCCCGGGACTCCCGGCCGACGCGCATTGCCGCGGCGCTGCAGGAGTATCCGCAGGAAGACCGGAGCCTGCCCGCACCGGGGGCGACGAACCTTGCCGGGGCGATCGACCACGCCCTGTCGGAGTTGCCGCAATCGGGGGATCGCCGGATCGTCCTCGTCTCCGACGGCGTCGAGACGACCGGAAACGCCCGATCCGCAACGGCAACAACGCGCGCGAAGGGCGTTCGCGTTTCCACGGTCTACGTCGGGGATGCGGACCGCCCGGAGGCTCGCCTGGCGGAGGTGCGACTTCCCGAGCGGGTCGATACCGGCGACGTCTACGAGATCACCCTGGTCACCGAGAGTACGGGCCCCGCCGACGCGAAGCTCACCCTGCTTCGCGATGGTGAGTCCCTCGGGACCGACGAGGTTCCCCTGACCCGGGGCCGCAACGTCTTCCGCTACCGTGACCGATCGGATGCACCGGGGATCCGCACCTATCGTGCGGTGCTGGAAAGCAACACCGACACGCTGAGCCGGAACAACCACGCCACCGCCGCGGTGCGTGTCGGCCGGGAGAGCCGGGTGCTCTACCTCAGAGAGGGCGATGTGCAACGCCCCTTCGAGAAGGCTCTGGCAACGCAGGATCTTCGCGTTACGGGCCTCCGCCCGGCGGAGCTCAGCGCCACCCTCACAGAGCTGTCGGCATACGACGCCGTGGTGATTGACAACGTTCCGGCGGCGCGCTTCTCACTCTCCCGGATGAACGAGCTCGAGCGGTACGTACGGCAGACCGGCGGCGGCATTGTCATGCTCGGCGGCCCGACCTCATTCGGAGCGGGAGGCTACTTCCAGACACCGGTTGAGCAGCTTCTCCCGGTAAGCATGGACGTCACCTCGACGGTGCGCGTTCCCACTCTCGCCATGCTCTTCGTGGTGGACAAATCGGGGAGCATGGAGGTGTCACCGGGGACGGGAGTTCCCAAGCTGGAGATCGTGAAGGAGGCCGTCCTCTCCTCCATTGAGATCATGAACCCGTATCACTTGGTCGGACTCATCTCCTTCGACGCGGCGGTGGAACGAACGGTGCCGATTACCCGCGCGGCGGAACAGGAACGCATTGCCATGGACGTTGCGCGCCTGCGCAGCGGAGGCGGAACGGTTCTGGCGACGGCCCTCGAGGAGGCGGAGCAGATGCTTCAGGAGGTCGAGGCATCTACGAAGCACGTCATCGTGCTGTCCGACGGACTCAGCCGCGACGCCGACTTCCGAACGCTCTCCCGTTCCCTCGCCCAACGGGGCGTCACCGTCTCAACAGTCTCCATTGGAGCCGATGCCAACAAGCGCCTCATGGAGCTGATCGCCACCGAAGGTGGTGGACGTTACTACCACACCGACGACACCTCGCGGGTTCCCCGCATCTTCACGCAGGAGACGAGTATTGTCGCCAGGAACGTCGTGGTGGAAGAGGCGTTCTTCCCCACCGGCCGGGCGGAGCACGCCCTGCTGGCAGGTATCCCCGTGAACGGGCTGCCCGCCCTCGACGGCTTCGTCATGACCTACCCCAAGAGCAGCGCCCGTCAACTGATGGACGCCTCCCAGGGGCATCCTCTTCTGGCGGCGTGGCAATACGGCCTTGGGCGCTCCGTCGCCTTCACTTCCAGTATCGATGGAAGATGGGGACGGACCTGGGCGGAATGGGAGCTTCTGCCGCGCTTTGCCGCCCAGGTTGTCGACTGGGTGCGGCGTCCGGCGTACTCCGGGGACATATCCGCTCAGGTTACCCGGAACGGGTCCACCGGCCGGGTCGTCGTCGACGTGACCGAAGGAAGCTCTCGCTACGTGAACGGTGCAGTCATGACGGCCGCCCTCTCCCGCCCCGACGGTACGGATCAGAATGTCGGACTCACCCAGGTCGGACCGGGGCGCTACGTTGGTGACGTCGAGCTAGCCGAGGCGGGTGTCCACGTTCTCAGCGTCGCAGGAAGCCTGCATGAGGATGCGGCGCAGTCCGACCAGGCCTTCACTCCGCGGATCGGTCCGTCCGTGTTACCCGTCGCGGTTCCCTATCCACCGGAGTACGCCAAC
>CAZZIE010000138.1:0-10549 GCA_964654185.1 uncultured Spirochaetaceae bacterium | reverse complement strand
CATTCTACCACACCGTGACACCCGCCCGCGCCTCCACTACAATTCCCCCGGGAGCACGAAAACATGACCGAAGACCCCCGGGAGACATCAATCAACACCGGCGTCGAGCGCGCGCCATCCAGCGACGCATCCGCCGGTCACCCGCCCGCCGGCCGGACGGGTGGCGGCCATGCAGTCCAAGGCCGGACGCCCACCCCCGGCCCGCGGCCGGCCGCCGCTCCGCGCGCCTTCGCCACCCCCCGCAACTCAACTGCCCCGCCCACCACCGAGCCGGCAGTCACCACTCCCCGCGTGACGGGACCTGGCGGGCCCGGCGGCAACGGTGGCCCCGGGTCCAACGGTGGCAGGGACGGACAGGATGCGCCTGAAACCGATACGGCTCCGGCTCGCCGCGGCCCCGGCGCCGACGGTCAAACCGTCCTCGCCATAGATATTGGAACCTCATCGATCAAGATCGGCGTGATCGATGAGGCCGGCCGGCTTCTGGAGGAGGACCGGGAGCACATGCTCGACCGGTACGCCGAGGTCAGGGAGTGGCGCGCGTCCCGGTGGACCGAGGCGCTGGCGCGAATCCTGGGGCGTATGCAGTTGGCGCCGCGGGTGAGCGCGGTGGCGGTGAGCGGGAACGGGCCGACGATTGTGCCGGTGGATGCCGAGGGGAGGGCGCTGGATCCGGTGCTCATGTGGCTGGACGGGCGCGAGGAGAGGCGGCAGGGAGAGCGGAGCTTCTTCCTGCCCAAGGCGGCGTGGCTGGCGCGGCACGATCCGAAGCGATACGAACGGACGCAGTGGCTGATTTCGGGGCCGGAGTACATCGACTTCGTGCTGACGGGCGAGGCGGTGACGATCACCTCCACCGACGAGTTCACGCCGTACATCTGGGGGACGGAGGCGGCGGGGCGCTTCGGCATCGACCCGGAGAAATTGCCGCCCTTCGTGCATCTGGGTGAGGTCATTGGCCGCACAACGAAGGCGGCGGCGGAGGCGTACAACCTGCCCGCGGGCGTTCCGGTGGTGGCCGGGGGATCGGACTTCATCATGAGCCTCCTCGGCACGGCGGCGGTGGAGCCGGGGCGCACCTGCGACCGCGCCGGGACCTCCGAGGGGGTGAACTACTGCTCCGCCGAGCCGGTGGATGATCCGCGCACGCGGTGTCTACCCCATCCAGTGGCAGGGTACTACAACGTGGCCGGGGTGTTGTCATCGACAGGTACTATCTTCGAGTGGTTTCGGGAGATTTCCGGGCAGAAGCAGCGCTCCTATGCAGAGATGCTCGCGGACATCAAGGCCGCGGAGGACCAGCGGCACGTGCCGTGGTTCTTCCCGACCATGCACGAGGGCGCCGCCTGGGAGTTCAGCCGGGGCATGTTCATTGAGCTCGGGGCGGAGCACGGGCCGCGGGAAATGGGCCGCGCGGTGGTGGAATCGATCGGCTACGCCGTGCGGGAGGTCATCGATGTGCTCGAGCAGGACGGCTGCCACGTCGATGAGCTCAGGGTCTGCGGCGGCCAGGGGCGCAACGAGATCTGGAGTCAGATGAAGGCCAACATGATCGGCCGGCCCCTGGCCATTGTCGAAGTGATCGATGCGGAGCTCCTCGGCAACGCCTGCGCCGCCTTCGTCGGCCTGGGCCGCTTCGACATGGTGGCCGAGGCCTCCAAGGCTCTCGTCCGCATTGCGCGACGGTACGAGCCCCAGCAGCATCGCCTCCAGATGTATGAAGAGGGCTACCACCGCTACCGCGACGCCTACGGCCGCTTCCGCCTGGCCCTCAAGGAGTGCGATCTCCTGTAGCTCCGTCCCCGGGGGCGGGGGGCGGGGGCTCCGCACACGCCACGTTCGGCTCCAGGACCGATAGGGTGGAGGCGCGCGGGCGGCCGAGCGTAGGGCGCGTCAGAGTCTGGGTGCACGGCGGGGTCTCTCCGCCGTGGCAGCCGAACGCCGCGCCCGCACCGCAGCTCCGTCCCCCCGCGGCCCCGTCAGCTCCGTCCCCGGGTCGGCCGCCGAACGCCGCGCCAACCTGTCCGCGTCAGATCCGTCCCCGCGCCAACGTCCCCGCGCCAACGTCCCCGCGCCAACCCGCCCCCACTCTTTGATTCCCAATCCCTGAGTAGTATACTTGGGCTGAGGAGAGGTTCTTGGTGGGGTTCAGTTACTTCTTTGTCTTCCTGCTTCCCATGATGTTCATCTTTCTGGCGCTCCGCGTCGGAACGAGTCTCTTTCGCAGCATGAACCGGCGCGACGACTCCGCCTTCCCGCGCTGGGACGGCGACGACCGCTTCCCCGGCGCCTACGGCAGCTACCGCCACCTCGGCATGGGCCAGGGCAACCTGGAAGCGCGCATCTTCAAACTCGCCAACCGCCGCAAGGGCCGCATTACCGTCTCCGACGTCGTCATTGAAACCGGCCTCGGCGTCCACGAAGCTGAAGAGCTCCTGCAGAGCATGGTCGACAACGTCCGGGTCACCATGGAAGTGACCGACGACGGCATGGTCCTCTACGAGTTTCCCGAAATCCTGAAAAGATTTGAGGACGATGCCGACGGCTGACCATCACGGCCTCCCCTCATAGCCGCTCCGCGACTTCCACGAGCTCCGTCCCCGTTCAGCTGTCCTGAGCTCCGTCCCCGTGTGTCCGCCACCACACCGAGCTCCGTCCCCGCACTTCCGCGACCATGTCGAGCTCCGTCCCTGGGTCTCACCGTCCCCGGGGCTCATTCCCGGCCCACGTAGTGTGAAAACAACTCCCGCACCTTCGCTGTGACCTCGTCCACGACCGTCGTGAAGGGGCGGTCCATGCGCTCGGCGTGCTCAATGCGGCGGCCCAGGGCCGCAAGGGCTTCGGCATCGCCCGGCAGTCTGTGCACCTGGCGATCCTCCAGCATCTGGAGGAAGTGCTCCACTCGTCGCAGGAAGGCGTAACTGTCGGTGAGGAAGCCGGCAGTATCTTCCGGGATGATACTGCGCTCCTCCAGGATGGTGATTGCGTCGAGGGTGTTGCCCAGGAGGAGCTCCGGGTAGCCCCGGGAGTGGAGGATCTGCAGGCCCTGCACCAGGAACTCGATGTCTCTGAGCCCGCCGATGCCGTTCTTGATATCCCGGCCGCTCTCTCCCGCGGTCGCACCGGTTCCGGCGGCGTGCGCCGCACGCCCGTTGCCGGAACCGGCTCGGATGCCGGTCCCGGCTCGGATGCCGGCGCCGGTTCCCCCGCCGATCCGCGAGGTCACGTGGTGGTCCACGGCGGTCTGGCGCAGCTTCAGGATCTCCTGCCGTACATCGGTCTCGTGCCAGGTGGCGAAGAAGGGCTCCCGCAGCCGCTGCAGGAGCTCTTCGCCGACGCGGCGGCTGCCTGAGATAGGCCGCAGTCGCAGGAGCGCCTGCTGCTCCCAGGGCGCCGCGGAGGAAGCATAGTATCCGACAACCGCGTCCAGGGTCTGCGCAATGGGGCTCGCCGTGCCGTAGGGACGGAGCCGGAGGTCGACGCGGTAGACATAGCCCTCCTCCATATGGTCCGAGAGATCCGAGCGCAGGTGCTTCATGACTGTGGAGAACTGCCGGAGGTCGTCCTCCCGGGAGGGCGGGGCGGAGGTAGGCTCGTACACTCCCATGAGGTCGATGTCGGAGCTGTAGTTGAGCTCCCGGGCGCCGAGTTTGCCGAAGGCGAGGACGCAGAAGCGCTCTCGTGCCTCTTCCGGGAGGTCGAGCCGGTCGAAGACGGCAGTGGTGGCCTGGCGGACGATCTCTCCCGCCAGGGCGGAGAGTTCCGCCATGACGTCCCGGATGGCGACGTTCAGGCAGATGTCCCGGGTCCCGATGCGCAGGATTTCCTGCTTCCGGAAGCGCCGCAGGTCGTTAAGCCAGGCGCGATGATCCGCGGCCTTCCGACGAAGCTCCTGCAGGGTGTGGCGATAGTCGGCGCCGCTTCGTCGCTGCCAGACGCTCTCCGGGGAGGTTGCCCAGGCGAAGAACTCGGGGTTCCGGATCAGGGTGTCCGAGAGGAACTGGCTTCCGGCAAAGATTGCCAGGAGGATCTCCAGGCGCTTCGGCTGGGAAACGAGCTCGGAGAAGTGCTCGGCGCCGTTTCCCGCGGCGTGGACGAACTTCTCCCAGTTGTTCAGGGCCATGTCGGGATCCGGGGAGTCGAGAAGCAGGTCCCACGCCAGGATCGAGAGCTCCGCAAAGCGATAGCGCCGCTCGCCCCCTCCGGCGAGCCTCTTGAGGTTTCGATATGCGCGCTCGGGATCTCGAAAGCCCGCGGGCTGCAGAATCTCCTGGTAGCGTTCCGGCTCCATGTGTTCGGTTACCACCAGGTCGGCAATGTTGCCGGCGGTATTGCCCGGGAGCGCCTCCTTGCCGAGTTGCTCCTCCACGAAGGCGCGAACCTCCGCGGTCCTGGTCTCGAACTCGACGCGGAGCTCCTCCGCGGGAGTGAGGTTGCCGCGGCCGCGGTAGCCTGCCCGCCGCGCAAGGTGCATGAACTCCAACGATCCTACATCCGGAAGGAAGAGGTCCTGAGCGTTGCCCCGGAGCATTCGGAGTCCGTTGATGAGCTGCCGCAGGAATCGGTAGGCGCCGACAAGGCGCTCCGACTCCTCCTGATCGATCTCGCCGGCGGTAACCAGGGCGCTCAGGGCCTCGTGGATGCGCGGGGTTCGCAGCGCCGGGTTGTTCCGGCCCAGCATGACCTGGAGGATCTGGACGCTGTACTCCAAATCCACCAGTCCGCCCGGCGAGATCTTGGCGTTGAGCCTGCCGTGATCGCCCTTCTCCTGGAGCTGGACCTCTCGGAGCCGCTGCAGCTCCTGGAGGTCAATGCTGTCGGCGCCGTAGATGAGCTCGTCCCGGACGCGCTCCACCCGGTGCCCGAGATCGGCATCCCCGCCGATGTGGCGCATCCGCACCAGGGCGAGTTTCTCCAGGCTGGACGCCTCCGACCGGTAGTACTGGACGAAGCTCGCCATGCTGACCGCCAGGGGGCCGGCGTTGCCGTGGGGACGGAGCCGAAGGTCGAGCTGAAAGATGCCCTCTCGGCGCGCCTGAATCATGCTCACGGTGTTGTGAAAGAGCTCGTCGAAGAACTCCCGGTTGGATTTGGAGTCGGTACCGTCGGTCGTGCCGTTGTCGCTGTAGAGGAAGATCAGCTCAATGTCGGAGGCGTACCCGAGGGCCTCACCGCCCATCTTGCCCAGCCCCATTACGGCATAGGTCGCCTCAATGCCGGCAACGGTTCGGGGCACCCCGTGTCGATCGGTCAGCTCGTCCCAGGCCATGGCGACGGCCTGGTTCACCACCGCCTCGGCAAGGGCGGTGAGGCGCCGACTCAGGAAGAAGAAGTCCGTGTCCCGCGCCAGGATGTGGTCCACGTCGATGAGATAGGCGTGGTGGTCCTTGAACTCGTTGAGAATGCGGTGGCGCTCCTCCGGCGTCCCGCCCTGGGCGATCGCCTTCCGCAACGCGTCGGGCATCTGCGCCGGCTTCAGACTCAGGGTCGACCCGCGATGCTCCGGCGTCAGCATCGGCACAAGTTCTTCATAGTGGAGGCGGAGAAAGTCCTCCCAGAGGAAGTCGCTCGCGCCGAGGAGGCGGGCGAGATCCTGGAGGATGTTCGGGCTGGACAGGAGCTGTCCGAGCTGGCCGGCGTCGGCGAGGGCGCGGAAGTCCTGGATCAGGAGCTCGAAGCGCTGAAGGGCGCGGTAGGGATCCGGGGCGCGGTCGAGGAAGTAGGTGAACTGCTTGGTGAAGGCGGCGGAGAGGCGGAGCTGGTTGAGGGTGCGCTCGTCGGTGATCGGTCGGCCCTTGGCGTCGGTGATCTCGAAGATGTCCTCGACCCAGCCCTCCTTGGTGCGAATGTCCACCGCCTCGATCGAGACGTCGTGGAGATGAAGGGCGCTGGAGAAGGCGTAGAGGAAGAGCGGCGTGTCCCTGGAGTATACGGTCAGGCGGGTGCGGCTCTCCGGGCCCTGATCTATCTCCATGCGGGCGCGCTCCTGGGTGCCGGAAGTGACATCGCCGAGCTCGGCGAGCTCCTCCGCGGCAGACTCGCTGACGCGGCGCTTCGCCTCCTCGTAGGCCTCCTCCGTCCCCCGCGACAGAATGCCGAGGGTCTCCGTCAGCTGCGCCGGGAAGCTCCGCTCCCACTCCTCGAAGGTCCCCCGCAGGGTCCCGCGGAAGTGATCGATGATCCACCGCTCCGGCCTGGGTGCCGCGGCGGTTCCTCGCCCGCCGCGCCTGCCGGGACTTCCGCCGCGGCCGTGGGCTGTTCCCCGGTAGGTGTGGCGACCGGATCCGCCATGCCCTCGGGCCGCAGCTCCGTCCCCGGGACGATGCCGAAGGGCAGCGCCCTCGTCCTCCCCCTCGCCGCCGGTGGCGCGCACGGAGGTGTAGACGTCTCCGGAGATGACCTCGAAACCGCTGCCGGCAAGGAGCCCGGCAATGATGGAGAACTCTCCGGGGTAGTCATACCCGAGGACCGTGGCGGTTACGGTCCCATCGGGCTCAACGCCGGTGAGCACCTCCGCCGGGCGGTTCGCCGACAGCCCGGCGAGGGTGGTCAGGTGGCGCGCCTGCTCCTCAATGTCGAAGGATTGGAAGTATCGCGGCGGGAAGCCCGTGAGGAAGTGTTCGAGGATCTCCTCCTGGCACCCCGGGCAACGTTCGCGAAGGCGCGTCGCCGCGTCCTGGTTGGTGTCGTTACGATTGCCATGGTCGGGGCCGGTCATGGCTCCATTGTACGCACCCCACGGCCTTGTCGAAAGCGGGTGGTCAACACTCGACTTCGCCGGGCGCCGCAGCCGCCCCGACTCTCCTGCTCCGTCCCCGGCCGCTCCGTCCCCGGCCGCTATCGCCCCGACCGTCCCGCGACGGCCCCCTGCCGGACCCGCCGCGCGTGGGGAAAAAAACCACACCAACCGCGTAATCAATACTTGACTATAGATAAATAAGTATCTATATTAAAGGCGTGATTAGGCAGGCGGGTCGGGTGGCCCGCCATGAAGAATACCATACGAAGGAGTTGCCACTATGAGCGCCCCGATCAACACACAGGCCCATGTCGGGCGGATTCAGAGCATGCTGGAAAATGAGGCCGTTTCGTTCTCGAGCGATGCGGGATGGATGACCCTGAAGGGGCACGTCGATACCCATCGCCGTCTCCTGGAGCAGACCCATGGCATCGAGGTCACCTGGGACGACGCCCTCTACTCCTGGTACGGCAACGTCTTCCTCCCGGTGTACCAGGTAGTATCCGGCCCGGGGTTCCGCGCAGCCTTCCCGGGAAAGCCCGTCGGCGACCTCTACCTGGCGCTGTCCGACCACTTTCACTACCTCCGCGAGCGTGATCCCGCAGTGTATGCAGCAGACGCCGGCCGGAGTTTCGTGAAGCACTACGGCACCGGTCTCTCCCGCTACTTCTCGCGGTTTCTCCTGTCGTACTAAGGCGTAACGGCGCCGCCCGCCCGGCGGGGCGGGCGGCGGGCTCTGCGCGGGCCCCGGTTCGAGGCGGCCGCGCTGTGTCGCCGTTCGCTTCTCGATTCAGTATCCCAACTCCGACAGGTCGTACTCGTATTCGCCGTCGATAGTGATTGTTCCCGATAGAGCGGTACCGTCGAGGGTGTAGTCGAAGGCAATGGACTCGAGGTCGCTGCCGGTGAGCGTGAGTTCACCGGTGTAGTCGAAAGTCGTCGGTGGATTGCCAGTCGTCGCCGCCGTGATCGTGCCGTTGTAGGTGTAGTCGCCGTCGGCGTAATCCGTGAACACATAGGTGTAGGTTCCCTCACCGGTGGCGGCATTGACGACCGCCGTGATCTCGATTGATCCGTCGGCGTTTTCCATGACGGTGGTCGATTCATCCCCATCAGTGTCCGGCCCGCTCACAACGGTAGTCGCCCCGGCAATACCGGTTGCCCAGGCGATGAACACGACTGCCACGTCCTCGGCCGCCGGTTGCATGCCGACGTTGCCGCCGAGGTCGACAAACTGCCCATCTCCCTCTCCGCCGGTCGTCACGAAGGTCCCCGTGGTGTTGGTGAAAACGCAGTCCTGGAAAGAGACGGAGTGTGCCGCGTTGGTGGTGAGATGTATCAGGGCGCCGCCGGTGTCGCCTTCGAAGATGTTTGAGTCGAACTCGCAACCTTCGAACGCTGCGTCCGCCCGGTAGATATGGATAACTGACGGCGACCTGAAGGATCGGTTGGAGCGAAACACGCACTGCGAAAACGTCGCCGTCGAGGCTCCGCTCACGTCCGCCGCCCCGGCGAGCTGCAGGGACGTGTTGTTGGAGAATATGCAGTTCTCGAGGTCGACGACCGCGCCGCTGTGGATCTGCGCCGCGGCGCCGTTCCAGGTTGGTGAGAAGGCGTTCCGGATGTCCACGTTCTTGACCACGATGTGGGCGCCCTCGCTGTTGCCGGACAGTGTGAAGACCGTGCCGCCCATTCCTGTGCCGGAGTAGATGGACCATCCGTCGGCGACGTTGAAGGACGCATCGTATCCCCCTTCAATGGTTACGGGGCGCCAGATGTTGATGGCTCTCTCGATCTCCTGGTAGTCCTCGTGGACCTTGATGGTTCCGCCGGGTGCAATCTCCTCTACGGCAACGGCGAGAGATTTCAAGGGGCAGTCGGGGCGGCGTCCGTGACAGTCATCGCTGCCGAGCTCGCGGGAGACGTACAGGGTCTGCGGGTCGCCGCGTTCGGGGCTCAGGAGTCCCCCGGGTTCGAGGAGTGAGCACGCGAAGAGCGTACCCAGTGCCGTCGCTACCGCCAAGACCGCTCCGGCCCTGAGAAGACTCGATCCGTTCATTTTCTTCCCCTTGCGCCACGTGTGTGTTGTGTTCATTCTGCGGCACCGGGGCGCGACGGGGGAGGGGCAATAACTCCATGTGGACTTATTCTGCTGCGGGGACCTTACCTTCTCTCGCGCCGGCGCGCATTGGGGAGCCGGCGCGACCTTGCGGGAGGTCCCGGCGCTCAAGGGTGACATCGGGACTGATGGCCAGTCGCCACCCCTCCTGCAGGATGCGCCGTTTGTTTCGCGGCGGCTGGATGGTGCCGATTTCGAAGACATCGAGGAACTTCTTCACGTTGAGCAGACAGTTGTAAATGTGCTTGTAGCCGGGACAGAGCGTCGCCTTCGCAAAGCTGTCCGTGCAGCCGGCGCAGTCCAGGGCGCCGGACTGTGCGCTGTACTGGTCCAGAAAGGCATGAATCTCCGCGCACCGGCCTCGTCGGTCGGGCTTGCCCGCGAGGAAGTAGAGGATTCGAATGGCGCTCCGATTCATGAGCGGAGTGAGCTCGTAATCATCCAGCCACAGTCTGTCGACCGAGACCGATACTATTCTTCCAAGTCGATGCCGAAGCCGGATCAGCTCCGTCCCCAGGATTACGATAAGGAGGAAGTTGTACACGTTGTAGAAGGTGGATTCGAACCAGCGCGGTTCCTGCCGGGTCACAATGGCGTAGCCCATGAGGAGCAGCCACAGAAAGAGCACGATGATGGATACCATGGTTATCCGGGATGTCCACCGCACGAGACGCCGATCCATGTCCGAGGTGATGAAGAGGTCGATTCGCCCAATGAATAGGATCCATCCAATGATGATGAGCTGAAAGGTGACGGTAAGGAAGTCCCGGTGAATGAAGAGCGCCGAGAGGGTTACACCTACCAGGGCAACCACCACGTACGCTGCGACACCGTAGATGAACACGCCCCGGCGGCTCCGGGTGAAGAGCCACACGCCACCCCCCGCGAGGAAGAGGCCCGCGACAGCGCCTGCAAGGGCCACTTGACCGGGACCTACACCGGGGTACACCGGCGGCGCGCCGGACACATTCGCCCACGACAGAACCAGCACCACCTCATATGAGGCGGCGAAGAACAGCGACAGTAGAGCTTCGCTCACTTTCGGCTTCTCGATTGTCACGGCGTCAGTGCCTACGCGTGTGTCCACGCGGCTGCGCCGCCCGTCGGCTGCTACGACGAGGGCTCCGGCGCGTCCGGGCCATGGTACGCTCCCGACCGGAGAGGGGGAAGCACAAAAACCGGGGTGCGGAGGGCACCCGCACCCCGGCCCGGCCTATCCGATTGCGGCGTTTCCGGTCTCGCCGCTGCGGATGCGGATGCACTGCTCCAGGGGTAGGACGAAGATCTTGCCGTCGCCGATCTCGCCGCTTCGGGCGCCGCGGATAATTGCGTCGATCGTCGTCTGAACGAAGTCATCGTTCACGGCGATCTCAATGCGCGCCTTCTTGAGGAGGTTCACCTCAATGTCGACGCCGCGGTAGCTCTCGTGGTAGCCCTTCTGCTGTCCGGCGCCGAGGGAGTTGGTGACGGACATCTTGAAGACTTCGGCCTTGTACAGCTCCTCCTTCACATCGTTGAGCTTGTAGGGCTGAATGTATGCGATTATCAGTTTCATATCGTTCTCCCTTCACAGGATGCTGGTTCTCCGGCAGCCGCCGCGTGGCCTGTCCCGCCCCGGCGGCGCCGCCCGACACTACATGGTGCTGAAGATCTGGAAGCCGCTGTAGGACTCCGTGCCGTGCTCGCCGATG
>CAZZIE010000137.1:8001-10699 GCA_964654185.1 uncultured Spirochaetaceae bacterium | reverse complement strand
TTCATTGATGCGGGGCCACGCCCCAGCATGAACCACGAAGGGCCGCCTCTCCGGATCGACGCCGTCGCGAAGGAGTTACAGGTCTCTGTGGAATGGCTCGAAGGGCAGGCCCGCCGCCTACATGCACTGCGCGGGTTGGCGACCGGGAAAGGGCAACATCCCGTCTACCTGGTGGCCGATTGGTTGAGAACGCGCGTAGAGTCGCGAGCCATCCGGGAGCGGGGAGTTGTACATGCTGCTACACGTTGATGGCACCCCCTGGACCGCCGTTGAGCACTACCGGGCCCAGGCCGAAGCCAACCGCCGTCGAGCCGAAGAGAAGAGACGACAGAGGACCGCCCGGACGCAGGGCCAAGTAGACGGACGTGGGCAAGTTGCTCACTCACATCGACAGGAGAGAAAACAGGAGATCAATATGGACCTTTCGACACTGCAGAAACGGCAGCCCCAGGCGTACCGCGCCGCTGTACAGACCGGCATTGAGAAGGAGCGGGCCCGCGTCCAGCGCCTCCAGGAAGCCCAGGGCGCCGACCCGCAGAACCCCGACTTGAAGGCCGTGGTCGCCTCCGCGATCAAGAGCGGTAAGACCGTAGAGGACGTGGGCGCCGACATTGCGGTTGCAGTCCGCGACTTCCGGCCGACCAAGGCGCAGACCGGCACCCACTCCCCTGAGGTTGAAGCCATCTTGTCCGCGATCCGAGGCACCTCTACCGAGCCCGGCAAGCTGGCCAAGTCGGAAAGGGCCCGTAGTGCAGATGTGCGCCGCGTCCTCGACAGCTTGCCCGCTCATCCTGGCCACGCGACTACGCGGTATTGAGGAGGTAATAACGATGGGTATTTTTAACGGAAACGTGTCATCCGAGAAGGTGAGGGAACGCCTGGCCGAGCTGGACGAACGGGATCAGAAACTCGAGGCCCGCCGCGACCACTTGAAGGAACAGTTGTCTGAGCACGTGGCAAGGGGCGCCGGCGACTCCCAGCAGGCACAGGAGCTCCGCAAGCAATTAGGCAGCGTCACCGCCGAGCTGGAGTCTATGCCCAGCGCCCGCGCCATGGTTCAACAGGACCTGGAGTCCGCTCTTGAGCGTGAGGCCGAAAAGGATTTCCGAGACGCAGAGACACAGTACTCCGAGTGGTTGAAGACCAATGAGGCCGCCGGAGCCCGCGTGGCCGCCGCCCTGTCCGAGCTCGCCGCCGCGATCGAGGCCGCCAAGGAGGCCGCCAAGACCGACGGTCTCCCGCTGCACCGCGCCCCGAGTTGTGTTACTGGCTGGAGCTCTGAGTCGGACAACCTGGACAGCATCCGGCGCCTCGAGCACGTGACCGGACCCCTTGGCCGCGCGATCGTTCACGGGCAGTTAGCGGACGGCACCGCCGCTCCCGTCAAGGTGAGTCTGGATCAGATCCGGGCCGCCGCCGAGGCCGCCGGTCGCCACGGGTCAACGCTGGAGCGGACCACTCGACCAATGGTGCAGGCCGCCCGAGAGCGCCGTCTCGAGCTGGCCCGGAAGAGCGCATAGGAGACGATCATGATCGACACGAAAAACATCGACCTCGAACAGATCGACCAAGACATCCGCGCCGAGTTGAAGGCGAAGGGCATGGACCCCCACTTCGCGGAGATGAACCTCCGTGGCGGCCGGTTGATGGACCCAGACGAAGCCGCACGGAAAGCTGGTGTGTCCACCGAGATGGTGAGGCACCTCCTCCGCGCTGGGGTGGCGCTGGACGGCGAACCTGCCGAGGAAGAGCTCACCTTGTGGGCTGTCGAGCAGTTGAAGGTTATTGCGGCAGGCCAATGACCGTGACCGAAATCACTGGGCGGGGCTTCGGTCCCGCCCTCTTCGAGGAGCACATGAGCAAGAAAGCAAAGGCCCGAGCCCGAAGCCTTGTAGAGAAGATCACCCATGATACGCACTTGGACCTGGACGCCGCCACTCTCCGGGCCCTGGAGGAGTTGATGGAACAGACCCTCGACATGGACCCTGAGACCTCAGAGAGTAAGCTCCTGTCCGCTGCCGAGAGCCTGGCTGAGTGGGTCACTCCAATCAATGCCGCAGACCTTATAGCTCTGGTGGCGCCTGTGTGGCGCAGGAGATCAATGGAGGTAGGTACAGAGAGTAACTACGCCATCGCTTCCCGCATCGCTTGGCTGAAGCATGTGCACCGTCGTGGGCCGATCCCGGCAGACAAGTACGGATCCGGGCTCCGCAACGGTTCCTTGGTGGTCGAGCATGACATCTGAAGAAAGGTACTGTAGCAGAGGGGGCGGGTATCGCGATCGGTGTGCGGCAGCCCGACACACGCAAACTCACGAAATTGATTTCGGGGTTAACACCATTCCCCGACCGGGGCATTTACCTGCCCCATAGGAGACCAGAATGGCAATAGAAGTTAGTCAGAACAGCTTTGCACGGTTGAGCGCGGTCTCAGCCCCGGCCGTGTTCAAGGCCAGGAAGCGGGGCTACGTCCGAGCTACGTCCGGAGGTATGATCGATGTTGCCGATCCGATTAACCAGCAGTGGAGAGAAAGGCGTCTTGTGCGCAAGGCACGCGCCATGGCGGAACGTGGCGCCGTCACGGATGGCTGGGCCGTGCTTTCTGCCCGCGTTGACGGGGAGACGGTCCCTTTGATTGCTTTTCCGCCCGTCTTCGTGCATGACGAAGAGGGAATCGTCCTGGCCGACTGCGAGAACGT
>CAZZIE010000137.1:0-7991 GCA_964654185.1 uncultured Spirochaetaceae bacterium | reverse complement strand
GGACCTCGAAGCCGATCCGCCCGCCGCCACCATTGGTGGGGAGAGCTACCCCGTCACGTTGAGTTACGACGCGGCTGCACCACCACCCTGGCTGACATAGCCCCCTCGGCGCTACCGGGCAACCGATGCGCCTTTCTTCCCCCTGGATGCTCTCTTACGCGAAACAAGTAGACCTACCGCCCTGTAGCAACGATCCGTCGCAAAAACCGCCTCATATAACACCACAACGGGCAACATCCGGGCACAACCGGGAACAATACCGTTGACGTATCCCTTTCAATCATCTACAGTTATCTACATGCGGCAACGCCGGTACATAACGTAGGCCGTGCTCATAACCCGGAGGTCGCAGGTTCGAATCCTGCCCCTGCTAACGTATAACCCCGCGGAGCGACGCTTCGCGGGGTTTTTTGTGCCCGGGTGTGGTTGGGTGGTCGGGCCCGGCCGGGAATCGCACGGGCGGTTGGAGCGCTGCCGCTTCGAGCTCCGTCCCCGCCGGGCCCAGCCCATCCCAACTTCCGCCCCCCCTGCGTCGCCGAGCTCCGTCCCTCCGCCCGCGTTCCGCCTCCCCGTGGCCGAGCTCCGTCCCTCTACCGGGCACGTGCCGCGCCGCCCATTCGGGGCGTGCGGCCCTGCGCAGGCGAGCTCCGTCCCCGTCGCGAAGTCCCCGCCGCGAACAACACACTGGCATCCCCGCGCCGCGCCGGTGTAGCCTACGGCCCATGACCCTTTACCACATCGTTCTGATTGCGATCTTCGTGGCCGCGGTGGCGGCCTTCGTCACTCTGTTCTTCGTGGTGGCGCCGTACGGGCGCTACTTACGCCGCGGCTGGGGTGTCGCCCTGACGGCGCGGTGGGCGTGGTTCCTCATGGAGTTTCCGGCGGCGCTGGTCATCTTCCTCATGATGCTCTTCGGCGACAGCACCGATCCGCTGGCGATCTTCTTCCTGGTAATCTGGGAGGTGCACTACCTCTACCGCAGCATCCTCTACCCCATGCTGCTGAAGGACACCCGCAGCCGGAACATGCCCTACACCCTCATCCTCATGGCGGTTCTCTACAACTGCGCCAACGGCTATGTGAACGGTCACCACCTCTTCGTCGCCGCCCACGAGTACGCGGCAAGCTGGCTCGCGGATCCGCGCTTCATCGTCGGGATGGTGCTCTTCGTCGGCGGCATGATCGTGCACATCTGGTCGGACCGCATCCTGCAACGACTGCGCCGCCCGGGCACGCACGAGTACCGCATTCCACACGGCGGCATGTTCCGCTTCGTATCGAGCCCCAACTACTTCGGTGAGATCGTGCAGTGGTGCGGCTTCGCCCTGGCAACGTGGTCCCTCGCCGGCCTTTCATTCGCCGTCTTCACCATTGCCAATCTCCTGCCGCGGGGCCTCTCCAACCACCGCTGGTACCGCGAAACCTTCAAGGAGTACCCGTCCGACCGCAAGGCTGTCGTGCCTTTCATCCTGTGACGCCGGTGCTCCCGACCGGATTCAAGACTTGAGATCGATGCCGACGGCCTCCGCCCCGGCATATCCCTCATCCACGAACCACCTGACCGTGTCGGCAATGGTCTCCGCGAGGGGTCTTGCCGTGTAGCCGAGCTCCTTTCGCGCCCGGGAGGAATCGACCCGGACACCCAGGGACAGGAGGCGCAGACTCGCGTGGGTGAATCGCGGCGATCGGCCGGTCGCTCGGTAGTAGAGCTCAACGGCGGGGACAAACGGCAGCACCAGGCCAAGCGGCAGGGTCAGCGACGGCCCGCGCACGCCGGCTGTGGACGTAATCATCGTCACAATGTCTTCAACAGTAGTGTATTCGCCGGACAGGAGGTAGACCCGCCCGGCGGTACCGTGCCGGGCGGCGCGGATCACGCCGTCGGCGACGTCCCGGATGTCCACGAAGTCGAAGCCGCCGTTCACGACGACCGGGAGGCGGCCGCGGAGGGTGTCCAAAACGAAGCGCCCAAGGGAGGAGAGGCGGTAGTCCGGCGGACCAATGAAGGCGGTCGGCGCGCAGACAACACATTCGAGCTCCGTCCCCGAAGCGCTCGGACCACCCACCAGCTCCGTCCCCGACGAGTTCGCGCGCTCGAGCTCCGTCCCCGTAGCGAAGGGCCCGGAGGCGTCGAGGACCAGTTGCGTGGCCAGCGCCTTGGTGCGGCCGTAGTCCATCACAGTGCGGTCGGGGTCGATCGGCATTTCTTCGGTAATGGGAAAGATGCCACCCTCCAGGGGGAAGGCCTCGATCGTGCCCAGATAGACGAAGCGTCGCACCCCGGCGCGGCGGGCCGCCTCAAGGGCGGTTCGGGTACCCTGGACGTTCACCTGGTAGAGTGCATCGGCGGCGCCGGGCATGAGAGAGATCATTCCCGCTGCGTGGTACACCACCTCGGCCCCATCGAAGGCCCGGCTTAGGGCGTCTGCATCCAGGAGTTCGGCCTCAACCCGCCGGGCCGTTCCGGCCGGGAGGTCGTCGAGACCCCGGGACGTGCTTGTGGAGCGGACGACATACCGGACCTCCTCCGCGTCGGCAATCAGCCGATGCACGAGTACTGTTCCGAGATGTCCGGTGGCACCGGTAACTGCTACCACGTGGTCTCCTCTCTGCGCGCTATGATGGGTAATCCCCTACGGAATGGTCACCTCATCCAGGAACGCCTCCAACTGCTCCCGAGATGGTTGCAGCGGCTCGGCGGTTCCGGTCGCCATGTTCTGGACGCACTGTCCCGCCGATATGGTAACCGTATTGTCGGCGCCGGCACGCGGGGTGACCGATACGGTACCCGCGAGAGCGCAGATTGCATCCAGCTCGGTGTTGCCCCAGACGGTCGTACCGCGAACCGCCGCCGTGGCGGTCGGCGTTGCGAAGATCGAGTTACTGCTGCCGCCGCCCAGCCAGTCTGCGACCTGCACGAGGAAACTGCCCACGCGTGCCCGCAAGCTGAGATTGCGGTCTCGGCCCAGATCCACCGCATTGAGATCCATGATCGTTTCCGGCCCCATGAGGAGGACGGAGTTGTCCTTCAGGAGTATCCGTGCCTTCCCGCTCTCGCCCGTGCTGACGGTGTCCCCCTCGAAGAGGTCGTCGCCGACGCCGGGACTCACGGTATTGCCGCTCCGGTTCACGCTGACCTGACCTACACTCTCAACCAGGAGGCCGATCTGCGGGTCGCTCTGAGTAAACGCTTGTTCAGTCCATGCACCGAGCGCCAGTGCTGTGAGCAACACGGTGCTAAGAACTCTCGGCATCTGCATACGGTGGCTCCTTCAGGTCTGTTTGCTCCGTGGGCCGCTCTCAGGATCGCAGCGGCCATTCTATACCGTACCGCCGGATGACGCCCATCGGCGATTGGGCGTCGTTGCTCTCAGACGCGCCTCAAAAGAACGGGTCGATCCCACCGGGCCATTCTGCATTTCCCGAGAGCGAAGCTCCGTCCCCGAGACACCCGTCCCTGCAGTCCCCGACAGCGAAGCTCCGTCCCCGCGAAAACCCCTCCGTCCCCGTGACCCCCCGGGGCACTGTCGCCCGGGACGAATGGTGGAGACGCCGCTCCTGAAACGCGGTACTATCGGGCTGCATGGCATATCCCGGGCATCCAAGACTCGTTCTTCTCCTCGCGGCAGTGACTGTGCTCTCGGCGTGCGCATCCCTGCCGGAAGAACTCACTCACGCCGCACCGGTGGTCTCCTGGCCGGGAGATCCCGACCGGTCCCTCGCCGTGAGCTGGATCTCGCGCACCGATCCGGCCGCGCTTCACGTGGAGCACCCGGACGGGTCCACGGAAAGGGTAGCCGCAACCACGACGGGAGGTTTCGCCACGGCAACCCTCAAAGAGCTGGAGCCGGATACCACCCATCGTTACCGAATCGCGGGGCAGGACGCGTGGCACACGGTCACGACCGTTGCGGAGCAGCCCGAGGAGTTCGCCTTTGCGGTGCTCGGAGACCTCCAGCCGATCACCGAAGAGATGAGACGAACCACCGCGCTGGTCACGGAGAAGGTTGCCTCCCTGGATCCACTCTTCGCCCTTCAACTCGGTGACATCGCGGAGATCGGGAACAGTAGAAGATCCTGGCGGCAATCCCTGGCGGTCCTTTCCAACCTGGGAGCCGAAACGCCCATCGTTCCCACTGCGGGCAACCACGACTACTCCTACATTGTGCCCTCGGCACGCCTCTTCAAGAACATTTTTCCTGTTGCCTATGCGGATTCTTCACCGGATGCGCACACCTGGCACTCCATCACGGTGGGGCCCGTCCACATTGCAGTACTTGATACGGAAGCCAAAGGACCCGACTTCGAACGACAACTCGTCTGGCTGCGCGAAGACCTCCGGCAGGCACACCGCGGGAGCGGCGCCGGCACCGGGGCCGATTGGCTTCTCATTGCCATGCATCGCCCCATGCTCGCAACGGCCACTACGCCGGAGGACCAGCAATGGGCCCGGGCGCTCTTCCCGATCATTGCGGAGCACGGGGTGGATGCGGTCTTCTGGGGGCACGACCATCTCTTCGAGCACTACGAGTACCTTTACGGCGGGAACGGGTTGGTCCTCCACCCGGACGACCCGGTTGCAACCAAGCCCGTCCACCTCTTCACCGCGGGTACGGCGGGGGCCCGGATAGATGCGCTCTACCCTCGCTTCTTCCTGCACCGGCCCTACCGTGAGACCTGGCACTTCCACTCTGTAGAAACGGGTGAGCCGGAGACGAAGACGTTCGAACAGCGCGGCTGGAACCCGATGCGAGCGCGCCTGACCGAGCCCGGCATCCGCTATCAGGATCCGGACGATTATCCCCGCGCCGCCTCGTACTACTCCTTTCCCTTCGAGAACGCTGCGGATGAGGCTGCCCGCCGCTACGCGACGGACCGTTCTATTCGCTATTCAGACGACGCCGAGTTTTTCGGCTACACCTACGGTGAAACATCGATTCACTATCTCTGGATCGATGTGACCGCCGACACCCTGACTGTTTCGGCGCACTACGCCGACGGCCCACCCGGAGCACACGGCACGGTCATCACCACCCCGACCGGTACGCCCATGGAGTGGCGCATCGAAAAGCCGCGGTAGGGTCCTTCGCGGCCGCCCTACCGCGCTCTGCCTCGGGGGACTGCCCCGGGGAACTGCCCCGGGGGACTGCCCCGGGGACGGAGCTCGCGGCGGCCGCACGTCGGCCCTACCTCATCAGCCAGTAGATGTCTGTGTTGTCGATGGTTCCGGTGACGGCGTCGGCGACGGGACCGACCGCGTAGATGGGCACGTTGACCCGGGTGTGGCCGGTACTAGACCAGGTCGCGTCCGGGCGCACCCCGACGCCACGGTTCTCGAGCACTTCCAGGCCCCCGGTCTCGTGATCGGCGGTCACCACAAGAAGTGTCTGGCCGTCGGCCTCCGCCCACTCGTGGAGCCATGCGACGGTGCGGGAGAGTTCCAGGGTCTCCCCAATGTTTGCCGCCAGATCGTTCGCGTGGCCGGCGTGGTCAATGCGGCCCGCCTCGACCATGAGGAAGAAGCCGTCGGAATTGTTGGCCAAGATCTCCACGGCGACGCGGGTCATCTCTGAAAGGCGCGGCAACTCGCCCAGGCCGTCGATCTCGTAGGGAAGGTGTGTCGCCCCAAACTGGCCGGAAAGCCGGTCGACATGGTCGGTTGAGAAGGCCTCCAGCTCGGTGCGGGTCGTCACAACGGTGTAGCCGCTACTCTCCGCGAGCTCCCGGGAGACGCCGTTGCCGCCGCCGCCGAGAATCACGTCCGGTCGCGTCTCGGTGAAGTAGTCCACCGCGATCTCGGCGGTACTGCCGCGATCTTCCTCGTGGGCGGCGAAGGCCGCAGGGGTTGCGTGGGTTGCGTAGGTGGTGGTGACCAGACCGGTACCCCTCCCCTGGGCGAGGTGGTACTCGAGGATTGTTTCCAGGGCTGCTCCGTCCCCGGGCCGGCGCACACTGATGACCCCGTTGTACACCTTCAAACCCGTCGCCATGGCGGTCCCCGCCGCCGCGGAGTCGGTGACAAAGATACTCGCCGAATCCGTGGTGACCTCTCCCCTGTGGGGAAGCTCGTGGAATGCCAGCGCCTCCTCCGTCCCCGCGTGGTAGTACGAGGCGGCGCGCACTTGCTCAAAGCCCATGCCGTCCCCGATGACCAAAATGAAGTTTCTGGCTTCGGCCGGGGTTATCAAGTCGGCACTCGGCCCATCGGACGCGGCAGTCGCAGGAATCCAGCCACATCCAGCCCAGAGGACCACGATGAAGATGTACCCAAGCATCCGGACTACACAGTTCCCAGATGTCCTCATACCCGCAATGATACGTCCACAACGCCGATTGGTGAAATGGCTCGCACCATTTCAGCCCCTTCCTTCCGGGCTCCGCGCTGCTGGAGATACATGGCACGGGCGTGCGAGCCGAACGTCCGGGCAGCGACGGGAGAGGGGGAACCAGGGCTATCCGCGCAGCCCTTTCGTGGGTTTTCACGAGGTAGGTGATAGGGTTTGGAGGTACGGCCCCTGCCCGATTCATCGGGACGTGTCGGCTACCGTTCGTCCGTTCACTCCGCCGACGCTGTGCACGACGGGGTTCAGGGCCAGGTAAAAAAACGGAAGGAGAACGGATGAAGCTACCCACCGCGATAGCCCTCGTCATCATGGCGCTGCTCGTATTCAGCGCATCCTGCGACCTGCAACTTCCCGGAAGCATCCGTATCACTGGGAGTCCCCGCCTGCAGATCCCCGCCGGCAACCGAACAACGAAGCTCTCCGACGTCTGGGACGTCGGCAGCGCCCTCGACACCGCCGCGGAGTCCGATCCGGGCCTCAACCGGGTCGACACGGCCTCGGGGCAACCTCTGGCTCTCGATCTCCAGAAGAGTCTCATGAACGTCTCGGTAAACGACTTCGCCAGTGAGAACCTCAATCTCGACGAGATCAACCAGACCATAGATGTCAGCTACGAGGTCCCGGATATCGCCTTCGCCGGAGAGACCTTCTCCACGAATATCGAGCCGATCGCGGTGCCCGGTGGAGTCCAGATTCCGGAGCAAACGATCTCCGGCAATGAGGTCAATGGTACCTACAGTGGAGAGATACCCGTCTCTGCGAGTGGATACTCCTCGGTCACATTCGATCAGGGCGCTCTCGAAGTGTCGGTCAACGTGGTCACGGATAGCGGTTCTCTGAGCGCGCAGGTCACCAGCGCAGAGATTCGTAACGACGAAGGAGTTCGCGTCGTTGAGGCGAGCAACTCGGGCGTAGATGTCGACGCCTCGGACCCGATCACATTTCCCCTCTCAGGCGTAACCCTGGAGGCAGACTTCCTGATATGGCTTGAATTCGACATGACGACTGCGGACCCCGGACATCCCTTCGGGTTTGAGCTGACCTTCTCCTTCTCCGGAGACACCACAATCTCCGCGGCAAGCGGAATCGACTTCAACGAGACGGTTACGGGCACCTACACGATTGCGTTGGGTTCGGATCTCGACTTCCAGTCGGCCACCGTCGACACCGGGTCGCTGGAGGTCTCCAACGCGTATCCGGGAGAGTGGACAGGGATTTCGGACTCGGTCGACGTCGAGTTGTTGCAGGGAGGGGTTTCCCGGGCAGGACCCGCAGCGGCTGCGCCGCCCGGTGTGGCCCTGGACGGCGCGACCCTGACGAACGAGGACATCCTTGTCGACTACACCGTGACGATTACCGGCAGCAACGCAACGTTTGACCTGGAGCCCACCGGCGACGAGGTGACCAGCTCGATAGGCGGGCAGATCAATGCCTTCAGCTCCGTCGACGTCGCCGGCAGCACCTTCGATACCGTCGAGAGCTTCTCGAACGCCATTGATACCAGCACGCAGGAACTGGTCGACTCGGTCACCTTCACCAATCCCGTTCTCGAGATCACCCTCGACAACAGACTGCCACTGCCGGTGAATGTGGACATTACCTCGCCGACGATCAGCGGCGGCACAGCGGTGACCTTTCCCGCCGTGA
>CAZZIE010000136.1:0-10902 GCA_964654185.1 uncultured Spirochaetaceae bacterium | reverse complement strand
CGCCGGGGCCCGCGTGCCGGTGGCGGCGTGACCGCCCGAATCCGGCTCGGCATCAGTCTCGGCGTTTCCGCACATCGCTCCGGGATGACCCACCCAGGCAACGCGGCCTGCCTCCTCCGTGGTGCCGCGGCAGCGCACCGATCCCAGTGTCTGCCCGACCAGACGATCGAGCTCCAGCCGCGACACATACCGCGTGTCCCCGGGCGCCTGAAGCGCCGCGATGGCGCGATCAACAGCCTGCAAAGCATTCAGGATCGATGTCCACGGTTCCTGCGAATCTCGCGCCTCACCGCTTTCCTCTACCGCGGCTTCTCCACCGTTGTCGTTGCCTCCCGACGCACCCTTGAGGCGCCCCTGGACGTACCCGATTGCGTGGCCGACGAGTTCTCGAGCCCCTTCCACCCACGCTCCCTGCCCGACCGGCGCTCTCATCCGGTCGAAGAGGTTCCGGTACTGCTCGCCGACACGCCGACGGCGCTCATCATCCCACTCCTCAGGAAACTCCAGGGCGCGCTGCCAGGCCGGCCCGCCGACGCCGGGCTCCTCCTGCAGCGCCCGCAGGAGCCGGCGCCCGTAGCGCCTGTCCAGCGGCAACACCCCTTCGAAGAGTGCCTGGGCAATGAGTCCTACATCCAGTGGCTCGAACAGAAAGGCCACGAGAGCGCGACAATGCAAAGCCGCCGCGGACGGGGCCAGCTCTCCGCGGGCCCCGATTGCAGGGAGTCCCTGCGCCGAGAGCGCCGCCGCCAGCACTGCCCGAGAATCCTCCGCGAGGATCGTCACACCGGAAGTGCCCTCGGACGCAATGAGTCGCGCGACCGCGGCGGCCGCTTCACCATCGCCGCGGCACCGGAGAATGACCAGGCTTCCATCGCCGGTGAGCCGCTCACTCCCGTCCCCCGCCGCTTGCTCCCGCGCAGTTGTGCGCCTGAAGAGATCGAGGTCGCCGTTCCCCTGCACCGCCCCTGCATCCGTGTTCCGGGAGGGCGCGATCCTGTCGAGAGCGGCGCGAACCACCACCCCGGCGACTTCGAGACGCGACAGCATCCGTTGCCAGTGGTCAGGCAGAAGCTCCCGGTTGTAGTGCAGAAGGACCTGCTCAATGGGAAACGGGGAACGCCCCTGCTGGAGAGCCCTCTCCACGGCGCGAAAGCGCTCCGAAAAGCCCCACCGGCGCTCCCAGGCCGCCTCAACGGCCCGGAACGTTGCCAGACGTCCGGGCACGTCTTCGCCGGGAGGATCCGCGGGATCAAGGGCTTCCGGACCAAGCCAGCCCGCCAGCACAAGCTCGTCCCGCCGGCGCAGGAGATCCTCCGCAACCGCAACAGGGTCCACCTCAAAGGAGGCGGCGTAGAAAGGCGGCTGCGGCGCCGCGGCAACTGCTCCGGCTCTCCCGGTCTGCCCGCCCCCTTGCGTCCCCTCGACGTGGGCGAGGAGCGCCCCGCGATACCCCTGAAGGCGTTCCTCCCGTGAGCTCTCGGAACGAACCATACCAAGGCGCAACTCGAGTTGCGCCAGGAGGCCCTGCTCGCCGAGATAGGCGGTGCCGACGCTTCCTTCCCCTTCCCCGTACGGCAAGGGGTCCGCACTGTGGTCGAACTCGGGAGAGAAGTGGATAGTCATTCCTCGCGTTACCCCTCCAGGAAGGCTCGTTGTGCCGCGGTCTCGGGCTCCGACCCCACCGTGGCGATTTCGTGAAGTGCACTCTTCACATCATGGCCCAAAGCCATGAGCACGACGCTTCCAAAGGTACCGGCCCGCCCGAAACCCGGTCCGACCCGGCATGGCCCGGTCCGGCCCTGCATGGCCCCGAGAAAAAGCTTGTTCTTCCAGTGTCTCATAGGTACCTCCATGGCGCGACCTCACGACCGCGTGAAACCAATGCTGCGAGCATCCTCGCCGCGGGCACGGGCATTCGCCTGGATCTCCTGAATGATCCGGGTCTCCTCAACAATCCTTCCCGACCCGCCGATGGCGCCGTGGTCACGGAGTCCGTCCACGTCGAACACCTCCGCGGCGGTGGCAATGTCGCTCACCATGATGGCCGGCCCCCGATCGAGGGCGTGCTCATGCGCCGGTTCCCAGGTGAGGTACGGAAAAAAGCGCTCCAGGGCGGCCCGAATCTGCTCCGTCCCCAAGGGTCCGAACTCGATTACCTGATGAAAGCGCCGGCGCAGCGCCGGATCCACGTGCTCGAGTCGATTCGTGCACGCCAGGAGCACACCCTCGAAGTCCTGGATTCCCTGGAGAAACTCCGCCGCCTGACTAACCTCCCAGGAACGGTGGGCGCCGGCACGGTCCGCCAGAAGCGCGTCGGCCTCGTCCAGGATCAGAACCGTCTCCGGCCCGGCGTACTCCCGGAACATTGCGGCAATGTTCCACTCGGCGACGCCGACATACGGCGACAGCAGATCGGAAGGCCGGCGCACGACAGACTCGCGTCCGAGCACCTGCGCAACGTAGAGGGCGAACTCCGTCTTGCCTCCTCCGGGCGGTCCGTGGAAGAGGAGGCGAGTCCCCTTTTCCTTTTCTGAGCGATGCCGAAGCCGTGCCACCACGTCCGACACGCCCTGCGTCACGTTGCACAGTGCCGGATCGAAGTGGGCCGACGGTGCGGGGAGCCGCCGAGTCTCCCGGGCCAGGGCGCCTCGGCTGGTCACCCGGAGATACTCCTCGGCGTCCCGGTAGAACCGCTCGGCGTCCTGCGAGTCACTCCGCGCTCCGCCGGAGGAGCCATCCGCCGCGTCGTCGGCGGATCCGGGCTGGTCGACTCCGCGGTCGACCCCGCCGTCGGCTTCGCGGGCTCCTGCAGGGTCGACCCCGCGGTCGGCGCTGATGACCGCTACCATGCGTTCTACCGCGGCTGGTGTAAGGTCGTATCCCCCGGCAATGCGTCGCACCGCCTCCTCCTGCACGTGAATGCCCTCGGCCGTCAGGCGCTCCGAGAGAATGCGCGCCCTGGTCTCGCGTGGGGGCCGCGGGAAGCGATACACATATCCGAACCGGCGCAGTGCGGAGTCCGGCACGCGGTCCACCTCGTTTGCCACGAAGATAGCCGGGACGCGAACCTCCTCCAGCAGATCGTTGAGCTGCGCCTTATCCAGGCTGGATCCGGTCAGGAGAGAGAAGAAACCCCCGGCACTCTGCAGAAGCGCGTCGGCTTCATCGACCAGGAGCAGGTCACGGTTCCGATCGACCAGACGAACCGCCCGCCGAACCAGCGTGAGTCGCTCCACGGACTGCCCATCCTTCCGGGGCGCCGGCTCGGCGGAGACCGCCCGGACGCGACGACCGAGCTCCCGGCCCAGGGCGTGCGCGAACTCAGTCTTGCCGATGCCGGGAGGCCCAAAGATAAGGATCGGCCGATGCAGTGTGAGGGCGGAATGCATGAAACGACGGTCCGCCGGAGACACCGGGAAGTCACCGGGTCGGTAGGCGGCGTCACGTTCCGAGGCAAAGAGACCGGCGGTCAATCCCTGCAGAGAGCCCGCATCAAAACAGAACGACACGGTCGCGGCAATGTCGACGTCGGTTACGGACATTCGGCCGCGACGTCCGTACTCGATCAGGCCGAGTCTCTCCAGTGCGCTTCCATGGCTCGTGAGCTCATTCACCTTCTGCGGTTCCATGTCACACATACGCGCAAAGAGTCGGAGAGTCAGTCTGTCGGGAACCGCGTCCAGCGTCGTAGTCAGCTCGTCAATCTGCGTCAGTCCGTAGAGGACAACGATAACACGCTCCTCTTCCCGGCTCAGACCGAGCACTCCGCCGAGAGTCCAAACAACCTCCGGATGAACGAGTTCCTGCCTCCCGATCTCCCCAAGGCGGTCATGAAGGAACTCGTGGGTTGCCGCAAAGATGGGCCACTCGGACAGGTTGTGGAGCTGCGATATCCCGTCGCGGAGGGCACTGATGTTCTTTTCATGTGGCCACCCTGCAACCACCCGGTCCAGGGCGGCCTTGTCGTGCTCGCCGAATCTGGGCGACGTGTGGCCGGACTCCATTAACTTCGTCCAGCGCTCCGTATAGAGCTCAACCAGTTCGTCCGGTCGGGCAACCGCGAGGAGCAGAGCCGAGGTCTCCTCAGACGGGTGGAGGGTATCGCTCAGACGCCAGGCAAGAGCTCGATACACATTCGTCCATTCGTCACATTGTACAGTGGTTGTTGGTTGTCGCAGGTTACTTCGTCTCACACTGCGAGAGTATACACACGCCCAGGGACAGAGCGTGTCCCACCGCGCCCTGTCCGCGCCCTGCCCGCGCCCTGTCCGCGCCCTGCCCGGCGCCTGCGTTATTCCCTATACTGCGCCGCGGCGTCACGGAACCACTCCCGCGCCCGGTCCCGAAGCTCGACAGGCTCCAGGATCTCGGCGTTGGGACCCCACTGCCCGGCCCAGAAGAGCGTCTGACTCTGCTGGTTCGTGCGATACCGCAGGATGATGTCACCATCGTCCAGATCCTCTATTCGCTGCTCCAGATGCCAGACGCGCTCCCGGATTCTTGAAGCCACTGCAGCGTCGAAGCGGACGGCAACATCCACCCAGGGCTCGTTGAGGAAGATGCCGAAGTTGGGATCAATGTAGTCACCGACCTTGAAGTCGGGCGCCCGGGTGAAGCTGGTGCGCCACTTCGTGCACTTCACAATCCGCGCCAGGGCGTAGACGCGAACCTCTTCATCATGGCGGGACCAGCCCAGGAGATACCACTCGCCGCGGTACCCCACCAGGTGGTATGGGTCGACAAGGCGGACGGCCGGCTCATCGTACCCCGGCGCCTGATAACGCAACGCCGCCGTGACCTGCTCGGCAAGACACTGCTGCAGCGTGTCCCATACGCCGCTCTTGATCTCCGTGACCGGATCGGGCACCACCGAAAACCCCGTCGCCAGCTCCTGAGACTCCACCGTGACCTTGTCGGGCAACTGCCTGGCAAGCCGTTCGACGACCTTGCGGAGCTTCTCATGGAAGGGCGTGTTCCGGTACGCCACGAGAGCGCGGTCCGCAACCAGAAGCGCCAGCAGGTCCCCTTCACTCAGGTGGATTCCCGGCAGTTGAAAATCCTCCCGGGTATAGAAGTAGCCCCGCCGCTGCGGATCGTACCCAATAGGGGCCAGATAGTCCTCCCGCATCTCCCGGATATCACGCTTGATGGTGCGTTCCGTTACCTCCTCCCCCGCCTCCGCCGCATAGTCCCGGGCAAGCTCCGGCGCCGTGGGATAGTCCCTGCGGTGCCGGAGCCGCCGGTCTATGTAGTGCATCCGCTGCATCTTCTCCCGAAAGCTCGCCATGCCGCGCCTCCTCATGGACGGTGAAGTCTTTCGCATAGCATTACACGCCCCAGAGGGTGTCGCAACCGGGCAATGCGTCTCGAAACCCGGTGTCTCTCCTCCCGCCGGTTCCCCTGCCCGATCCCGGGGACAACACATCATCCTTACCGCGCAGCTTCGGGGCGGGGCACCGGGGCCGGGCGCTCGGGCGTTCGGGCGTTCGGGCATTCGGGCATTCGGACGAGGCACTGTGACAAAGCCCTCATCTCTGGCTACACTACCGCGATGAAAGGGGCCGACATGAACTACATTGCATCAGTTCTCGAGACAGCGGAGCGCCGGAACCCCGGCGAACGGGAGTTCCTGCAGGCAGTACACGAGGTGCTCGAATCACTCACTCCTGTTGTGGAAGCTCATCCCGAGTACCGGAAGGAGCGCATTCTCGAGCGGATCGTGGAACCCGAGCGGATTGTGATCTTTCGGGTGCCCTGGGTCGACGACCGGGGCGAGTTCCAGGTGAATCGCGGCTTTCGTGTGCAGTTCAACAGCGCTCTCGGGCCGTACAAAGGTGGACTTCGCTTCCACCCGACGGTGAACCTGAGTATTCTGAAGTTCCTGGGCTTCGAGCAGACCTTCAAGAACTCCCTCACGACCCTTGCAATGGGCGGCGGAAAAGGGGGCTCCGACTTCGACCCCAAAGGGAAGTCGGATGCCGAGGTCATGCGCTTCTGCCAGTCGTTCATGACGGAGCTCGCACGCCACATTGGGAAGGACACGGATGTGCCGGCAGGGGACATTGGTGTGGGCCGCCGCGAAATCGGTTACCTCTTCGGTCAGTACAAGCGCATTACCAACGAGTTCTCCGGTATTCTCACCGGCAAAGCGCTCGGTTGGGGAGGATCGCTCATCCGGCCGGAGGCCACCGGTTACGGAGCGGTCTACTTTGCTCAGGAGATGCTTGCCGCCGACGGCGAGGACCTCGACGGGCGGCGCTGTGTCGTTTCCGGATCCGGCAACGTCGCCCAGTACACCGTAGAGAAGCTCCTCGAGCTCGGTGCGGTCCCGGTGACGCTCTCCGATTCGAGCGGTTTCGTCCACGATCCCGACGGGATCAACGGGGAGAAGCTCGCCTGGCTCATGGAGCTCAAGAACGTCCGCCGTGGACGGATCAGCGAGTACGCTGAGCACTTCTCCTGCGAGTACTACCCGGACGCACGGCCCTGGGGCATACCCTGCGACGCCGCCTTCCCCAGCGCAACCCAGAATGAGCTGGAGGAGGCCGACGCGAAGTCCCTTGTTTCAAACGGGTGCACCGTCGTCTCCGAAGGGGCGAACATGCCGTCAACGCCGGAGGCCGTCGGCGTGTTCCGGAATGCCGGGATCCGGTTTGGTCCGGGGAAGGCGGCAAACGCCGGTGGTGTGGCGACATCCGGACTCGAGATGAGCCAGAACGCCATGCGCCTCTCCTGGCCCGCCGAAGAAGTGGACACACGGCTGCGCGAGATCATGCATCGGATCTTCCTGGCCACAGCCAGCGCCGCGGAGGAGTACGCCACGAAGGGAGATTACGTCTCGGGCGCCAACATTGCCGGATTCATCAAAGTCGCCGACGCAATGGTCGATCAGGGGCTCGTGTAGATCAGACAGGTCTGCCGCAACGCGTCCGCGTGAAGGGTAAGCTCATTCGTCGACCCGGCGTCGATCACGCGGACCACCTCGTTCCACTCCTCCCACTCCTGGACGATCCGGGAGAGTGAGGATGGCTGGTTCGAGAGATACTCCCAGTCCAGCCGGTTCTCGCTGCGAGCGAGGAAGTGCGCAACGTAGAGTGTGTTCATTTCGACGAGATCGTTGAAGAAGTGCGTTCCCAGCGAGAGATCCGGAATGAGCCCCTCGTGGAGGGTATCCACCTCCACGATGACGGATGCGTTGTTGATCTCGCCGAAGGTGACCGGGATCCCCAGCGAGGGGGTGCTGCTCCCCCACCTACCCGGACCAATCAGGACAACCGCACCCGTGAGATGTTCAGATGCCTTCGCAATTCGACCGATCAGGCGGGCCAGCGCGTAGCGGCGCTCTTCCGCCAGAACGGTGTAGGTCTCAGGGGGCACGTACACAATGCGCGAGACCGGGACATGTCTTCCCGGTCCGATCACGCCGCCGAAGGAGCGAAGGATGGTCTCCTCTCCGGATACGTGCGGAAGCTCGCTGAAGGGTTTCTCATCCGTCGTGCTCGCCGCAAAAGGTCGGCACTGGACAATGTCCACCTTCAAGCCGCCCTCCCGTGACATGTTGGCAGTGAACTCGATATCCACCTCGGTCTCATAGGCGGCGCGCACCGTGTGGACCATCTCCCGCAGCGCCTCGACAATGCCACCGTCGGAGAGCACGGGGTCGAAGGTGAGGATCCATCTCGCCGGCCCGGGCACGTCGCGGGAGCGTGCTTCGCGCTCGGCTTCGCGGTCCCGTGTTGCGACCAGGTCCAGGGGCAGGCCCCGGGTTTCCCGTACCAGATCCTCGAAGTGGATGCTCCGCGGCCGATTCTCCTGCAGGTCGATCACATCCACTCGCCTCTGGGTGTGCCGTTTCACCGCATCGAAGCTCGACTCCGGGCGCCGGTGCGGATCGTTGAGCGCCACCACTCGCGTGTAGTCGTCGTCCCAACGGTCGACGGCCCGCGTGCCCAGGCCGAAGACCAGGCGCATGACACCTGCCCGGGCATCGATCTCGCGGCTCCAGACGTAGGGGTTGAACGAATAGAGCACACCCGCGAGCTGAGGGCAGAAATAGCGACCGTACGTCGCACCGGAAACCCGCTGGACGAGCAGGGCCATCTGCTCATCGTGCTCGAGGACGCCGCGCCGCTTGCGGTAGGAGAGCGCCTCTTCGCTCATGGTGCTCGCGTAGACCATCCGGATGGCATCCAGCAGGGCGGCAAGCCGCTCCGCGGGAGAGCCCTGGTTGGCGCAGAACACGGAATCGTACTTGCCCGAGAAGGCGTTGCCGAAGTTGTCCTCCAGCAGGCTGCTGGACCGCACAATGATCGGTGCGTTGCCGAAGTACTCGAGCATGTCTTCAAAGCGACGGACAATGTAGTCCGGGAAGGAGCCGCTCAGAATACGTTGCCGTACAGACTCGAGCCCCGTCTGAAAGGCCTCGGGGTCTTTCTGGCGCTGCCGGTCCCACCAGCAATGGTTGTTCACAAGAAAAGTGTAGAAGACATCCGATCCAATGAAGAACGAGTCGTGGTGCTCCAATCTGGAGGCGAGATCGGGACGATCACGCCGCAGGATGGCGCGGGCAAGGAGCATCCCGATCGACTTGCCGCCGATCATGCCGGTACCGATCATGTGCTTCCAGAGACTGATCAGATCCTCGAGGGTCAGGTAGCGGTGGGCCAGATCGATCATCCGCTGTTCGCGAGGCAGGATCAAGCGGATCAGCTCGCGAAACGACTCTTCCGCCCGGGACGCGGGAAGCTCGCCCGCATCAATCGACTCCCGGACGTTTTCCGCCCGCATGAAGGTCTTATCCCAGAGACCGACCATGCGATAGCTCGCAGATCGAAGCCCGCCCCAGGGGGACGACTGCATGACCGCCGCGATTTCGGGACTCTCCTCCACGCGCTCAAACTCATCCTTCTCCCAGCGGAACACCGCGAAGGGTGTGACACGTTCGCGATCGTAGACCTTCGCCGGTTGGACATAGATGCGATCGTTGTGGCGGTAGACATCGATCAGGACTTGAGTGGTCTCGTAGATGGGAACCGCTGCGTGATAGGAGTGCCGATGTCGGTAGACCGAGAAGTACGCTATCGTATCCAGGTTCAACAGATAGGGACAGGTGAGCTGAAAGAAGTTCCCGATCATCCGGTCGCTGTAGCAGGTGTCACTGAGGTCCGAGAGGGCATCAAAGACGTAGTATCCGCCCTTGCCAACGTCCCTGATCGTTCTATGGACCTTCGTAATGAAATGCTCGAAGCCCAGCTGAGGATCGCTTCGCTCGACAATGACGTTCTCATTCTCCGGGAGCACCGCCTCGTGCCCGCCGAAGCGGAAGTAGATCACCCTTCTCGACTGTGCCTTCGCATGCTCGAGAAAGGCGTGCGTAAAGGGTGTGTAGAGATCAATCGTGTCGAGCCGCCAGACAACGTTGTCACCGGCGCGCAGACCGTCCAGTACTTTGTTGAGAGACGGAAGACCGGTGCTCTCGCGGGGCCTCTCGGCGTAGCTCACGGGCATGGCCAATCATAGGACAGGAACGCCGTTTTTGTCATGGACGCGGAGAGATGAAGCGGCAGCGCTGAGTCTACTCCGGAAGCACCCTGCGTTGCCTTCCAGATGGGTCGACAGCTCATTCGAGCAGCGACACCACCTCCCCCACACGTAGAAACGCCGCCACGGGCACCCGGATGTCCGCCGGCAGGAACAGGCGCGGCGGCCGGGGACCCGGCAACTCCTCGCGAGCCGCCTCCGGCCGTATGTCCAGGCCCCGCCGGCGCGGGCGCTTCTCCTGCCCCAGGAATACCACCTGCGACTCCTTTCGGATGAGACCGGTGAGCGCGGCCAGCCTCATGCCGCGCCAGGGATGGAACGTTACCGCCGAGCGGCAGCGCGGGCAGACGCCCCGACCGCTGGCCCGCCCGGACATGTAACTGCCAATGATGTGGTACGCATACGCCGGCTCACCGCAGTGCGGGCAGGGCTGCACCAGCTCGCCCCGGAGCCAGTACTCCGCAAGGGTGCCAAGGCTGAAGAAGGCCCAGATGCCGACTGGAATCCCCCCGCTGTACCACGCCGTCGAGTACGCACAGGCGAGCTCCGGGGTGCGGCGAATCTCCACGGCCGACCGCAGAAGCCGTTCGATGTTCCGCACCAGGACCGAAACATCCTCCCGCTCCCGCGCCGCGCGGATCTCCACCACGCGCCTTCCGAAATAGTGCCGGTATACCGACCCCGGCAACACGACGCGCCCGCCACGCACGTCGAGCCCGTTATCCCGAAGAATGGACGGATGCAGGCCGGCGGTAATGCCGCGCCGGTCTCGCAGCACCACCGCATCCTCTCGCTCCTCGACCACCTCGACCAGAAAGGGCGACACGACGTGCAGCAACTCCAGACGACCGTGAGCATCGTCCTGTACATGAGAACCCGAAATCGAATCTGTCATTGAACCCCCGCTTTAGCAGTTGTCGCGGCACGGCGCGCCCCGCAAGCTGGGAACTCAAATCAGGCGCGCCGCCTAACAGTGTTCACTATATCAAACACTTGAGATCGATGTCAACGGTGGCCCGCCCTGCGAAGTCTCACCGTCGCATGAGCCGCGCGAATCCAGGGGCACGTGGGCATCTTTACCCGAACAGGCCTGTAATGGTTCGATGGGAGGGAGCTCCGCGACGACCGTGGAGGCACACGGTACCATCCACGCGGGCAACAGCCGTTGCGCCGCCTCGCAGCTGGAGGGGGCCGTTCACATCGACCCAAATTGCGGGTCGATGTCTACAGCCTCCATCCACACGGTCGGGGCTAACGTCGTGCATGGTTGAGGAGGAGTCATGTTCAACATTGGCGAACGGGATGAACACGGACGACAGAAGCGGATAGAGCACCGCGGCAGGTTTCTGCGGGCCAGCCGGA
>CAZZIE010000135.1:0-11276 GCA_964654185.1 uncultured Spirochaetaceae bacterium | reverse complement strand
GTGGGATTCGGGCAGTAGGTTGGTGTCGGCATGTGACCTCCTGAGGGTGTGATGGTGCAAATGGGGCTGATTTCGCCCCTGTGCGCCTGCAACTCCCTACTGCGGTGGAGGTTGTGCTGCTTCAATCAACAGGGTTGTGGGTAGGTTAGATGGACACGGCTGCACGTAGCGTGTCAGACTGAATGCTCTCTCCCGCTGCTCTACTCCCCCGTACAGCCGTCACGCGGCCCCGCGGCTCATGTCCCGGCTTCGAAATGATCGCGTCGTGAGAGAGGGTGTGTCCATGCAACACAGGTCGTGCACCTGGAAATCCGGTTCCCGCAAGTAGGGCAGAATGACAGTTCGGCCGGCAAAGGGCTCCCTCAAGAGAAAGCTCCTCTACCTCATACTGCTGGCGGTAATTCCATTGGCGGTCGCCAACATTGTCTCGGTGATCATTCTCGGAACGCGCATGTGGCGTACCACCTTGCGGGACGTGGAGCAGGTTACCGACATACTGCACGACTTTGTGGAGACAACGCTCGAAGAGACCATCCTTCACTATCTCCGCGCCAAGTTGGAAACCGCTCTTGCTTTCATCGACCTGAGCGGCGTTTCCGTCTCTGATCGTTCGGGCCTGTCCGACCGGGCGGCTCTGTTCGAGCAGCTCTCTTCCATAGGTGTGGCGACCAGCGGCTACGTGTACATAATTGATACGCGCGGGAACGTAGTGCTCCATCCGGACAAGGAGATACAGGGCAGTCGCATACCCGAGCGCGAGCCCGTTCGCAGCCAGCTCGTTCAGGAATCCGGGTACCTCGAGTACACGTGGCAGAACACCTTCGAGCCCTCTCCTCTCCCGAAGGCGCTGTACATGGAACCCTATCCGGCTCTCGGCTGGATCGTTGCGGCGACCTCCTACCGGGATGAGTTCATCCGTATGGTGGACGAAGAGCGCATTGCGACCACCCTTGGCTCAGTCTCTCTCGGTGTAGAGGGATACTCCATTGTCGTTGCGAGAGACGGGACCTTCATTGCCCATCCCGATTACATCGGCAGCAATGTTCACGAGTTCTTCACTGAGACGGAGGCGCAACGCATCATGAGTACGTTGTTCTCCACTGCGGAGGGAGAGCTTCGGTACACCTGGCCGGGACGTCCGGGAGAACGCCGGCGTCCCAAGCTCATGATGTTTCGCTATCTTTCGGACTTCGACTGGGTCGTCGGCACGACGGTCTACCTGGATGCTCTGCGCGCACCGGCGCGTGATCTTGTGCAGGTGGTTGTGGCTCTGACCCTCGGATTGCTGGTGGTTCTGGTCTTACTTGCGGTCCGGATGGCACGGAGTGTGGGAGATCCCGTAACCCGGCTCGCCGAGGCCGCGGAGTTTTCGCAACGGGCGGAGAGCGTATCCGTCACCCCTGGTACGCCCCGTGAGGTGGTCGCCCTTGTGCAGCGCTTCAATGAGTTCGTTGACCGCATCCGCGAGCAGCGCCAGGATGTCGAGGAACGTGAGGCGCGCCTGCAGCAGATCGTCTCTGAGAAGAGCGTCCTCATCCGGGAAATCCACCACAGGGTCAAGAACAATCTCCAGGTCATTGCGAGTCTGCTGAACCTGCAGGCGGAAAGCGTTCACGACTACCGGGACGCCGCGCTTTTCGAGCGCAGTAGCGAACGCGTCATCTCCATGGCGCTGGTCCACGAGCAGCTTCACCAGGCGGATGATCTCTCCCTGATTCCGTTTCGAGAGTATCTGAACGAGCTGGTCGGCAACATCCACGAAGCCACAGCGGGTGAACGCACGGCCATTGCGATTGACAGTGACGACATCTATCTCGAGATATACCGCGCAGTTCCCTGCGGCCTCATTGTGAACGAGTTGGTCACCAACGCCATTCAGCACGCCTATCCGGACGGCACCGACGGGCGCATCGACATCACCTTCAGAGACCATCGGAGCGAGTACGTCCTGGTTGTCGAAGACCAGGGAGAGGGAATGGACCAGGCGTCCGTCAAATCACTCGGACTCACCCTCGTGGAATCTCTCGCCCAACAGCTCCGCGCCACCCTCCACGTTTCGACCGGTCCGGGCACCAGGGTCACACTGACACTACCTGCATTCTCTTCGTCGCAGGAGTCTTTGCCACATTAGCCTGTATGCCGAGTGCCTTAAGGCGGGGCCACCCAGCGGTTCGCCGGCACCACCGCCGGCGGTATCTCCGCGTGATCCCCTGTCATTCCCCTGTGATCCGGCGGCGATGTGTGCTAGAGTCACCCTGATGGTATCCATTCATCGAACGGCGGTTCGCCGATGGGTGCTGCTGAGCGCCAATCTGCTACTTTTCAGCATGATTTCTGTGTCTGAAGCGGCAACTCAGGAATTGCCGCCGTCCACACCGGATCTGCGCGGGCTCGTCGAGCGCATGGTCGTCACCGAAGAGGTCGTGGAGGGCAGTGCCGCCAGTGCTCAGGGTGAAGAGAGTCGCCGCCAGGTATTCGAGTTTGAGGAAGGACGGCTCGTCGGGCAGGACAACTACGTTCCTTCAGACGAGCTCGCCTGGGAGAGCACATTCGAGTACGGTCGCGACGGGAGAGTCGTGTCATGGACCGCCCGGGACGACGGGGGACAGGTCAAGTGGCAGTACGAATATGCGTACGACGCTCAGGGACGAATCGAGCGTGAAGTCACTCGCGACGGCGCCGGGCAAATCCAGGAAGTGCTTGTATATGACTACGTCGAAGGTCGTCTTGCAGAGGAGACTCGCTACGGTCCCGGCAATAGCGTCCAGTGGCGCAAGACGTACTCGTACGACCAGGACGGAAGATCGCGTACGTGGAGTGTCTTCTATCCCGACGGTACTCGACTGAAGCAGGTCGACGAGGAGTATGATGAACGCGATCGCCTGGTGAAGGAAACGCATCGCGACGGGATCGGGACCGTATCCATGGAGATAATCTACGAGTACGGGCTCTGGCCGACGCCTCGGTCCATAGAGGTGTTCGGCGGCGACGGCTCGTTGAAGCGCCGTGAAGAACGTTTCTTCGATGCGGCGGGCAACGTCGTTGAAGAGCGTGTTGTGCGCAGCGGAACCGACGACCGCATCGAAGTTGTGCGGGAATACTCATATGATCGGCGGGGCAACTGGATCACCGAGCGAACGCTGCATCTGGAGGTTTCGGGTGGAGCGCGCACCGTAACGCGGGAGAAGGTGACGAGAAGGAAGATCTCGTACGCCGGCGACGAATGACAATGCGTTCCCTTTTTTCACGTGTCTTGACAGTTATGTTCGCATCTCACCTGCTCGTGATGATGGTGCTTGCGGTGATATTCGTCTTCGCCGTGCAACGATCGATTGAGAACTGGAACGTCCACCGGGGGCGGCGACTTCAGAACCTCATGGCCCCCGCGGTGTCGCGGGTGTATCGTTTGAACGGCAAGCTTTCGGAGTCGGAGATCCACGAAGCGCTGAGACCGTTCCTTACGTCAAATGCGTACGTGTACGTGACCAATGCTTCCGGGACGCCGGTGTATCTCTTCGAGGCGGGCGATCAGGTCTCCGTTCATCAACGAGATCTCGTTGATACGCGGAAGAGCGAGCTGGAGGATTCCTTCACCTCGCCGGTTGCCGTTCTCGACGGTGGCACCGTAGTGGGATACCTCTACGCCGACACGCTCGGGTTCCGCACCGATCTGGCAAACCAGAACCTCCTGCGCAGTCTGTTCACGATCCTTCTCGGCGGAACCGGCGCTTCTCTGTTGATAGCCCTCGGCGTTGCGTACTCCTTCTCCCGGGTGCTCTCTCGTCAGGCGACGCAGCTTGCAACAGGAATAAGCGAGCTTGCCGGCGGAAGGCGGGATGTCAACTTCCCCCTGCAAGGCGCAGCCGAGCTTCGCACGATTGCGCAATCCGCCCGGACTCTGCAGGCACACCTGTCACGGGAGGAGCGGTTGCGGACACGGTGGACTCAGGATATTGCACACGACCTGCGAACACCGATCACCGCGCTCAAGACGCAATTTGAAGGAATGCTGGAAGGATACATCACGCCGAGTACGGAACGGCTGGCCTCCGTTCAGGAGGAGGTTCAGCGCATCGACAGGCTGGTTCGGGACCTTCGCGAACTCAGCCGGATGGAGTCGCCGGACATGACCCTCGAATGCGAGTGGCTGGATGCGGACTCCTTCATGTCGGACCTGCAGAACACCTTCACGTCGAGAGCCCGGGACACCGCTGTTGAGTTCCGCGTTCTGCGTGACGATGTGCGCTTCCGCGCCGACGGCCATCTGCTTCATCGGGCACTCTCGAACGTGCTGGAGAACGCTTTTCGTTACGTCAGCGACGGCGGAAGGGTGGTGTTCAGCCTTCGTCACGATTCCGACGTCCTTGTATGGGAGGTCCGTAACACCGGAGCGGTTGATCCGGCGGAGATACCCATGATGTTCGAGCGCTTCTATCGGGGAGAGGCGTCCAGAGGTTCATCCGGCTCGGGACTCGGACTTTCGATTGCCCAAGCCGTCGTGCAGCTTCATGGCGGAAGCATAGACATGACACAGGAGATGGATGAGACCGTTGTAACCCTTCGGCTTCCACAGTCTGAGATTCGAGAAGGCGGGGACACCTAATCCTTCGACGCCGCGTTGTCTGACATATCGTCGTCGGCGCTCTCTGCGACACTATCCGGCGCAAATCGATATCCGTAGCCTCGAACGGTCTCTATCCATCCGGACTTTCCCAGGCGACTGCGTATGTTTGCTATGTGGGTATCCACGGTGCGCTCGGAGCCGGTGAAGTGGTACCCGAGACACTCCGAGAGTATCCGCTCTCGTGAGACGGCGCGGTTTTCCCGAAAAGCAAGGTGTGTCAGGATCTCCCACTCAGCCCCGGTCAGCTCCACCTCGCTGTCGTTGACGAAGGCTTTGTGCGCGTCAAGGTCTATGTGCAGAAGATCGCTACCCTTCCTCCAGGATCCGTCGTGACGGGGTGACTCGTTGCCGCTTTGTACCCGCTTCAGAATTGCTTCGGTTCGAAGGAAGAGCTCCTTCGTCGAAAACGGTTTCACCACGTAGTCGTCGCCCCCGACCTCGAAGCCGGTAACGCGGTCCGACTCAGCTTCCTTTGCCGTGAGAAAGATGATCGGGACGCTCGAATGCTCCCGGATGCGCTTGGCGAGGAGGAATCCGTTCATGTCCGGTAGCATGATGTCCAGGATGATCGCATCCGGCTCTGCCTGCCGGAGTGATTCGAGTACTCCCCTGGACCGGTCGAAGCTCAGAACCTCGTAGTCCTGAACCTGGAAGTACTCGCTCACTGCGTCGCGAATATGGCGATTGTCCTCAACAATGTAAACACGCGGCATCTTGTCACCAGATTACGGCAGATTATGCCACTACGGCGAGACAGGGTCCCACAATCTGCGCTCAACCTTGACACAATCTTAACATAGCCTTATCCGGTCCTTGGTGGACCACCCCCTATGATCTTCACGGATAGCCGTCCAACGATATCTATCCGGCAAAGATCATGGAGGAGGCCGATTATGGCAAAGCCCGACAAGCAGGCCATTGTTACGCAGATCCGCAAACGGTTGGAACAGGAGCCGGCGGTCGCTGACCCGTCGAAGATCAACGTGGACCTGGACAAGCGGGGCTCGATCTTCAATCGCCGATATGCAGTCGTTCTTTCCGGGCGGGTCGGCTCGGAAGCCGAGGGACGCCGTATCACCGGTGCGGTAGAGGAGAGCGTCGGCAGGTACGAAGATATTGAGGTGGAGAATCATCTCGTGGTTCCACTGGTGTAGCTGTCCCCGGGGGATGGATGCCCCGGGGGTACGAACCTTCCATCTGGTGGGCCGACATCTAAACCGAGAACAGAAGTATCGCTGGAACACAAAAGCGGCTCGGGATGCGAAAGGTCGCACCCCGAGCCGCTAATCGTTGACGCATTATGGGCAGACGCTACGACGAGTGATTCTGAAGCGCCTCCTGCAACTCTCTGCTCTGTTGCACGGCGCGTATGATCCTATTGAATCGCTCAACGCTCATGTCGTGCTCTTCGACCGTCTCGACCATCTCCTGCTGTCCGCCTGCCTGGATTTCCTGGATTTCCTCCATGACCGATGAATACTGGTCACGCTCTTCCGAGCCGATGTCTTCCTGTTGGTCCGACTCGGGTGATTGCATGACGCGATGGATTTCGCGGAAGCGCGTATCTCCAAGGGGCGAATCTGCGATCGCCTGGTTGATGTTTTCGTTCAGGTTCTGCTGAATCTCCTGGACCTCGGTCAAGGCGTCGGCGAATCGTTCGAACTCTTTCGAGTCGGGCTCAATGTCGACCTGGGGCTGTCCCGGATTTCCCGGGGAGCCGGTCTGAGCGCTCACGGCGACGGCCACTGCGATCAGAAGCGTGATAGTAATGGCAACTACCGTCAGTTGTCGGGTGCTGTCCTTCATGGTGTACTCCTAGGCAATAAGTGTTGGGTAAGAGCATATCCGCTCTACTTCAGCGATTCGTCCACATGGTGTGGAAATCATGTGAAGATTGGGGGGGACTGGTGGTGGTTGGGGCGAGCAGCGCGACGCCGCCGAGGCGGCGCCACGCTCGTCCATCAACAGACTACTGTGCGCGGCCTACATGCCGCCGTCGCCGCCACCAGGCTGTTCAGTTCCCGGTGCGGGCCGTTGCTGTCCCTCTTCAACTTCGACGGGCTCGCAGCCCACCAGAATGAAACCGAAGAGCAAAGGGACAATCAGTCCAAGAATCAACTTCCGCATTTGAAACCTCCTCAATGTTGAAGTTCACACAGGAGGTTACGACGACGAGGTCAAAACTTCGCAGAGGAGGTGTCAAGTTTCAGTCAAGCTGTACGACCAAGGCGTGCTCGTGCAGCGGGTAGGCGGAGCTTTCGCCCTGGAACCTGAACCGCGAAGATGCCGGCGGCGCCTCAGGCGGACCTTCGCGTCCTTGACAGAGTCTTGACGCTTTGTGGGTACAACCTTGGCTCTGCCGCTGGATTATTGAACTACCTGGCCATGTTCCGCTGGCCATGTTCCGGGCGTCGCGGATGGACGGAACGGATGGACGGAACGGATGGACGGAACGGGTGCGACGCGTTCTCCGTGCCGCCGCACGCACCGGTCACTCGTAAGGAGGCACGTCATCAGGATTCGCCGGCTCGCTGCAACTCTACTCGTACTCTGCGGCTTTCTGGTCGTTGTCGTGCTGATGGGTCGGAGTCTGATCGTGCTCCGATCCGAGGTTGCCCGGTTGAAAGAGCAGATGCGAGGACTCACTGGAGCGCTCCAGGAGAGTGAGGTCGAAACGCCGGGCACCGGGTCCGGGAGGGACGACCCATCCGGACCGAACGTGGAACTCCTGAAGGGCCTTACCCGGTCGATAGACGCCGTCCTGATGAACAAGAACTACCACGCCACCCAGCGAGTTGTCCGTACTCTTGTGAAGCGCTTCGAAGAGGAGTCGCTCTTCCAGGACAACGATTTCGCGATCCGCTCCCGATCACGGCTGTCAAAGACCGTGATGCGGCGTGACGCTGAGTATTTCGTCATTTCCGGGGATGGTACGAGAGGGAGCGTAACAATAGCGGCAGGGACCGGAGAGGAGCACGTTCTCTCCCCGGCTGCCGACGTCTCGGCCAGGGACCTGTCTGCGGCACTCGATTTCCTCCAGTCACACGCGGCGACTCTCGACGAGATCGTAGAGCGACGCGAGTCAATGCGAAAACGGTTGGTAGGGCTGATCGAGCGTCCGGAGACACAATCCCTGATCCGGAAGTCGGGGATCGTTGCCGCACCGACGGTGCGGGAGGGGTTTTCGATTCGGGTACACCTGGTCCGTGACGGAGGCGCCACGGTGGCCAGTCTGCGAGGGGACGCCCGGGAGGAGCGATACTTCGTGAACGGGAACGCAGTCGCACCGGAGGACCTGACCGAGACGGTGTCGACGGCCATCCTGGACTACGATCCGCAGGAAGAGCGGCGGAAGATACTCGAGAAGCTTGAGGAGGAGTGGAACAACGCGATCGACGGGAAACGCATTCGCTCATACCTGCGCAATCGAGGCGTTCGAGTGACGGAAGGTGAACAGCGCGACGGAAAGGTCACGAAGAGCATCCATCTGATGGACGCAGAGGATGAGGAGCAAGGAGAGATCGCGCAAATCACTCTGGATGCCGGCGAATCCAACATATCCTTCGTCGATGCTTCGACTGGCGAGACAACTACGCTTGATCGCATAGCAACCGGCACAGCGGTTGACCGAGTCACCGCCGATGAAGCGACCTTCCTTCTGATCGGAACCCATGACGGTCTCGCAGATGCCATAATCGTGTTGAGAGCAACGCCCACCACCATAGCAATGCTCTCCATCCCCCGGGACCTCTACGTGAAGGGACCCAAGCTCAGTGAGCTTCACCTGGCACAAGGACCTTCATCTCTGGCGGATGTCATTGAAGATGTTACCGGAATAGCCGTTGATCACTACATCACCATGGACATTGACGGGGTTAAGGACACCATACAGGCCCTCGGACCGATCACAGTGGACCTTGATGAGGAGATCCTCGACCCCACTATGACCTACGAGTCCGGAGGGTCCCGAAGAATCCTCTACTTTCCCCGAGGGAGTCATGAACTGACCGGGGACGCAGTGCTGGCGCTGATCCGTTCCCGCGCCACCACCTCGGATTTCAGCCGCGGTCGGCGGCAGCGGGCCGTAATGAAGGCGGTGCGGCAGAGGATTTCGGAGATGACCCTTCGAGACGCCGGCCGCATCATCCCGTTGATGGAGAGTGTCATTGAGCACGCGGATACCGACATGAAGCTCACCGAGCTCATGGACTACTTCCACCGGTTCCGGTTTGCAGGCGCGATGCGTACGCACGGCCTTACCGACGAGAATGTGCTCTACTCGACCTACACTACGTTGCACGCCCGAGGGCTGGAGCTGTCTGAGATCGACAAGCTCGATGGTGAGAGTCCCGGTGCGTGGATCCTGCGCCCGCGCCGGGAGGACTGGAGCCTGGTTCGCTGGTATGCAACGTCGTGGATGTCCGGTGACGATCCCGATGTGGCGGAATATCCGCGCACACCGCTCCCTACAACCATCTATCAGTCGGATGCGGTTCAATCGGAGGAGATCCCCCGGACAGTCGATCTCTCGGCCCTTTCGGAGCTCGAATTCCTTGACGTCGGACGCGACGAGTGAAGACAGGTTAACGTAGAAAGGCGCGATAAGTGTCAAGACGAGAAGAGAGTAAGGAGCACAAAGACATAGCCACAGGTGGGATTCGCCTGTTGGCAAGGAGTACACATTATGCACATCCGTAAGGTAGTTGCCTTCGGGCTCATCCTCGGCCTGCTCGCCGTCGGAATCTCCGCCCAGGAGGAGCAGGCAGAGCAAAGTGACCCGGAGCAACAGCAACAGGAACGGGAGATTCCGGCTGCCGCCGACGGCTGGGTTGCGCTGGACAATGTAGGTCGTCAGGAGTGGCGTGTGGCGGACTCCGGGGGCACCGGCGTCTACGCCACTGCCGGTGGGGCCACTGTTGCATTGGAAGTCGGCGGTACATACTACTTCGACCTGAGCGCTGTCGACAGTGATCACATGCCCTTCGCCCTTGTGGGTCTGACCGGGGACATCCTGCTCTCACAGGAAGACGGGGATCAACAGACCCCTCCTGAAGGCGTTAACGCAGAAGTTGACGGCGAAGGGATGCAGTTCGAGTTCACCGAAGACTTTGCGGAACGGGTAGCCAGATTCCGGGCCATCCCATATCCGAGTATGGTGGGCTTCATAAGCGCATTCGGGTTTGCGGAAGACGTCGAAGAAGAACAAGATGCGCAAGAAGGCACGCAGCAGGAGGGTGAAGGCCGGCAGAGCTGAACGACGTCTGACGCGCGAGGGCTGGACTTAACGTGAAGGAGAAGATTGGTCGCGCTCGTCGTCTCACCCGTCCGAGAGGCACTCACCGGCGCCCGCGTCGTACTCCGCCGGGGCCCTCTCATGACCGGGCCAGGTGGCTTGTGTCAGTCGCGACGGATGTAGGTCAGCACCGCCCCGGCGAAGTGTCCTTCTTCATTCTCCAGGGGCTGCGTCCGCCGGGTGTACTCGCGGCCGGCCTCGCTTCTCAGCAACTCGTACGTGACCCGCCGTTCCCGGAGAGCCATTGCCACCGACGTCGTTGAACCCTTGTCCTGTAGCATTACTTCGTCAAGGTTCTCCCCTATGTCGGACAGGCGGAGACGAAAGAGTGACGCCGCTTGAGCTGAGAAGAACAGCAGGCGCAGATCCTTGTCCACAACCAGGAATGGAACGCCGATCGCTTCCAGAATGGTCTCGAGTATCTCGCTCCGCTCTTCAAGGTCTATTCCCGGGTCATATGGCGTTGAATCCATTTGCAAGCTCCTTGCGCTTGTAGTCCTCGTGCACTCCCTCGGCGAGAATGTGCATTGCGCATGTGCGAATCTGAATCTCCACCGGACTCCCCGTCGGGCCGCGGACTGTCATGTGTAAGCTGCGGTAGCCGTTTGGTTTCGGTTCCCGGATGTAGTCTTTGTACCGTCCGGGTATCGCTTCGTAGAGACTCTGGATCGTTTTCGCTACCAGATAGCACGCCGTCTCAGCCGCGCAGATGAGCCGAATTCCCTGCAGGTCGTAGAGATCCGATAACGACTTGCCGGAGCGGGACAGCTTGCGATAGATGGAGAACAGGTGCTTGATCCTGGATTCAATGCGTACAACAAGCTCCGGCCGCAGCGCCCCTTCGATCCTGGCAACCATGTTGTCAAGCAGCTCGCGTTCGGGAGTGCCGATTGATTGGAGACGCCTTCGCAGGTGGTGGTACTCCTGCGGCAGGATTCGTCGGAACAGCCGGTCTTCAAGGATCTGCTTCTGCACCAGAAGTCTCTGCCGGCTTCTCCGGCCTCTGACCATTCTGCCTGGAGCACTCCCATCTCCAGAACACTCCCGCTGTACCACGCTGGTCCCCTCTCCAGTCCGTCGGGTAGCCTCTTCGCGATCACGGCGAAGGTCGGCAGCGCATTGTGAAGACCGGTCAGACGCTCCCGATGCATTCGGGAGCTTCCGGCTACGTCGGACCCAACACTATCGAGCAGGTATCAACTCCGTATGGACACCGTATGAAGAGTTGGTTAAGACGCCGCAGCAGGAGACCTCCCGGCAGTAGCCTGTGTTCCGAGCGCATTCAGGCGTTGAACGCCGGCGGCACCGCCGGCCGTTGACATCTTCAGAAGCATCTTGAATGGTTTCTCCGACCAGGTG
>CAZZIE010000134.1:0-11336 GCA_964654185.1 uncultured Spirochaetaceae bacterium | reverse complement strand
TGGTTGTGCTCTTCGAGGAAGCGGGCGACGCCGCCGGTGCGCGCCGGGTAGACCCGCCGGTTGCCCCGGGCCAGATCGTGCAGATGGAGCTCCATGGACAGGGCGGGGCGGTACTCATCGATCAGACGATAGAGAAAGTCGAGGATGAGGCTCTCCCCGCGCGGGTAGTTGTAGCACTCCACCGAGAGGTAGCTTACGGGGCATCGGTGTTCCACAATGCGGACCCAACCCCTTTCCATGGCGGATTGTATGAGCTCTTCCCGGGCCGAATCGTCGACGGCGCCGTGGCGGCTGTAGGCGCGGATGACGTCGCGGTCTTCCAGGCCGAGACTCCTTGGGCGCAGTCGAACGGTGTCGAGTTCGGGAGTGCTGACGATGTACCAGGTCCGTTCCGATAGCCAGTACGCGGTGCTCGCAACCTGTACGGCGCTGACGCTGTGCAAGGTGTGCATGGGTGACCCTGTTACTGCAGTGCGTTCTTTCACACGTTCTACATACAAGGCATGCAATCACCGTGCCAATCTCGCCGTCGCTCCTCTACGCTGCGCAGCTGTCAATTCTCCGGTCGAAAGGTCACGGAGAAGAGGGTGTGTTCTTCCTTCGTGTACTCGAAGGTACCGCCGGGTTGCGGCGCCGATAGCCGACCTGCGGTGCGATTGACTAAGTCACGACTTAGTTCTATTCTCATTTCGTGAAGACTGCAACCACTCACGAGGCGAAGACGCATCTCTCCCGGTTGATTCGCGAGGTCCAGAACGGCGAGACGGTCGTCATCCTGAGCGGACGGAAGCCGGTAGCGAAGCTCACCGCGATCTCTTCAGACGTTTCGCGCACTCGCCCGCGCGTCGGTACCGTGACGTCGGATCCGATATCGTACGAGCCGGACGCCTTCGCGCCGATGACGCCCGCAGAGCTCGACGAGTGGGGCCTGTGACGTACCTCCTCGATACGTGCACGTTCATCTGGTTGTGTGCGGACCCGTCGAAGCTACCCGATGCGGTCGTTGCGCGCCTGGATGCCGACGACGCAGCGATTATGTTCAGCGACGCGAGCGCACTCGAAATCGTGCTGAAGTGGACGGCAGGAAAGCTGCATCTCCCCGAGCCGCCGAGGACCTGGATCGAACACCAGCTCCGCGTGTGGTCGATCGAGCAGGTGCCGCTGTCACGGCGGGCAATGTATCGTGCCAGCGAACTGCCCAGGCACCACAGCGATCCCTTTGACCGTCTCCTCGTCGCATCGGCCATTGAACACGAGGTCACGCTCGTGACGCCGGACGAGGTCATTCACTCGTACCCGGTGGCGTGGGTCTGGTAGAGGGCTCACCTGTCGAGCAGTTCGCTCAGCCCCATCACCTCCGGTAGCCCCCGCGCCGCCATTCGAGAAAACCAGTACGCCATCTCGGTGGCCGTACGCGCGTGGGCCGGCCACCGAGAAGCGGTGCATCACCGCACAGTCGACAGCGGAACCGGCGCACCGTCCCGACGCAGTTGGTCTGATAGGTGCCGTTCCCGTACAACCACTGCACCTTCGGCGACGGCTGCTACGCGCCCGGCCTGAAGGTCACGGAGAAGAGGGTGTGTTCTTCCTTCGTGTACTCGAAGGTACCGCCGAGCTGTTCCGCCAGAAGACGCGTCAGATTGAGTCCGAGAGTCCTGCCTCCCTGGAGGTCGGGCAACTCCGCCAGTCCGACGCCGTCGTCCTCCACCGCCAGGACCACCCGGTCCGACTCCGCACGTTGGAGGCGTACCAGAATGGAACCGCCGCGGCCGTCGGGAAAGGCGTGTTTCAGCGCGTTGGACACCAGCTCGTTGACAATGATCCCGCAGGGGACCGCTTCAGTGACGGGAAGCTGCACCTCGTCGACGATCGTGCGGATCTCGACCTCGCCCGCTTTGTCGAACGCGTGGAGGAGCTGCGGAAGGAAGCGATCGAAGTACGCCTCCATGTCGACGTGAGAGAGCTCCGGTGACTGGTAGAGGGACTCGTGTACCTGCGCCATGGAGTGAATGCGGTTACGGCTGTTCCGAAAGGCCTGGCGGGCCTGATCGACTGTCTCGATCTCATCCGCCTGCAGGGCCAGAAGGCTTGCAACAACGTTGAGATTGTTCTTCACCCGGTGGTGCACCTCTTTGAGGAGGGTGCGATTCTCCTCCAGATCTTCCTGGATACGGCGGTGCATGTCGTTGTGGCTCAGGGCCAGGGCCATGAAGTCCGCCATCTCCTTGAGGGTGTCGATCTCATGGTCATTCCAGCTTCGATGGTACGGCGTATCGAAAGAGAGAAAGCCGAGCAGATCTTTCGAGTGGATCAGGGGCGCCGCGAGAATGGCGACGATTGCGTAGTCCCGAAGCTCCTCCGACACCGGCCCGAGCTCCGGTTGAGCCGGAGCGTCCGGTACGATCACCGGGCTTCCCTGCCGGAGGGTACGTCCGACGGCCGAAATGTGGCTGATGTCAAAGGTTACGCCATCGAGTGCGGGTGAGCCGGGAGGTCCGATCGAACTGAGGACACGAATCCTCCCGCCTTTCTCGATCACCGAGTACGTTGTCCGCAGATGGGGGAAGTGCGCCGCGATCTCCCGGACGGTTGCACGGATTACCTCATGTATCTCCTGACCGCCGAGAACCTGTCTGCCCACCTCGGCCAGCCACTTGGATCGCAGATAGCTCTTCTCCAGGCGGTCCTGGCTGTCCGCGAGTTGCTCTTCCTGTCGCTTCTCCTCGGTGATGTCGTGGATCATCCCGATGTTGCCGACGACCTCACCCTTGCGGTTCCGGAGCTTGCGTGCCCGGAGCGTCCCCGGGAAGGTTTCACCGTGCCTGGTTCGAAAGCGAACCTCCAGGGTTGCCTCCTCTTCGGCGCCCTGCCGGTTGTAGACCTCGTATCCCGCCCGCTGATACTCCCCCTCCGTGGCGTACAGGCAGTGCGTAGTCCGGCCGACCAGCTCCGCCGTATCGTACCCGAAGGTGTCCCGCAGGGCGGGCTGGTTTGCGTCGAGAATGCGCCGGTCCAGATCGGCAATGACAATGGTGTCCCGGCTGCTGTAAAAGAGATTGCGGTACAGCTCCTCGCGTTGTCCTTCCCGGATTCGGGAACGCCGGCTCCTGATGAAGAAGCACACCGCCAGCCCCGCAGCGAGCGCGGCCACGGCGATGACCGCCAGGCTCGGCAGGAGGGCTCGCGTGTTACCCGGCACGCCCGAGATGCCGGCGGACACCACATCGCGCTGTATCGTTCCTGTGACCTCGCCGGCATGAGAGGAGGGGCCGCCATGAGCGGCGGCCGCACCGATACCGACACCCAGGGCTCCAATCGCAATCATGAGGAGGGCGGCTTTGCAGAGAGCCTTCATGTCGTAGGTCGTGTAAGTAGTTGAGCCGGTCTTTATGTGCAGAACTGATTATAGGATGCAACGCGAGCATGCGGTTGGTCAATTACGTTGTCGCGCCGAGGTCGAGGTCATGGTAGGATTCTCAGAGACGGGGCCGCCACGACGGGGCCGCCACGACAAGGCCGCCACGACGGGGCCGGTGGTTCCGCAGGCCGATCGAGGTACATTCCACCATGATCCAGGAGCAGCCATGAGCAAGCAGAACGTCGAGAAGAGCTACGAGATTGCGAAGGAGCGCTACGCCGAGGTCGGTGTCGATACCGAAGCGGTGCTCGAGAAGCTGGCAACACTGCCCATTTCGGTGCACTGCTGGCAGGGAGATGACGTGCTGGGCTTCGAAGGTGTCGAGGAGCTGACCGGCGGCATCATGGCTACGGGGAACTTCCCCGGCCGGGCCCGCACGCCGGATGAGCTGCGGCAGGACTTCGAGACGGCGTACAGTCTGGTGCCGGGCACGCATCGATTCAACATGCACGCTATTCACCTGGATACGAGTGAGAAGCCCGATCGGGATGAGCTGCAGCCAAAGCACTTTCAGGGGTGGATCGACTGGGCAAGGGCCCTGGGCATCGGCCTGGACTTCAATCCTTCCTACTTCTCTCACGAGAAGTTCGACAACGGCTTCACCCTTGCCCATCCGGACAGGGGAATCCGGGACTTCTGGATCGAGCATGGCAAGCGAACCCGGGAGATCGCTGCCCACATGGGGCGGGAGCTCGGTACTGTCTGCATGGACAATCACTGGATCCCGGACGGCTGGAAGGATCTGCCGGCGGATCGTCTCGGTCCGCGGCAACGCCTCATCGATTCCTACGACCGCATGTTCGAGCAGAGGTTTCCGGAGACCGAGATGCTGGACGCCGTGGAGAGCAAGCTCTTCGGGCTGGGGTCGGAGTCGTACGTCGTCGGCTCCCACGAGTTCTACATTGCCTACGCCATGTCACGGGGAACCGCCCTCACGCTGGATGCCGGCCACTACCATCCGACCGAGTCGATTGCGGAGAAGCTGAGCGCGTTGTTGCCCTTCATTCCGAAGATCATGCTCCACGTATCGCGGCCGGTCCGGTGGGACAGCGACCACGTGGTCCTCTTCGACGAGGAGACGAAGGCGATCATGCGGGAGATCGCCCGGGCCGATGCCTGGGACCGCGTCTTCGTGGGCCTGGACTTCTTCGATGCCAGCATCAACCGTATCAGCGCCTGGGTCATCGGTACGCGCGCCGCGGTGAAGTCCATGCTCTTTGCCCTCCTCGAGCCGACGGAGCTCATTGTCGCGGCGGAGAAGGAGAACCGCCTGGGCGACCGTCTTGCACTCCAGGAGGAGGCGAAGTCGCTGCCCTTCAGCGCCGTCTGGGACCAGTACTGCCTTCAGAACGATGTTCCAGTTGGGACGGCGTGGCTGGAGGACGTGCGGAAGTACGAGAAGGACGTGCTCCTGAAGCGGGGCTGAGGTCGGCAACCGCCGCCGTGTGCTACATTGAGAGTAATGCGCCGTGAAGCCCGGGGCCCCTACGTAATTGCGGGGGCGTATCTCATTATTGGTCTCGCCTACATTGCCCTTTCCGACTACCTCGCCGCGGCAATGACAACCTCACCGGAAGCGCTCTCCGCCGTGCAGACCTACAAGGGGTGGGTCTTCATTGCCGTGACGACGGTGCTCCTCTTCATTGCCCTGCGGATCTATGCCCGCCGGAAGAATGCCGTGGCTGTGGATTTGCAGGACTCCAGAGAGGAGATCCGCGAGAGCCTTCGCCAGAAGGAGGCGTTGATCCAGGAGCTGCACCACCGGGTGAAGAACAACATGCAGGTGATCATCAGCATGCTCCGGCTGGCGGGTATGGAGTCCGGAGACGTTGCGAGCCGCGTCGTTGATCGCGTGTACGCCATGGCCCTTGTCCACGAGAAGATCTACCGCTCCGAGTCGGCCGCGGAGGTGGATGCCCGTACTTACATTGAGGAGCTCGCCAACCACATTGCGGCGAGTCGCGGCCACGAAGGCATTGCCGTGGAGGTTGCGGCGGTGCACGAACCAATGCACATTGACACCGCGATTCCCTTCGGGATCATGGTCAACGAGGCGTTGACCAACGCGCTGCAGCACGCCTTTCCTGACGGCCGGACCGGCACTGTTCACGTTGAGTACGGAACAGAGGGCCTTTGGCATCGACTCAATATCTCCGACAATGGCTCCGGCTACCATGCCCGCGCGGACGGCGACACCATGGGGCTCACGCTGATTCGCAGCATGGCCACCCAGCTCGAAGGGGACGTGAAGACCACCACCGGCGCCGGCGGTACGCAGGTAGTCGTGAGCTTTCCGGTGAGGTCCGGCGAGACCTTGCATCAATAACAAAAAGCACGTACCGTCTCAGATACACCCGTCAAGGCACCTGCTCTTGTGTGAACCAAAGAATGCAACGGAGAGGCTCAGTGTCGGAACCAGGCAGGAAAACCCTTCTTCTCGTCGAAGATGAGGCGATCATCGCGCTGGATGAGGCGCGGCGCCTGGAGAAGTTCGGGTACACCGTGGTGACGGCGCACTCCGGCGAGGCCGCCGTGGAGGCGGTGCTGGGAGGAGACGCGGGTGCCGGCGAGGAAGCGCGGGGCGAAGCGGCGCCGGAGGGCGAGGAGCCGCACGGCGCCGGCGACTCCGCCCCCCTCTCCGCTCCGGACGGCGACTCCGCGTCGGCCCCCGCACGGGCAGTCGGCAACTCCGCGTCGGCCCCCGGGCGCGGCGGCGCACCACCCGTCGACCTGGTGCTCATGGACATTGACCTGGGCCGCGGCATGGACGGCCGGGAGGCGGCGCAGAAGATCCTGGAGCACCGGGAGATTCCGATCGTCTTTCTGACCTCGCACTCCGAGGAGGAGATGGTCGCGCGGGTGCGGGACATCACCCGGTACGGCTACGTCCTCAAGAACGCCGGCGACTTCGTCCTGCGCTCCTCCATTGAGATGGCCTTCGAGCTCTTCGGCGCCCACGAGGAGCTGCGTCGCTCCGAGGCGCGGTACCGGAGCTTCTTCGACGACTCCCCCATTGCCGTCTGGGAGGAAGACCTCTCGGAGGCGAAGCGGCGGATCGACGAGATCCGCGCATCCGGGGTGGCGGACATCCGCGCCCACCTCCGGGCGAATCCGGAGCTGGTCCGGGAGCTGACGGCATCCATTCGGGTGATCGATGTGAACCGGACCGCCCTCCAGATGTACGAGGCGAAGGACAAGGCGGAGCTCATGGCGGGGCTGGGCGCCGTCTTCGAGGAGTCCACCTTCGACAGCATGGTGGAGGAGTTCACCGCCCTGGCGCACGGCAACGTCACGCTCTCCCTGGAGAAGGTGCACGTGACCCGCAGCGGTCGACGAATCAACGTCCAGATCAACTGGTCGGTGCCGCCGGAACATCGGGAGAGCTACGACCGCGTGCTGGTCAGCATTGGGGATGTCACCGAGCCTCGCCGGAGCGCGCGACAGCTCGCCCGGGCGCAGCGCCTCGCCGGGGTCGGAAGCTGGGAGTTCGACCTGTCGGCGGATCGCGTTCACGGCTCCGTTGAGGCTCGCCGCATCTATGGTCTCGGAGATGAAGAGCTCACCATTGAGACGGCGCAGAAGGTGCCGCTGCCGGAGTACCGCCCCATCATGGACAAGGCGCTCCGCGACCTCGTTACCAAGGGACACCCCTACGACGTCGAGTTTCAGATTTGCCGCCCATCCGACGGCGCCATCCGCGACATTCACTCTCTGGCCGAGTACGACTCCGCGAGCAACGTCGTTACCGGCGTGATTCGCGACATCACCGAGGAGAAGGCGGTCGAGCGGGAGCTCCGGCAGGAGTCCAACCGTCTCCGCACCCTCCTGCAGTACGGCGACCTTGCCTGGTGGGAGTTTTACGTCGACGACGGAAGCGTGGTGTTCAGCGACGAGAAGGCGACCATGCTCGGCTATCGGCCCGAGGACTTCCACACATACACGGACTTCACCGCTCTTCTTCATGACGATGATTACGAACCCACCATGCAGGCCATGAAAGACCACCTGGCGGGGCGGGTCGACGCGTACGACTGTGAGTATCGCATTCGCACCGCCGACGGTACCTACCGGTGGATCCACGACACCGGCACCGTGACGGCACGCAAACTCGACGGCTCGCCCAGGGCGCTGACCGGCCTGGTCCGGGACGTTGATCGCCAGCGGCGGACCGAGGAGGAGGCGCGCAGGAGTGAGGACTGGTTCCGCAAGGTCGTCGAGAATGCCAACGACATTGTCTACACCCTCGGTCTCGACGGCGTCTTCACCTACGTATCGCCGGCGTGGATGCCGATCCTCGGACACCCCCCTGACGAGGTCGTCGGGCGCTCCTTCGACGACTTCGTCCATCCGGATGACGTTGAGGCGTGCCGCCGCTTTCTCGAAACGGTGACCCGTGAAGGCGTTGCCCGGGCCGGGGTGGAGTACCGCGTCTTCCATGCCGACGGCGGTATTCGGGTGCACTCCTCGAACGCCGCGCCTCTCTGGGGAGATGACGGCACCGTGAACGGCTATCTGGGCATTGCCCGGGACATCACCGAGAGGGTGCAGGCGCGCACGCGCATCGACGCCCTGCTGGAGGAGAAGGACCTTCTGCTCCGGGAGGTGCACCACCGGGTGAAGAACAATCTGACAACGGTTGCGGGGCTGCTTGCGCTCCAGGCGGAGACCGTATCAACGGAGGAGACCGCTCAGGCTCTCGTGGAGGCGCAGGGGCGTGTCCAGGCGATGCTGCAGATCTACCAGACCCTCTTCCAGTCGACGAGCTACCGGGAGATCCCCCTCGCCATGTTCCTCAGCACCCTGGTCGAAAGTGTCGCCGCCACCCAGGGCGCGCGGGCCGAAGGTGTCGAGCTGCAGACGGAGTTCGACAGCATTGTCGCTTCGCCGGACGTCTCCGTGCCCATCGGCATCATTGTCAACGAGCTTCTGTCCAACTGCTACAAGTACGCCTTTCCGAAGGGGCGGACCGGTACCGTTCGCGTTGCCGCGCGTCGCCGTGACGGAGAGATCGAGCTCACTGTTCAGGACGATGGTATTGGCCTTCCCGAAGGCGCGACGCTCGAACACTCCGCCGGCTTCGGTCTCCAGCTTGTGTGGGCGGAGGCGCGGCAGCTCAACGCCACGGTCACCTCCGAGTCGTCCGGAGGCACCGGAATCACCTTGCGCATTCCCCACCCAAACAGGCAGTAGCCGGTCCTCCCTCCGGGCCGCTCGTCTGCAGGGCTGCGGCCGCGTGTTCATGCAGCCGCCGTGCGGTCACGCGCAGTCGAATTCGATCGTGACCCTCGTTCCGTTTCCACCCGTAGCGTCGGCCTGTCCGCCCTCGTCCGGTGCGCGACCGGGTGAATCGTACGCGACCTTCCCGCCGATCTGCTCGACCATGGCGCGGATGATGGTGATGCCGAAGCCCCCATCCCGGTCGGACCGTGCCGCGCCGGGCATTCCGATTCCGTCGTCGAGGATCGTCAGGCGCGCCCTCTGCCCGGTCATGCGGCGCAGGTCGACGCGAATGGTGCCGGTCCCCTCGGGGAAGGCGTGCTGCAGGGCGTTCATGACCACCTCATTGACAACCAGTCCCAGCCGGAGGGCGCGGTTCATCTCCATGGAGCAGGCCGCATCCTCCAGATCGACGGTGGCGGTTATGCTCCGGCCGTACATGTCCACGGCGGCACGGACCACGTCGCGCAGGTACTCTCCGAAGGAGATCTCCGAGAGGCTCTCCTCCCGGTAGAGGCGCTCGTGGACAAGCGCAATGGACTCCAGGTTCGTTCGGATGGTCTGAAGAATCTGTCGCTCTCTCGTTGCGGTTTCGTCATCGATCTGCAGGGAGACGTAGCTGGCGACCATGAGAAGGTTGTTCTTGAGACGGTGGTGGACCTCGCGGAGCATGAGGTCGCGGTCGTTGAGATTCTGCTGGAGGGTGCGCGTCATCTCCTCCTCCATGCTCACGTCGCGCACAATGAGGGTCCAGATGCTGCGTCCGTCCCGGGCCTCCGCGGCGGTCACGAGCTCGATCCACCGGCCCCCATGCTGCTGCCTCTGTGAGCCGCCGTCGGGGAGTGTAACCTTCGGGAGAATGTCCTCGAATCGTCGCGCCAGCGCCCCGGCAGCGTTCACCCCCAGGAGCGTTTCCGCGGCGGGGTTCATGGACACCAGGTAGTTCTCCGGTGTCAGGGCCACCAGTCCCTCGCTCAGCTGTTCGTATACGCGCTCCCAGTTGCGGGACTGCTCCAGGAGCTCTTTGGTGATTCGTCGTTGGTGGAGGTTTTCCGCGCCGAGGATCTGCCGGGAGGGGCGCTCGCCCCGCTGGAGGCCTCCCAGAACCTGTTCCAGGTCCGACTTCATATCCTGGAGGGGCCGCTTGGCAATGAAGATGTCCGCAGGCACGCGGGCGGTGAGGTCGGAGTCCTCGGAGGCGGTGGCGCTCACGACGGCAATGTACATGCCGGACCACTCCGGCGTGTTCCGGACGATCGAGCAGAGGGTCGCCCCGTCGATGTTGGGCATGACCAGATCGGTAACGAGCACGTCGAAGGTGCGCCTGCGCAACTCCTGAAGCGCCCTCAGGCCGTCCTCCGCCACGACTGCATCTACTTCCCTCGATTCCAGCCAGACCGACAGGAACTCGCGAAAGACCGGATCATTCTCGACGCCGAGGACTTGCAACCGCCGCTGTTCAGTGCTCATTCGTTCCTTTCCGCACGATTCAGGTTCCGTCTAATGTCTCAAGTCTACCACCAATGCGGCAAGAGGGGGTCTCCCGCGGCAAATCGAAGAACTGCGGCAAATCGAAGAACTGCCCTGGGCGCACCCGTGGTACAATATGACCTGGACGAGGACTCAATGAGAGACCGCATGTGGGTTCCCATTACTATCGGCATCATTTTCGGCTTCCTGATCCTGGCCGGCTGCGGTTCCTGTTTCCTGCTGGTTTTTCACGTTCCCTACGGTCTGCTCGCGGGGATTCTGCTCATTGTTGCGGCGGTAGTCTTCGTCGTGGCCATGGTCGTGATCCTGCGGGATCGCATGCCCATTCGGCGCCTGACAAAGTGAACGGAATCCTCACCGATTCATTGGTCACTAAACGCCAAAACCCCCAAATAACACTCCTGTGAGCTTTCCAGGAGCCCAGATTCCGCGAATTCGGTGCCTCAGCGGCCTCATCCGGCTCGAACGACGCCGTGGCGCTTGTGCAGGGCGGCGCGAATATGGCACCTGAAAGGCATGAAGACGCTATCATCGCTGGTACAGGTTACGGCCGGACGCCTTCAGAGCGAGTTGGCGTCCAGCTCGCCCCGGGAATGTGTTCACCACGCGGCGCGCCTCTACGGACGCGGTCTGGTCATGACCACGAGCTTCGGTACCCAGTCGGCGGTTCTGCTGCACCTTGCGAACACCGTCGTGCCGGGCATTCCGGTCATCTGGATCGACACCGGATACCTTCCGGCGGAGACCTACCGCTACGCCGAGCGCCTCACGGGCCGCCTCAACCTCAACCTCCACGTCTACCAGAGCGACCTGAGTCCCGCCCGCATGGAGGCGCTCTACGGCCGCCTCTACGACCGGGACGATGCCGACGCGCTCTCCTTCTACAACCAGCTGCGAAAGGTGGAGCCGCTTCAGCGCGCGCTGCGGGACCTCGCGGCAACCGCCTGGCTCACGGGCATTCGCGCCGAACAGACGAGGCGCCGCGCCTCCGTCGGTAGAGTCAGCCGGCAGTGGGGCGTCGTGAAGGTGCATCCCCTGCTGCACATGAGCCGGGAGGACATCGACCGGTATCTCCGGGTCTACGCCCTGCCGCGGCACCCCCTGGAGGAGCGTGGCTACGCCACCGTCGGCGACTGGCACACCAGCCGCCCCCTCGCCCCGGGAGAGACCGACGAACGCGCCACGCGCTTCCGCGGCCTCGCGCAGGAGT
>CAZZIE010000133.1:2826-11524 GCA_964654185.1 uncultured Spirochaetaceae bacterium | reverse complement strand
CGCTTGCCCGCTGCTTGAAGATGCTCGGCCGCAAAGATGGTGCAGGTCGTCTTGCCTACCCCACCCTTCAAGCTGCTGAAGCCTATAAGTCGACTCATGGCAGGCCGCGTATCACCTGCAGTCGGTTGTTCCGTCGCTCAAGTACGATGAGCCGATCGGCCTCAGATCGCACCTGTATCGGCTGGTTGAAGGTGCCGGCCCGGGTTCCGCGGCGGCCGATCGTCGTGATCAGCTCCTGGGTTTCGGCGTTGACCACGGCCACCTGATGGTCCCGATCAAGGGTGTAGGCGAGAGCCGCAGTGCCCTGCAAATTGACGAAGGTCACATCGCTGATCTGTCGTCCCGCAATCTCGTCGGGCAGCTCCTCGGTCCGAAGAGGCTCTCCCGGCGAGTCGAGATCGTAGTAGATCGCCTGACCCCCTGCATAATCCAGCACGACCAGGTACTGTCGCGGCACAATTGTGAATGATGTCGTGGTATCCCGTGCACCCGTGATCGGGAACTGCACGTCAGTAGGCTCGAAGTTCCCGTCGAATACCTGAACGCGATCGTTTCCGGAGTCGTGAACGTAGAGTTGCCCGCGATAGGATACGGCCTTCGTCGGCGTAGTGAACCGGCCCGGCGTTCCCGTTCCCCGGCTTCCTGCGATCTGCTGCGGGTTCAGGTCCTGATCCAGAATGTTCAGGCGGTGGTTGCCGCGGTCGACCACGACTACCTGATCCTGAAAGATGGTAACGTCGACGGGGGTCTGGAATTCATCCGCTCCGCTCCCCTGGAAGCCGACCGCCGCGACGAACTCCCGATCGGCGTTCAGCTTCACCACCCGGTTGTTCCCGGTGTCGGCGACGAAGAGACTGCCGTCGGTGCCGATGATGAAGCCCTCAGGATCGGATAGCTCCGTGCCGTCATACGCATCCCCGAGCGCAATGGGCTCGAAGGCGGGCTCTTCCGACGGCTGCTCCGGAGTGGGCTCTGCCTGGGCCAACTCCCGCTCGTACCGATAGTTCTCGAACTCGCTCTTCAACATGGCGCGGATTTCCCGCGTCTCCGTTACCGCATCCTGCTCCGTACCATCGTCGCGATCGGGTTGGATCTCGAAGGGCTCTTCAATCGTCGTGATTCGAGCCACGGAGAAGGTATCGGCCAGGTACTGAACCTCGGCTTCGGCCTTCTTGGACTGATCGACGTTGAGGATCTCGAAGGTGACCGGGTGCGTCAGCACATCGCCCTCCTGATAGAGGACCACGACCGCTCCTTCCTGAACACCGTCGGCTTCAGTCAGGTCGACGTAGACATCTTCCCCAACCGCCACCGTAGGCTCATCGGAGTCGACCTTGTCGATGACGTACCCTCTGGCGCCGCGATTGACAATGTCATACGCGAACTGTGACTCCACCGCCTCACGGACGCCCAGCTTGCTGACCTCTTCCATCATGAGGCCGAGTTGTCCGGTCTTGTGATAGACGTTGGCCAGGAGCCAGCTGGCTTCAATGCAATCGGGCTCGTAGCTCAGCGTTGTCTGTGCAAGCTCCTCCGCCCGCTCGTAGTCGCGCTTGAGATAGCTACGGAGCGCCACCTCGTAGCGGTCCATGGTACCCGCTCGGTACTCGAGCGTGACGATGTCGGGCGGACGATTCGGGTCAACGGCCTGTCCCGCTTCTTCCTCCTGGGCCGGTCCAACGGCCGCTACAAGCAGGAGGGTGACCACGGCGACCACCGTCCTGCGAACCACCATAGTGGGATGGTGTGTCTTCCTTCTGTTCGTCATGCCTTTCACCGTACCGCCTCCTGACTGACTTGTTCCGCACTGCTCTGCGGCGTCGACTCAGCTTCAGCTGCCAACTGCTGGAGGTACTGCGTCTCCAGCAGGTCATCAATCTGAACTCCCGCGCCGGTCAGCGTCTGAGTGCCGTCGATCGGTTCTGCAACTGCGTTGTTCGGCTCGACTCTGGTTACTCGGACCGTTACAAGCGGGCTTCGCTTCTGACCGATGACCCGAGCGCTGTCAATGTCGCGAATCGCATTGCCGACGCGATACACCCGAAACTCCATTCCCGGCCGCACTCCCTGATTGGATCCCTTGTTGAGGATCAATCGGGTATCGCTCCGGCCGCGGGTCTCGCTGCTGGACTCAAATGCCGTTACCTTCGCCTGGAAGGGAAAATACGAGAGAATCATCTGTGCGGCGGTGTAGTAGTCGATATCGTACGGGAATGTGCGGGCTTCCTGTCGACGAACCCGCCGAAGGTGAGAGAGTGCCTGAGCGAATCGCTGTTCTTCATAGTAGATGAGACCGAGGGCGAAATGCGCCTTGTTGTTGTACCGGTTGTAGGCAATTGCATCCTGGAATTGTCGTTTAGCCTTCGCGATCTCGTCGCGCCCGTAGAATCGGGCACCCAACTCGGAGCGCAGGATCGACTGCCGCTCGTAGAAGTTGGTGACATCGGTCGGCATGTACTCACGTTGTTCAAACTCTCGAGGAATCTCGAGAACGTGATTGGCGTCTTCCACCAGGCGGATGGTGAGCCCGTCCTCTTCGGAATCGTTCGTTGTTGCGCATCCGACCAGTAGAAGAACCACTGCGAGGGTTGCGCCGAGTATTCGTGCCATGGGTCGCTCCTTCTGCGCTACAGAATGATGCCGGCCCAGATGCCGGCGTAGAGGTTGGGTACGCCGAACAGGCTTCGGCCGAGTATCTCCGTGTTGTTCTGGTTGTACCCAAGGACGCCCGTCAGGGCGCTGATGTTCAGGTCATATCCAAACGGCACTTCCAGAAAGACGTTGTCGAAGACGTGGGCCGTCGAAATGACGAATGTCCGAAAGGGATACCATCGTGCGCCGAGCTCGGCGTTTGCATGGAAGGCCAGATCGGAGACGGCGAAGGACTGACCTTGTTCAGGGAACACCAGACCGGCGCCGGCAGCCAACGCGATATACGGCGAGAACTGGTGTCCGAGATCCCGGGCATCGTATGGGAAGCCCCGCAAACCGAGGTCCCTTCCGTGCAACGGGTAGAAGCGCACATCGACACCCGCGCGCACCGCGTCTCCAAAGCCTCCGGCCGCCCGGACTGCCGGTGAGATGCCGATGCTGATCCAGTTGCCAATACCGAACTCGACATTGGCCTCCACCCAATCAAATCCCGGTGCGCCTGGGTTCGCCCCGACCATGACCTGCGCCGCGGCGCCGGTAGTCACGACCATCAGGGCCACGACCCCCAGAAGAATTGCTTTCCGCATTTCTGTCCCCCTTCGGTTGCTGCGTTGCGAGGTTGCTGTGCCTCTAGAGGAGCTGCGGAGCAAGGGGCGTACCAACCGGCAACAAGCATGGATAGATGAAAGTCCCGTTTTGATGCCGTGTATCTCTTTTTCCGGTTGGGAGATACGCAACCGTAGTTCGTTGTTGCGGTTGTCGCAGGTACGTGGCTACCGCTGGACCAGGGAGTAGTGGTCAGAGTGTAGCCACGTGCACGGCTGTCCGTTGGCAAAGCGCTGGTCACTTTGCGCCGACTCGAAAGATCTCGCCCTGTCTTCCGAGTGTAACCAGCCAGCCACCGCGCGGTCCTAGCCAGGGGAGGACCCTGCGGACCCCCTCTGCATCCGCAATGCGCACCGACGAAAGCTGTGTGCTCACGAGATAGAGGCCGCCGTCGCGCATGACGAAGACTCTGGGATCCTCGCGCTCATCCGGGTCCGCCAGAACCGGTCCGAGACGTACCGGCGAATCCGACTGGGGGGAGCCCGTCGTAAGAGCAGTGCGGCCGGCGCGTGACAGATCCTGCTCGGTTGCTGCAGCCTGCGTCGGAAACTCCAGCTCGCGAAGAAGCCCCAACTCCCGGTCCCGCACTTCCAGGTGAAACCCCTGTGCGGCCTGGAGGAGCAGCACCAGACGCGTGCCCCGAGCTGTCTCGATGAGGCGGAAGTCACGGTAGGTCGACAGCGTGTAGCGTTCGGATGCTCGGATGCGAGGGGTCTCCTCGTAACCACCTGCAAGGCTTACGATGAAGAAGTCGACCCAGGGAGGATCGGGATCGGTCCCTTCATAGTTCAGGAAGTCACGCATGACGAGAAACTCGCCGGAGCCGGCTTCTTCAAGGGGGAATATGCGGGCGTTTCCGGACAGGGGTACGCCGTCGTTCACGATAACAGGAGCTCCATGGATGCGGCCGCTCTCTCCGAAGAAGATCATCCGTGTGGCTGCGTCAATGCCTTCCGGTCGCCGGGAGTGGTCCGTGCCGAGGAATCGGCTCCACCCGGTGGGCCGGGTTGCATAGGAGACGACGAATCGCGGTTCACTCCCGGCCCGGGTTGCAGGACGAAGATCGAGGGGGTCACCGGGAACGAGAAACTCCCACATTCCCCGATTGCGCTTCAGGGAGTACCGGATGAATCCCCGGGGCGAGTCGACCCAGTTCTCCCGGGTCATGAGATAGACGTCCAGGCCATGATGCACCACCGGCTCCAGGGATCGATAGTCACGATCCGCCCGATCCACCGCGTAGTGGTACGTAACCTTGCCTCGACCATTGATGATGAAGAAGCTCGGCTCCGCCTCTTCGAAGGACCCCGCCACCAGATCGAGCTTCCCGTCGGCATCGACATCCAGCAGGAATCCGGGAAGAGCGTGAGCGACGGGATAGCCGTAACGGCCGAGCCGGCGACCGTCCATGGCGTAGATATCCAGTTGGGTGGCCGAGGCAACCAGAATCTCCGGGGCGGCGCTCCCCCGAACGTCGCCGATGAAGCCGGTTACCGCGGAGTCTCCGGCGAGGTCAAAGGTTGCATGGGGCTCGACGCGCCACTCATCCTTCCAGACGGACGGGTAGGTGTGCGTATCCCGGGCGTCGTAGGCGGGATAGCGCCACGGCTCGGGGGACGTGCCGGCACATCCCGCAGCCAGGATGATCGCCGCCAGCACCACTGACACCAGTCCTGCCGGCGGCAGCACCACCCGCAGCGAAGGGCGACGGTCAGTAACCGAGAACCTCGACGGTCGTTCGCCCACTCAGCACCACCTCCGCGGTTCCGTCGCGATCGAGATCAGCGATTCGATATGCGATCACCTCGTCCTCATCTCTTGGAACGGTCTGAAGCGAGAAGGACGCCACCGGCGTGCCATCCTGCGTCTCTATGTGGAACCGCCCATCCCTGACGTAGGGGAACTCCCACTCTTCGTCTCCGTCGAGGTTGATTGGATCACCCGGCGGCCGCGGTCGCGAGATGGCCGGATAGACCGGCTCGAAGGAGCCATCGAGAACCTCGATCCGTTCGGACGGGTCCCACCACACCAGGATCCGCTCCTGTTGCCCCTCCGGCGTGGGGACGCGGCGCACTCCGGCTGCCTCGTCCTCGGGACCGACATAGACCACCTCGAGGGTACCGTCCTCGTAGACGCGGTAGAGCCGGGGGGTGCCGGTGTAGTACCGGGGGTCCTTGCTTAGATTCGCGAAGAGCTCCCGGTTGCCGTCACCATCGACATCAAATCTGAAGTAGCGAAGCCGCCCGTCCAGGTCGTCGCCCGGCCATGGCCGCGATTCGGGAAGGCGCTCCCCATTAGTTCCCAGGACGTGGAAGTATACCTCCGTGTCGCGCTCCACCGTGCCGTCCTCGTGGGTGATCTCGGCGCCGTTGCTGAAGGTGTAGGCGCCGAAGTACACCTTGCCGTTGTGCTCGTAGGGCACCGCAACCTGCAGGGCGTTTGGATAGGCGAAGGCAATGTTCCCGCTGTCGGGATACACGCCGTAGATGAAGCGCGGTGCCAGGAGATAGCCCGTCTGCATGCGCACCCACAGAAGTCCTCCGATCATGTCCACGGTGTGTACGCGGGTGTCGTAGCCGCGGCTCAGCGGCTTCTCCAGGAAGAGCCGACCATCCGGCGTCCCAACAAGAACCGTCGGCAGGGGTTCCCACCAATGCATGGTGTAGTCCGCTTCCATGGCCATATCCACGACACCGTCGCCGTCGAAATCATGCCGGGGATAGATGCCGTTCGCCCTGACCGGGAGAGGCTTGTCCACCAGGAGCTTGAGTTCATGACTCAGGATCCGGGTGTGTCCGGTTGAAGCGTTCAGCAGAACGAGGTCCCCGTTGCGGTCACCCGCATAGTCCGCAGGATCGCCCCACAGCGAGAACCCCGCCGGGAGGCCGGCGACGTCTCGCAGTGTGAGGTCGCTGTAGCGCGCCAGTGGCACTGCGGGTCGATTGTCCGGGAGCGCGACGGGCGGCAGGGGATCGCCGGCTCGCACCTCGTCACCAAGAAGGTGTATGTGCTGCTCGGTGAACCTGCCGGCTTGAAGAGTCACCCTCTCGGAGGCACCGCTCAGGCCCGGAATCTCCGCACGAATCGTGTAGGTTCCGGGAGCAAGCCCGTGGAGGACCGGTAACTCGCCGATCCCGATCCGCTCGCCGTTGATGGAGAACTCCGCGCCGGCGGGAGTAGAACTGAGGTGGAGACTGGCCTCTTCTCGGCTCGCCGGCCCCAGGACGTAGAGCTTGTCGGACAGCAGCGCCAGGTGCATACGGTTCTCGCCATCCGGGAACACCGTCACGTCCGATATCCGGCTCGGTAGGATCATGCTGAACTGTGTCTCCAACTCCTCGTCCAGAACGTGGAGCCTGGTGTGGTCGGTAACGACCAGATCGACCGTGCCGTCGCCGTTGAAATCACCGATCCGGCGGATGTCCGTGTAGTGGATATCACCCGGGAGTCGGCGCGTCCGGACCGGCCGTCCCGAAGCGTCGAGGATCACAACCTCGCCGGTTCGGCGCCACGCCAGGACGATGCGGGCGGCGCCGTCCGCAGTGTCGTCCCTCGCAGTATCCGCATCAGCGGATCCGCCGCCGTCGACGGTGGTTGCTCCCGCGGCAGCGCTGTCCACCCGCCGGTAGAACCCGAAGCTGCCGTCGGTCCGGGTTGGGCCCTGGTACTCCGCAATCGTGCCGCCGTCTCCGTGCATGATCCGAAGGTACGCCGCGCCGGGGTAGAGGTCGGTCACGCGTTCCACCAGCATGAGAACCTCTTCCTCGCCGTCGCCGGTAACGTCGAAGAGCTTGGAGTGCACCCCGGAAATCTGTCCTTCCTCCGCGTACCCCGCGTGAGCCTCCGGGCCGAACGCCTCGTAGGCAACAATCTCGCCGTCGTCGCCGAGCACGTAGAGGGCGTGCCGATCACGGGCGGTCTCGTAGGATAGGGTAATATCGTCCCGATCCCGACCAACCGCTCGGTGCGAAACGGCAATTCGGCCGTCGCGACCGCGGGCGATCGCCAGGGGGACCGGCCCCATGGGGTGAAGCCAGAGGGGGTCGGGACCGGTCATGGCGTCGAGAGCGCCGACCAGTTTCGGAGAGACAGATACATCAGAGCCCGCAGTGAAGTAGATCCGCGTGCCGTCTACGAAGTGTACCCGGGTCTGCGAGTGGAAGATATCGGCGAAGGCTGCATCAAACAGCGCCGAGCCGCCGGCATTGTACGCGGCAATCCGCGCGCTCCCGCCTCCGGCGGAGCCCAGAACCAGGTCTTCCTTGCCGTCCCTGTCGAGGTCGGCGAGCAATGAGAGATGAAAGGTGTTCTCGCCGAAGGAGACCTTCGCTTCACCATTCAGGCGGGGTCCCTGGAAGATGGACGCTGTATCCCCGTGGCCGACCACCACTTCCACCCGTGAGTCGCCGCGTACGTCCCCGGCGCGCACCTGCCACGCTCGTTCCTCGAAAGCGCGTTCCGCCACGACGCCGAAATCTCTGAAGTGCGCCTCCGTGTAGGTCTTCGTGTCCACGAGACTGCCGGAGTGCTCGGAGCCACCGCTCAGTTGAGCCGCCGGGCCGGAGCACCCCGCCAGAGCAGCGGCCGCAACGGCCACGATCCAGAGCGAAACACCGCCGGACCGATTCACATCATCACAACCGGCACGCGATCTGAATGCCTTCATAGGGTCTCCTTCGGAATGAGGACGTAGACACAGGTGAAGGCGCCCTCCTTGCTCTCAATGCGGACCCGCCCTCGCAACTGCTCAACGATAGCCTTGCAGAGGGCCAGACCAATTCCCATGCCGTCATGATCCTGTTTGTCCGAGTAGAAGGGATCAAAGACACGATGGAGGACCCCCTGCGGGATTCCCGGGCCATCATCACAGAACCGCATCTCCACAAAGCTCCCCGACAGGGTGTCGCGGCTTTCCGGGCCGGCGTCGTGTTCCAAATAGTTGTCTGCCGGATACTCCGCAGGATCGACCTCGTCCCGCACCTTCGCCGTGACATGGACATGTCCCTCCTCGCCGCCGGCCTCGACAGCGTTGCGAAGGACGTTTATTACCACCGTATAGATGTCCGCAGGGTCTGCCTCGATCGTCAGGTCCCGGGGCACATCCACAGTCGCGGTGTATGCACTGTCACGCCAGATCCCGGCCCCTTTGAGGCACGAATCGACGATGTCACGCAGCACGACCACTGTGGAATCTCGCCGCTCCGCCCGGAAGGTGTGCTGCAGGCGCTGGACAACCCGCTGGATCATATCTACGCCGGTGCGAAAGCTCTCGAGAATCTCAGGAACTTCGGTGCGGGCTTCGGCAACTTCGGCAGGGAGCTCTCCGCCATCAACACCGGCTCCGCCATCAACACCGGCCTTGCCTTGATCGCCGGCTTTGCCTTGATCACCGGCGACGCGAAGCAACACGTTCACATGATTCTGCAGAAACTCCATGTTC
>CAZZIE010000133.1:0-2726 GCA_964654185.1 uncultured Spirochaetaceae bacterium | reverse complement strand
ATCACCGGCGACGCGAAGCAACACGTTCACATGATTCTGCAGAAACTCCATGTTCCCGGCGAGGTACGTGATCGGGTTGTTGATCTCGTGGGCAATGCCTGCGGTCATGGTGGCCAGGTTCTCCCGACGGCGCTGCTCCATGATGCGGGCGCTTGCCGTTGCGAGGCGTCGATTCAACCGCTCCGTCTCCCGGAAACTCGCGGTGAGCCGCGCGTGCTCCCGCCACAGGCGCACGAGCAGAGTGAAGAGGATACCGATCAGCAACGCAATGACATAACTGGCGATAACGAGGACCGGAGGCTCCCCGCGGACCCGGTCGTAGAACAACCAGATGGTCCAGGCTGCAATGAGGAGGGGAGGCACCGAGAGAACCCGGATGGGCGCCGAAGCCAGCCCGATCAGCGCGATCATGTCGAAGAAGGTCGCCAACAGGAAGGCGGATTGCGCCGGATCGAAGGTCAGGAAGAAGGGGTAGAAGAAGTACACCTCCGCGGCGACGGCGGTAAGGGCCAGGAAGGCGTAGCTCTTGTACTCGTATCGAGGACAGGAAACGAAGATTGCAAGACTACCGGCGACAAGCGCCTCCGCACCTTCAATGGCCACGACGGGAAGAAAGTTGGGAAGGACCAGAAGGGCAAGAATCCCTTTCGCCAGGCTGAAGAGCGCGTGAACCCCGAGAAGCGTACGGTGAAGACCTGCGCCGAGACGCTCACTCGGCGAGATCGTCATTCGGGACCTCGTCGCGCTGCTCACTACGATCCGTCAGGAGACCGAACTCTCGAAGCTTGTTCTTCAGCCCCTGACGACTCATGGCAAGTCGACGGGCCGTCCGCGAGATGTTGCCGTCCTCCTGCAGGAACACCTGCCGAATGACGTTCTCCCGGTAGGTCTCCAGTCGGGCGTTGAGGTCGATGGCCTCTCCCGGCGCGATATCCCCGAGATTGGGTGGGGAGCTGTTACGGCCGTTCGCGGCGTGGAGACCGCCGGGGTCCCCGGCAGTCGACTCCTGTTCGAGCCCTTCGAGGAAGGTCCCCTCGGGATCTACGGCGGCGCGCATGATGTCACCGCAGACCGGTTCCTCTCCATCCCGGCGGGTTGCGAGACTCAAGCGCTCCAGCACGCTCTGAAGCTCCCGAACGTTCCCGGGAAAGGCGTGGGCCAGGAGAATCTCCCGGGCCTCGCCGGACAGATCAGGCACCCGAATACCCCGGGAGTCCGCGATCCGCTCCATGATGGCGAGAATGTCGCGGCGGCGCTTCCGAAGAGGCGGCAGATGGACGTGGAAGGCGTTGATTCGGTAGTACAGGTCCTCCCGGAAGAGCCCGCGCTCCACGAGCTGGCGGAGATTCTTGTTCGTTGCCGACACCACTCGGACGTCGACGCGTTTCTCAGTGGTACCTCCAACAGGGATGAAGGTACCGAACTGCAGGCTCCGCAGGAGCTTGGGCTGGAGGGTGACCGGCAGGTCGCCGACCTCGTCCAGAAAAAGAGTACCTCCGTCCGCCGCTTCCATGAGGCCCCTCTTCGGACGATCTGCGCCGGTGAAGGCGCCGCGCTCGTAGCCGAAGAGCTCGCTCTCGAGGATGCTCTCCTGAAAGGCGGAGCAGTTCAGGGGCAGAAAGGGCTTGTTGCGACGAGGCGAAAAGGCGTGGATGACTCGTGCCAGCAACTCCTTTCCAGTCCCGGTCTCGCCGGTAATGATGATCGGTTCGTCCGAGACGGCGTACAGCTGTGTCAATTCCTGGGTCCGCCGCATTGCCGGATCATCGCCGGTGAAGACATCGAAGATCGACTCCGAGCCGCTTCGCTCCCCGCGGCTCTCCTCGACGAGAATGCGATGCTGCTTCCGGAGAGCCTGCTGAAGCCGATCGTTCTTTCGGGAGAGTGTCAGGTGCTCTGCAGCGCGGTGCACGTGCTGCAACAGCACACTCGGAGAGAAGGGCTTGACCACGTACTTATAGATGACATTCGAGTTAACTGCATCGATCAGATCTTCCGAGTCCGTGTAGGCGGAAATGACAATCGTAACGAAGTCGGTCTTCCGGGTCCGGACTGCCCGCACCAACTCGAGACCGGTCAGGCCGGGCATCTTCTGATCGGTGATGAGTATGTCGAACTTGTTCTCGGTGCAGTGCTGCAGTGCCTTATGCGGATCGGTGAACAGCGTTACCGAGTAGTCCTTGAGCACCCGGCGAACGTACTTTGCGTTTTCAAGAATGTCGTCGACGATGCAGACTTGCATGTTCGCCATAAATTCTTTTTGCATTGGCAGTGAAATTCCGCGAAATGAGCTTGCGTTAGCTCATACGTCACAACTCACTGCAGCGTAATGGTACCAGATTCGAGGCAACGCGTGAACCGTGAATTCCGGATTCACCTGGCATCATCTCGCGCCCTGCCCGTAGTAGGCGCCCGGTCCGTGCTTCCGCAGGAAGTGCCGGTCCAGAAGGTGCTGCGGCGCGGTACCCGCCTCCGGGTTGAGCGCCAGAGTGTGGTACGCCATGCGGCACACCTCCTCCAGGACGACCGCGTTTTCCGCGGCAGCGTGGGCCGTCGGTCCCCAGGTGAAGGGGCCGTGGTTCGCTACCAGCACCCCCGGCACCTCTTCGGGCTCAATGAGCCACCCGCCGGTGTCGGCGCCCGCCGCGCCGCGGAACCGCTCCACGATCACCCTGCCCGTCGCCGCCTCGTAGTCGCCGGCGACTTCCGCCTCGATAAGCCTTCGT
>CAZZIE010000132.1:4836-11743 GCA_964654185.1 uncultured Spirochaetaceae bacterium | reverse complement strand
GGACGCACACCAGCGGCGGCCGGTCGCGCGCAGGCGGGTGGGCCTTCGTCGGGGGCGGGACTCTCGCGGGCGGAAGGGCCGGTGCCGGCGGGCGGACCGGCGCGGACCAGTCGTGGCGGCGGCGCGCCACCCACGCGGCCCTTCTCCCTGCTCATCAAGCCCGCCGGGGCGGACTGCAACATCCGCTGCGATTACTGCTTCTACTACGACCGCGGGTCCCTCTATTCCGGGGCGCCCCGGCACCGCATGAGCGATGAAACCCTCGAACGCCTGGTTGCATCCTACATGGAGACGGAACAGCCGACCCACTCCTTCGGCTGGCAGGGCGGTGAGCCGACCCTCATGGGGGTCGACTTCTTCCGGCGCGCCGTCGAGCTCCAGCAAGCCTACGGTGCTCGTGGGGCGCGCGTTGCCAACGGCCTGCAGACCAACGCCATGCTCATTACCGACGAGCTGGCGCAGCTCTTTCACGACTACCGCTTCCTGCTCGGGGTCAGCCTGGACGGCCCGGAAGAGATCCACAACACCTACCGCAAAACCGTGTCAGGCGGCGGCACCTACGCCCGGGTGCGCGAAGGCATCGACACCCTTCTGAAGCATCAGGTCGATGTAAACATCCTGGTCCTTGTTTCTCAGGCGAATGTTCATCGCGGAGCCGAGGTGTATGAGTTCCTCCGCGACGAAGGCTTCCGCTACCACCAGTACATTCCCTGCGTCGAGTTCGGGCCCGACGGCCGGAAGGCGCCCTTCGCCATCACCGGGGAGGAGTGGGGCCGCTTCCTGAACCAGGTGTACGATGCCTGGTACCCGCGTGACACCCGTCGCGTCTCCATTCGCCACTTCGATTCGGTCCTGGAGTATCTGGTCAAGGGAACCTACAACGTCTGCTCCATGGGCGGCCGCTGCAACGGCTACTTCGTGGTCGAGCACACCGGCGACGTATACCCCTGCGACTTCGCCGTTTCCAAGGAGACCCTTCTGGGGAACATCCATGAGACCGCGTGGGGCGCTCTTCAGCGCAGTCCGGCGTACCGGCGCTTCGCCGCCCGGAAGGCGCAGTGGTCCGCCACCTGCGCGGAATGTCCGTACCTCCACCTCTGCTCCGGGGACTGCACGAAACATCGGCGCCTTCCCGGCATGACCGGGGCGTTCGGCCAGCCGGAGGCGGCGGGGACAGATGCGGTGGGGACGGAGGCCGGCATGAGCTGGCTCTGTCGGGGATGGTATGACTTCTATAAGCACACACTGCCGGGATTCACGGCCCTGGCGGAAGAGGTGCGAGTCTCGCAACAGTTCCCGCCGGTACACCGCCCGGCGCCGGATGAGCCCTGCCACTGCGGGAGCGAGAAGCTCTACCGCAACTGCCACGGCACGGCGCCGTTGCCGGTGAGCTCGTCCCCGGCCGGGGCGTAACGGCGAGCCGCAAGGACCGCGCGTGCCGTGCCGGAAACCCTATTCCACCCCCACAAGTCCGCTGGCGGCGATCACCAGAACGGCGATGACCAGGAACGCCATGAGGGCATACGCATAATCCCGACGGCGCAGGTACATCACCGCCAGGGCGACGAAACAGATGGGCGTTGCCGCACCGATGAGCGCAAGGGCTGCGAGGTTCAGAACGTCTCCGTTGCCGAGATACCGGACCCACGCCCAGTCGGTCGGGAAGGCGGTCTCCCGACTGTACTCCCGGGCCGACAGTCCCCACAACTCGGGCACGCGTTCCGCAGGGACTGCCGCAGGGAGAATCCCTGCTCCGAAGAGCACGAAGCTCGCGAGAAGCAGGGCGAATGCTCCAATGACGAACCACTGCAGAATGGCGGCGTAGCGCTTCTCGACGTCGCCGTTCCGCGGTGGTCCGCCCTCGGCCGATGCCGGATGCCCTCCCGGCGGTGTCGGCTGCTCCCTCGACGCCGCGGGGTGATCCTGCGGCGGTTGCTCCCCCGACGCGCCGGTTCGGTGAGTCTGATCCTTGCCTTTGGAGCTCATCTCGCCTTCCATACTACACCTTCCTCACATGACGCCCACGCCGGCCAGGATTGACCGGAGCCCGGCGGTCAGGAGGATCGCAATTACCACAAGCCGCACAACCTTCGGCTGCACCTTCCCCAGAAGGTGGGCGCCGACGCGGGTCCCGAGCATCATGCCGGCGACTGATGGAACTGCAATGAGCGGCAGTACCGCGCCGTTGTTCAGGTAGACCCAGGCGCCCGCACTGCTGTTGATTGTCATGACCAGTCCGCTCGTTGCGACCGCCGTCTTCACGGGTGCGCCGAGCAGCAGGTTAAGGGCCGGTACGTTGGCCCAACCGGCCCCCAGGCCGAAGATTCCGCCCAGGAATCCGATGCCGACATACGCAACGAGACCTGCAGGCATTCGGTGGATCCGCCATGCAACATTGCGCTGCTCATGAGCTTCCCAGTAGATGCCGTGAATGGCCAGAGCCTTGGAAAGCGCATCCGGACGTTCCACATTCGGGAAATCGGAACGCCGCGCCCGGAGCATGACCAGAACAATGCCGAGGATCGCAACCCCGAGAGCAATTTCCACCAACTCCGTCGAAATAGCCAGGCCGACCGTGGCCCCCGCCACCGCGCCGACGGCGCCCAGGAGAGCAAAGGGAATGGCCAGACGCAGACTCGCCAGACGTTGTCGCAGCAGCGTCGGCGCCGCCGAGAGTGCTCCCGCCAGGGCGACCATGAGCCCGGCACCTCGAACGAAGTCCAGATGGAAGGGAAAGAGAGCGCTCACAATGGGTACGAAGAGCACCCCGCCGCCGACTCCGGCGATCACGGCAAGTACCCCGAGAACCAGGGTGAAACCGAAGAGCAGTAGCGACCACCCCCACCAGGGCAGGTCCGCGCGGATCAGGCCCGTCGCCCCTTCGGCCTGCGCCGAGACGGCAGCGATCGGCAGCATCACCAGCACGGCCATGAAGAGGAGAATGAGGATAGGCCGGCCGACGGGAAAGCACGTGCTCGCCCTTGATGAACCTGGGTTCGAGCCGCCTGGAAACGGATCTCCTGGGCATGGATGCTTCACGCAGCTTCCTTTCGATACGATTATCCGGCCGCCGCTTCCTGTGCCGGGGCCTCCGCAGCTTAATTGGCATGCGCAGCTCATGGCAAGCGCCCCGGGCCCGGCGCGGCCGCCGCCCGGCGTGGACGTGTCCGGCGTGGACGTGTCCGGCGTGGACGTGCCCGGCGTGGACGTGCCCGGCGTTGACCAGGCGGCATGCCCGCAATAGAGTCGGGACCATGGAAGCTCGCATCAGCATGGTAACGCTTGGTGTCGCCGATCTCGAACGGGCGACGAGGTTCTACGCCGAGGGCCTGGGATTGCCCCTGCGCAGTAATGACGAAGCCATCAGTTTCTTTGATCTGAACGGCACCTGGCTCGCTCTCTATCCCTGGGACAAGCTTGCGGAGGATGCGGAGGTCGAAGCCGATCGCGCCGATCCCGCCGATCCCACCGATCGCGCCGCTCCCGCCGATGGTGCCCGGCCGGACGGTGGCGACCGCGTAGACCGCGAAACGGCACCCGGCGGCGGCACTACGGGCGCAGACACCCCCGGCACCGTCTTTCGCGGTGTGACCCTGGCCCACAACGTGGCATCTCCTGAAGAGGTCGACGCTCTTCTGAAGCAGGCGGTCGACGCGGGCGCCATCCTGGTGAAACCGGGGCAGGAGGTCTTCTGGGGCGGCTACTCCGGATACTTCGCCGACCCCGACGGCCACCTCTGGGAGGTCGCCCACAACCCCTTCACCTGGATCGGCCCACCCCCGGAGGGCAGCAATGCACGATGACGCCGGCGGTGAACACGGGTGCTGCGCGCCGAGTCACGCGCATGGCGCCGAACATTCGCACGGCGCCCAACCCCCGCACGGCCGCGGCCGCGCGAATGAACGCGGTCACGCCGATCCACGGAGCCATGCCGAAGAACGCGGCCGTTCCGGCGTGGTGCGCCACGAGGACGTACTCATCGACCTTGCAGGAGGTAGCTTCCTCATGGGCACGGAGGATGCGGTCGGCTTTGCGGCGGACGGTGAGGGGCCGGTGCGGGAGGTGACGCTGTCGCCTTTCCGCATGGATGCACACACGGTTACGAATGAGCAGTTCGCCGAGTTCGTCGACGACACCGGCTACGTGACCGAGGGAGAGCGCTACGGCTGGTGCTTCGTCTTTCATCTTCTGGTGTCGAAGCAGGCGGTGAAGCGCCGGCAGGTGCGGCAGGTGCCGGGACTGCAGTGGTGGCTCGCCGTCGAAGGTGCCGACTGGCGTCACCCCGAGGGGAAGGGGTCGAACATCCGGCGCCGCATGGACCATCCGGTGGTACAGATCTCCTGGAACGATGCCCAGGCCTACGCCGCGTGGGCCGGTAAGCGCCTCCCGACGGAGGCGGAGTGGGAGTACGCCGCCCGGGGTGGTCTGGAGCAGAAGCGTTTCCCCTGGGGAGATGAGCTCACGCCCGGCGGGAGGCACATGTGCAACATCTGGCAGGGCGCTTTCCCGCGGATCAATACGGCTGAGGATGGATACATCGGGACCGCTCCGGCACGGACGTACGCGCCCAACGGGTACGGTCTCTACTGTGTGAGTGGAAACGTCTGGGAATGGTGTGCGGACTGGTGGAGTCCCGATTACCACGTCTCGGGACCGCGGGAGGATCCGACCGGCCCGCCCACCGGGCAGGCGCGGGTCACCAGAGGCGGATCCTACCTCTGTCACGACTCCTACTGCAATCGCTATCGCGTGGCGGCACGGACCGGCAACACCCCGGACTCCGCTACGGGAAACACCGGGTTTCGCTGCGCCGCCGACGCGGTGTGACTGGACGCACGTCCAGCGGGCGCCGCCGGTGCAGCATGGTTGGAGCCGGCTCGACGCGAAGTGGCGTGGCCGGGCGCCTGGTGCCGGCGCCGAAGGGGCGGGTCACTCGTCGTCGCCGCTGCCGCCCTCGTCCTGGTCTTCCGACTCCTCGGAGTCGTCTTCTTCTTCCTCCATCCCCATGTCGTTGCGGACGGGACCGCTGGGATTGAGGTACTCCAGGTAGGCTTTGTCCCCTTCGGGCCCCTTGGTTTCACCGCTTATCTTGCGCTGAAACTTGGCGTCCTTCTTCTTCTTCTTTTCGATCTCTCGGCGACGTTTGTCTCCTTTGTATGACCGCTTAGGCATGATGCACTCCTTGTATGGAAAGTCTGAACAGCAGAACCAAACCGGGTGTTCCGTGAACGCGCGACCTGCAGGAACTTTTTGGGTGTAACCGTGAGGTGCGGGGATACGATCAAAAAGCCGGCACGGCCGTGGCCGTGCTGCATCGCGTACGCCACAAGATGCGACATTTTTGCGGATTTGGCAAGCCGCTGTCGGTGCCGGTTTCCGGCAACCGCCGGGGCCCCGCCTCTTGCATTTGTATCTGCGTTTACATGGTTGTCCACCGGCCGTACCGGTAGTATCCTGCGGGTAGCCCATGTCAGTGAAAGAAGTAGAAACCCTCAAGGACCTCCTCATACAGAGTGCGGATCGCCACTCTGAACGGCCGGCTCTCGCGCTCAGGGGCGGACACGCCTACACCTATCGAGAGGCCTTCATCGCCGCAGCGGGAATTGCTGCGGCTCTGCAGCGCCGCGGTGTGCAACCCGGCGACCGGGTGGCCCTCCTTGCCGAGAACAGCCCCGAGTGGGGCATGAGCTATCTGGCGACCACCGCAATGGGGGCGGTCATTGTCCCCATTCTGACGGACTTTCACGGCGAGCAGGTGAAGAGCATTCTCCGTCACGCCGAGCCGCGCCTGGTCGTGGTATCTGAGGCGCTGCAGTCTCATGTTGAAGGCGATTCACAACCGGCGCCGGTCGTTACCGTTGAGGCTCTGGCCAATGAAGCCCTCGCGGAGGGCGGCGCTCCCGGGACGTCCGGGCCCAACATCGACCCAAATGCGATCTTCGCGGCCCGGCCCGATCCCGAAGATGTGGCCGCCATCATTTACACCTCCGGCACCACCGGTTCGCCGAAGGGCGTCATGCTGAGCCACGGCAATCTGGTGTCCAACGTGGTGAGCACCCTGGAGATGGTCGCCGTCGGTGAGAACGATCGGCTCCTGTCCATTCTGCCACTGGCGCACACCTACGAGTGCACCATCGGGTTTCTCATTCCCTTTCGCGCCGGCGCCTCGATCACCTATCTGTCCGGCCCGCCGGTCATCTCCTCGCTCCTGCCGGCGCTCGCCGAGGTCAAGCCGACCATGATGCTCTCGGTTCCCCTCATCATGGAGAAGATCTACCGCTCCCGGGTGGCCCCGGTTCTCGCGAAGCTGCCGGGACTGCTCCGGCGGATGCACCCGGTTCGCGTGCTCATCCACCGCGTCGCCGCCGGCAAGGTGAAGCGGCTCTTCGGCGGCTCCCTGCGCTTCTTCGGGATCGGCGGCGCCGCCCTCTCGGAGGACACCGAGCGCTTCCTCAGGGAAGGACGCTTCCCCTACGCAATCGGCTACGGTCTCACCGAAACCAGCCCGCTCATCGTCGGCACCGATGCGGGGCACACACGCTTCCGCGCCGCGGGCCGGCCCCTCGACGACGTCGAGGTCCGCATTGTCCCCCAGTCTCAGAACGATGCCGACGTTCCCCGCGATGCGGTGCACGCAACGCAGGCCGGTGGCGCAGGCATCGACATGTTGGGGGAGATTCAGGTGCGCGGCCCCAACGTCATGAAGGGCTACTTCCGCAATCCCGAAGCGACTGCCGAAACCATCACCGAAGATGGATGGCTGCGCACCGGAGACCTGGGGACAGTCGACCGGCGCGGGTACGTCTACATTCGCGGTCGCTTGAAGACGACCATCATCGGGCCGAGCGGCGAGAACATCTTCCCCGAGGAGATCGAGGCTGCGATCGAGGCGGACGAGGTGGTCGAG
>CAZZIE010000132.1:0-4826 GCA_964654185.1 uncultured Spirochaetaceae bacterium | reverse complement strand
CCCTGGTGGCGCGGGTGCGCATCAACGTGGAGAAGCTCGCCGAGCGCCTCGGCGACGCCCTGCCGTCGGTTGACCTGGAGGGTGCCCGGGAGCACGCCCAGGAGTTCCTGAACGACCTGCGGAAGCGCGTTAACGCGCGGCTCAACCGCTACTCCCGGGTCTCGAAGATGGACCTGCAGGAGGAGCCCTTCGAGCGCACTCCCACCAAGAAGATCAAGCGCTTCCGGTACAGGGCCGACGACGGCGGCGAGTCGTCCCGCTAGTCGGCGCCGCGCCCGGTGTCCAGGCGGTGGGCCCGGTGTCCAGGGCGCGCCCTACCGTATAGAGTCGTTGCATGCTCGAAATCGGCGGACCCCTCCTGGCGGGACTGCTCTACACCTTTGCAAGCTTCTACATCCGTCGGGCGCTCCGGGGCGGCATCAACATGGCGCTGCAGTTCAGCGTCACGAATCTCGCCTCCGCCCTGGTGGTTGGAGGGGTCGCCCTTGTTCTCAGCGGCGGCACGCTGGTGTTTCACTCCTTCTGGCCCTTTCTGAACGCAGCCTTCTTTCTCATTGGTCAGATCCTGGTTATTCTGGCTCTGCGCACCGGCGATTCGAGTATTCAGACGCCACTCATGGGCATGAAGGTGCTCTTCGTCCCCGCCATTGTCGCCCTGGTCTTTGCCGAGCCGGTGCCGCCTCAGATATGGATCGCCGCAGTTCTTGCGACCGCCGCGGTGTTTCTGATCGGGTTCCGTCGGGGCGACGCGAAGTCCTTCGACCTCCTGCCCATCCTTGCCACTATCGGCTCCACCCTCTTCTTCGCTGCGAGCGACTCCGTGATAGCCGAGATGTCCGGTCCGCTCGGAAACGCGGCCTTCCTCGCGTCGCTCCTGATCCTGGTTGCGCTCTTCTCCGTGCCCGTGGGCATTGGCGGGCTCGTTGTGCAGGTTCGGCAGGCGCGAGGGGTTGGGGCGGCCGGCCGCGCGGGGCGTGCCGCGCAGGACCGCCCGGTCCCGGGCGGCGAGGAGGTGCGGTCGTTGCTGCTGGGATCTCTCTTCATGGCGGTGCAGTTCGCGCTCTTCGTCTCGGTGCTCAGCCTCTTCTCCGAGGCGCCCCAGGCAAACATTCTGTATGCAACCCGGGGACTCTGGAGCATTGCGCTCCTCTTCGTGTTGAACCGGCTGGGACAGGGGCACCACATGGAGCACGCCGGGACCGGAACGATCGTGCAGCGCTTCGTCGGCGCCGGACTGCTTTTCGTGGCGGTGATCGTGACGGTCTAGGGCCGGGAGCGTCTGAGCCCGGCGGCGCCTGAACTCGCCCGTACAGCTGAAGTCCATTTCGGCACTTGACCTTCGCCAACATGCATAAATATACTCCCAGCCAGTCATTTCTATAAAGGAGGCAGCCATGAATCGTCCCGTACGTCTACTTCTCGTATTGGTGATGATCGCATTGGCCGGAGTCGGTACGGTCTTCGCTGCAGGACAAGAAGAGTCCATGGAGGCCGAGCCGGCAGAGCAGCGTGATACGCTGACCATTGCGATGGGTGCGGAGCCCGAGTCCCTGGATCCGGTCCGCATGACCTCGGCACCGGCGGCAACCGTCTCGGAGCACGTGTCGGAACGTCTGATCTACATGGAGGAGGACGGTTCGTTGACGCCCATGCTCGCCGAGAGCTGGGAGTCCAACGATGATGCTACGGTGTGGACCTTCAAGATCCGCGAGGGTGTCGAGTTCCACGACGGAGAGCCCCTGAACGCCGAGGCCGTCGCCGTGAACTTGCGCCGATTCGTGAATCCGGATGTGGGAGCCGCCTACGCCTTCCTGCTCGGCGACGTCGAGGAGATCGAGGCGGTAAGCGAGTACGAGCTGCAGCTGACCCTGGCTCAGCCCTTCGCACCAATCCTCTCGCACCTTTCTCACAGCTTCATCAGCATTGTGAGCCCGGCTCAGCTCGAGGGTCTCGGACCGGATGAGACCATTGAGGAGCCGATCGGCACCGGACCTTACGAGATGGTTGAGTGGAATCGCGGTGAGAACATTGTCGTTGAGGTGAATGAGGACTACTACGGCGATGTCCCGGCGATCCCGAATGTGGTGTTCGAGTTCATTCCCGAGTCATCCGCACAGATCGTTGCCCTGGAGACCGGTGAGGTCGACGCAATGATGCGCGTTCCGCCGCAGGAAGTCGACCGCCTCGAAGGCGATCCCAACATTGAGGTTGTCCGTGAGGAGAGCGTTCGCACAATCTACATCGGCTTCAACAATCTCAAGGAGCCTTTTGACGACGAGCGCGTGCGTCGCGCACTGAACTACGCCGTCAACAAGGAAGAGATCGTGAACGGCCTCTTCGAAGGCTTCACCGTATCAGATGCACCGGTTGTGCCGGCCGTCTTCGGGCATGAGTCCGTTGGACCCTACGAGTACGATCCCGAGCGCGCCCGGGAGCTTCTTGCCGAGGCGGGTTATCCCGACGGCTTCGAGATGACCATCCATCATCCCACCGGCCGGTATCCCCTCGACGCGACGGTAGCCGAGGTCATTCAGGACCAGCTCTCCGAGGTCGGGATCGATGCAACCCTCGAGACCCGTGAGTGGTCGAGCTACCTCAGCTTCACCGGTCAGCCCCCCGAGGAGGCGGAGTACGACGCCTTCATGCTGGGCTGGGGAACGGTAACCCTGGACGCGGACTACGGCCTCTACGCGCTGCTTCACAGCAGGCAGTGGAACCCGAATGGGAACAACCGCGGCTTCTACGAAAACGAAGAGGTCGACGAGCTCCTCGATGAGGCGCGCGTCGAGACCAACCAGTCCCGTCGCGAGCAGCTCTACGGCGAGGCAATCGAGCTCATCTGGAACGATGCGCCGTGGATCTTCCTCTACAACCAGGGCCAGGTCAACGCCAACCGCACCTACGTAGAGGGCCTGATTCACCATCCCCTCGAGAACCTCAGCGCATGGGATGCCCGCTTCGTTCAGTAGCAGCATTGACAGCAAAAGCGTCTGTACGCTTGGGGTTCAGTCGTCGCTCCCACGGGGAGCGGCGCTGTACCTGCTGACGGGGCCGACCGCCGGAACAACCGGCTCGGCCCCGTCCCGTTTCCCCGAACAGCGGGCGGTTCGCGGAAACGGCGCACCTTAGGAGGCTATCACCCGTGTATCAGTACATCCTTCGACGGCTTCTGCTCACCGTACCGGTAGTCATTGGCGTGTCGATCATTGTGTTCTCCATCATCCGCCTGCTGCCCGGAGATCCCGCCCGGGCGCTTGCCGGGGTGCAGGCCACACCGGCGTATATTGAGCAGGTGCGGGAGCGCTACGGTCTCGATGAACCGCTTCCCGTACAGTACTGGAACTTCATCTCGAATCTCGTCCAGGGCGATCTCGGCCGATCGGTCTTCAGCAACCGCCCCGTCACCACCGAGCTCGGGGAGCGCTTCCCGCGGACGCTGCTGCTTGCGAGTGTATCGCTGTTCATTGCGACCATCATCGGGGTGTCCGCGGGTATTGTGTCGGCGACCCGACGGAACTCGCTCTTCGATAACGGCAGCATGTTCGTGGCGCTTGTCGGAGTCGCTGCGCCGGTATTCTGGCTCGCCCTCATGCTCCAGCTACTGTTTTCGGTGACCCTGCGGTGGTTACCGCCGACGGGCATGGGCTCGATCCGTCACATCATCCTCCCGAGCATCACTCTCGGCCTTGCAAGCGCCGCCCTCATGGCGCGGATAACCCGGTCGAGCATGCTCGACGTGCTCCGGCAGGACTTCATCACCACGGCGCGGGCGAAGGGCCTTGCCGAGCGCGTCGTTGTGTACAAGCACGCCCTGAAGAACGCCCTCATTCCGGTGGTCACGGTGCTTGGGCTTCAATTCGGCATACTCCTCGGCGGTGCGGTGCTCACGGAGACCGTCTTCGCCTGGCCCGGCGTCGGGCGACTCCTCGTCGATTCGATCCTGCGCCGAGACTATCCCGTCGTCCAGGGTACGGTCATGCTCCTGGCCTTTCTCTTCGTCATCATCAATCTCGTCGTGGACATTATCTACGCCTTCCTGGATCCGCGCATTCATTACCAGGGCCAGGAGGATTCATGAGAAGCGGCAAGACCATAAGGGGGGTGAGACGGTGAGCCAGGCACAGATGCGTCGACGGGCGGCTGAGAGCGAACCCCAGGCGGAGAAGAGTCCCGAGGTATTGAAGGCCGAGCGGGCGCGCCGGAAGCGTCAGAGCGAGACCCGCGCGGTCGTGCGCCATCTGGTACGCAACCGTGGCGCCGTCGTAGGCCTCGTGATCATTGGGACCTTCGTCTTTGCATCCCTCCTCGCTCCGGTTGTTGCGCCGCACAGTCCCACGGAGACCTCGGTTATTGACCGCCTGCAGCCGGCAAGCGCCGAGCACTGGCTCGGCACCGACGAGCTCGGACGCGACCTCCTCAGCCGCATGCTCTACGGCGGGCGGATCTCGCTCAACATCGGCATTATCTCCGTGGTAATCGGGATCGTGATCGGCGTGCCGATCGGGGCGATCAGCGGCTACTACGGAGGACGCCTCGACATCATCACGCAGCGCTTCATCGATATCATGATCGCCTTTCCGGGGATACTTCTCGCCATTGTCGTCGTGACGGTGCTCGGGGTGGGGGTGACCAACGTCATGATCGCGACGGGGATCGCCAGCGTGCCGATCTACGCGCGCCTGGTCCGGGGGTCGGTGCTCGCCGCCAAGGAGCAGAGCTACGTCGTTGCCGCACAGGCCGCCGGCATTGCAGATGCGAGCATCATATTCAGGCACATCCTTCCGAACTGTCTTGCGCCGGTGATCGTGCAGAGCACCTTCCAGATT
>CAZZIE010000131.1:0-11795 GCA_964654185.1 uncultured Spirochaetaceae bacterium | reverse complement strand
TTCGCCAAGGATCTGAAAGAGGCGATTATCGCCGCCCTCGGCGACCTCCGCTGGCAGATTGCCAAGGAGAAGGCGCAACACTACTGGATGGAAGAGGGCCTTACCGGTTGGTACTACCAGTGGTTCAGTGAACGGCGCATGAAGGGCGACGTAAAGGACGCCTTCGTTCAAGACTATGTGCTCTGGCTGACAAAAGAGGCGGAAGGGACGCAGAAGCTCGATCGTGAGGTCAGAGGAATCTTCTGGCGCCATATGCCCTTTCCCCAGGACGTGAAAGACAAGCTCAAGAACCGCGGCTACGTCTACAACGAGCTTTACAAGAAGGACCAGAACCGCGCCATGTCCGACGGGTACTAGGAGGTACCCGCGCAGAGTAAGGCGCACACCGGATGGGTCCGGCTGCTCTATTCCTGCTTCTTCCTCTTGAAAATCGGATCGAAGTACTTCTCCATGTCCACCCGATTGGTCAGCATCTTGATCACCTGGTGGTAGGCGAAGTATGTCAGGACGATTGAGCCGACGAATATGATGACCACGGCGATCTGGTCCGCCGTCGGCGGCAGCACCGGCGCGAGAAAGCGCCCGAACAGGATGAAGAGGACCAGAAAGACGATCGTCATGAAGAGCACATTGCCGATCGTCGCGCCGATGATGAATAGTACCGTGTTAACCTTCTTGTTCATGCTCCGCTGATCCTTCCCCGATAAACATGGTGGCGACCAGGAGAATGCCGCATACGACGACGCTGGCATCCGCCACGTTGAACGTCGGCCAGCGCGTCATGCCGAAGAGGCCGTAGATCTTCACGTCTATGAAGTCCACCACTCCGGCCGAACGAAACACCCGATCGATCAGATTGCCCACCCCGCCCCCGACGATTCCCACAAGGGCCCATCGCTGGAGTTGCGTAAGCTCATCGGTGCGGAAGTAGTAGACCATCAGGAAGATGAGTACAACCGCAGGCAACGCGGCGAAAAGTATCGATCGCACCCCCTCATCGAGGCCGTGTCCCATGCTGAAGGCAATACCGAGATTGCGCGCATGGATCAATCGGACGAACTCGCCGAACACCTGGATGATCGGGCCGCCCTCGGCCAGGGGGGTGATGTGTTGCACCACCAGAAACTTTGTTATCTGATCCGCGGCGACGATCAATACGATCAATAGAAGCGGCCGCAGCGTTTCCTTCCTCGTTGCCATGTATCTCCTCTGGCCCGTCGCGCAGGTGTACCGGACCGGTAGGGCGCAGCCCGCGGCGGGTGCTACAACCCGGTCGGCACATCAATGAAGACGGTTTCCAGGTCGGTGTCATCCGAGAGCCGCCGTGCCAGTGCCGCGACTCCCCAGGTTTCCGTATTGTAGTGGCCGCCGAAGATGACGTTGATCCCCTCTTCCAGGGCGGCGTGATAGACCGTGTGGGATGCATCCCCGGTGAGGAAGCAGTCGAGACCCTTTCGGATAGCCTCGTGTACCGATCCCGGCGCGCCGCCGGAAACAATGCCGATTCGCTGGATACGCTCCGGACCGAACGGGAGGGTCTGGATCACGCTCTCCACCGAGCCGAACAGCTTCGTCACGATCTCTTCCAGGTTCTTCGCCGACGCGAGCTTGCCACGATACCCGATAGCGGCGCCGCGGAACTCGCCGAAGGCTTCCACCTTCTGCAAGTCGAGAGCGCGGGCCATCTGAATGTTGTTACCCACATCAGGATGTTGATCGAGGGGCAGATGAATCGCATACAACGCCAGATCGTGATCCATGAGGTGTTTGATCCGCGTGTAGTGATGACCCGTGAGGGGCTGTTCCTTTCCCCAGAAGATGCCGTGATGCACGACGAGGGCCTGCGCTCCCAGTTCTCGGGCGCGCTCGAAGGTCTCGAGACAGGCATCCACCGCAAAGGCCACCTTCGTGATCGGGCTGTCGCTTCGGCCGACCTGTACGCCGTTCAGGGACGGATCGATGCCGGCCATGTCATCGATGGCGAGATAGCCGCGGAAGTACTGATCCAACTCCTTAAGCAGCATGGGCCCATTATAGCGGTCAAGGTGGCATTTGCAACCGACGGCAGGGGCAGGCGCGCCGGGCGCCTCTTGTTTTACCCCGGCATTGATACTATGTTAACCTGCAGACTACACGATAGATCCAGCCATGAAGAAACAGTACAGCACGGTCACCAAACTCCCCCTTGCGAACGCGAGAGAGACGGCCTCCGTTCACGATGCAACAAATCGTCTCGCCCCAGAGGACGTCGCCTTCGCGGTGGACCCCGAAGAGATAAGCGCCGTCGACGACGGACGGGGCACCTTCGACATCATCGGGCAACCCCGGGCGTTGCGGGCACTCCGCATGGCCATTGAGATGCGCGGCAAGGGATACAACGTCTTCGTGACCGGGGCCGCCGGAACCGGCAAGCGCACGGCGGTCCAGAGCATTCTGGAGGAGTACGCCGTCGATACCGACCGGCTTCACGACATTGCCTGCGTCTACAATTTCCAGGATCCGGACAAGCCGCGGGTGCTCTACTTCTCGCCCGGAGAGGGCCGGGAGTTCCGGCAATCCCTGAAGCGCCTCATGGAGACCATCCGATCGGTCGTGGCCGTTCTTTCCGACAATGCAGCCTTCAAGCAGGAACGGGATCGGCTGATTCTGGAAGTCGAAGACAAGGAGAACGCAGCGTTCGCTGAGCTGGAAGACGACCTCGCGGAAGAGGGCTTCCGAATTGTCCACAGAAACGAGAACGAGGAGAAACGCACCGACCTCATGCCGGTTCGCAACGGCAAGGCGGTGAGCTTTGATACCCTTCAGGACCAGGTGGCCCGGGGCAAGCTCGACCGGGCCGAGTGGGAGTCCATCCGGGCCAAGTATCTCACCTACATGGACCAGCTCAACCGCACCTTCGCCCGACTGCGCTACGAGCGCGACGAGGCGGAGGATGAGATCCACCGGCTCCGCGTTGAGAAGCTCCGCCCGGAGATCGACGCGGTCCTCGACCACGTACGAGAACGCTTCCACGACGACCGCGTTCACGACTACCTCGCCTCCCTGCGGGAGGACGTGCTCGAGCATCTCGACCTCTTTGCGGCCGAGCCGGAGGAGAACGATGAGGAGCGCCGGGAGCTCCTGCAGCGCTACGGCGTGAACATTCTGGTGGACAACAGCGGCGCAACCCGGGCGCCCATCGTCTTCGAGCGCCGGGGCCAATACGCCGATCTCTTCGGAACCCAGGACTTCGTCCAGGAACCGGGAAGCGAGCCGCGAAGCAATTTCATGATGCTCCGGGCGGGCTCGGTGCTGCGCGCATCCGGGGGCTACCTCATGCTCCGCGCCGAGGATGTGCTCGGTCAGGAGGAGGTGTGGAACGAGCTGAAGCGCACTTTGGATGAGGGAACCGCGGAGATTCGCGGGCCCGCCGCGCCAAATCCCCACGGGGGTCCGGTCAAGCCGGAACCGATTGCGGTGGATCTCAAGGTCATTCTCATGGGAGCGGAACCCCTCTACGACCTCCTCTTCTACTCCGACGAGGACTTCGCCAAGCTCTTCAAAGTCCCGGCGGAGTTTGACCTGGTCATGCCGCGCACCCCGGACACCACGGCGCAGTACATCCGCTTCATGCGGATGATCTGCCGGGAAGAGGGGCTCCCTGCGCTCACGGCGGACGGCATGGCGAGTGTAGTCGAGTACGGCGTTCGCATGGCGGAGATCCGGGACAAGCTCAGCACACGTTTCAGCCTGATTGCCGACCTGATCCGGGAGTCCGCCTATTGGGCCGGCAAGCTCGGTGCTTCGGAAGTCGACCGCACCATTGTCGAGCGGGCGCTCTGGGAGCGGCAATACCTCCACAACATGCCCGAAGAGAAGATCGACGAGCAGATCCTCAGCGGTGAGCTCCTCATTGACGTGGAAGACCGCCTGGTCGGCCGGATCAACGGAATCGCCATTGTGGACCGCGGTTACTACGCCTTCGCCCGACCCGTCCTGATCACGGCGCGCACCGCCCCCGGGGACGACGGCATCATCAACATAGAGCGGGAGTCCGGCCTTTCCGGCGAGATTCATGACAAGGGAATCTACATCCTTCAGGGGTTCCTCCAGGCGAAGTACGCCCGGGACTTTCCCTTGTCCATCCACGCGAGCGTTGCCTTCGAGCAGTCCTACGTAGAGGTGGACGGGGACTCCGCCTCCTCGACGGAGGTATATGTCCTCCTCTCGTCCATCACCGAGGTTCCGCTCCGCCAGGACATTGCGGTGACCGGATCTGTGAACCAGATGGGGCAGATCCAGCCCGTCGGCGGGATCAGTGAAAAGGTCGAGGGGTTCTACGAGATCTGCCGCAAAGTCGGCCTGACCGGCGAGCAGGGAATCATCATTCCACGGAAGAACGTGCCGAACCTCATTCTCTCCCGGGAGACGCAGCAGGCCGTGGCCGACGGCTTGTTCCACATCTTCGCCGTGGACACGATCGACGAGGGCCTTGAGATCCTGACCGGCAAGCGCGCCGGGCAAGAGGCCGGAGACGGCACCTTCGAGCGGGGCTCCATCAACGATCTGGTGCAGGCGCGTCTGCGGGAGATGGCGCGGACAATGAAGGAGTTCGGCAACTAGACCGGCCATACCGACGCGCCCGGACGCTCGGCACTGCATCAGCGGGCGATCCGCAGACGGTCAGCCAACAGTCAGCCGAGGATCACCCCGCCGCGAGTCCAGGATCGGCCACCAGTCAGTTGACATGACTCCATAGCACCATATACTGAAGCCGGATTCTGTCAGCAAGGTTGTCTTCATGGCGAAAAAGGTCGATTCGGCGAAGGTTTTGCAGGCGGCACGCAGCGCCGTGCCCCTGACGGTCAAGTCCTACACCCTCCCCCACGAAACTGAAGTCTATCTCGAGAAGATCCTCACGGTATTTCTGAAGGAGATGGGTCAGGAGAAGCTCCAGGACGCCCTTGCCTACTGTCTGCGGGAGCTTGCGGTCAACGCCAAGAAGGCCAATACCAAGCGCGTCTACTTCCAGGAGAAGGAGCTCCAGATCCGGGACCCCGAGGACTACGCCGAGGGGATGAAGAACTTCAAGCAGGAGACCCTCGACAACATCAACCACTATCTCGAGAAGCAGAAGGAAGCGGGCCTCTGGGTGAAGGTGGTCTTTCACGCGAAGGGCCGGGTCTTGAACCTCTACGTGATCAACAACACCCCGATCACGAAGAAGGAGCAGATCCGCGTCTACGACCGGATTGCCCGGTCGCGAGCCTTCAACTCCCTCGAGGAAGCCCTCACGACGGTCCTGGATGACTCCGAAGGCGCCGGCCTTGGCATCGTCATACTTGTTCTCATGCTCAAAAAGATCGGGTTGAACGAGGATGCCTTCGACATTGACACGGAGAACGGCGAAACGATCGCCAAGATCAGCATTCCCATGTCCGAAGTGCGCCTGGAGAACCTGGAGCAGATCTCCTCGCGGATCGTGAAGGAGATCGAAGCGCTGCCGCAGTTCCCGGAGAACATAGTCCAGCTTCAGTCGATGATTTCCGATCCGGATTCCGACATATCCGACATTGCCCGGGCGGTCTCCACCGACCCCGCTCTCACCGCGGACCTTCTGAAGGTAGTCAACTCGGCGCAGTACATGCTGCCGAAGAAGGTCGACAACATTGTTGAGGGCGTGAAGCTCGTCGGCATGCGCGGCCTGAAGAACCTCCTCTACTCCTACGGAACCCAGAAGATCCTGGGAACCGACAGCGCCGAGGTCAAACGGCTCTGGGAGCACTCCTATCGCACCGCCTTCTACGCCTACAACCTGGCAAAGAGCGTCACCAGGAAGAGAGAAATTCTGGACGATGTCTACGTCGGGGGCATTCTCCACGACATGGGGAAGATCATCTTCTCATCAGTGCATCCCGAGCTCATTGACCGCATCAACGACTTCTGTCGTGAGAAGGGCATTCCCACCGAGACCTTCGAGGACCTGTCCGCCGGTCTCAACCACTCCGAGATTGGAGCCATGATCGCCCAGAAGTGGAACTTCCCGGAGGCGCTCATCAGTGCGATCAAGTTCCACCATACACCGACCCTGTCGCCGGTCGAGTACCGCGACGTCGTCTTCACCGTGTACCTGGCGAACTCTCTGGCGCACTACGGTGACGACGAGATCGGCATGGAACAGTTCGACCAGGCAGTCCTGGAGTGGTTCCGCATTCAGGATGAGGAACAGCTCTCCCGGATTGAGAAGAAGCTCGACGAAGCCTTCCAGCGCCAGGTGGCGACCTGACATAACCTACCCGGAACCCTGTTGATGGCGCATCCGGTAAACCGGTACGGCGCCGTGACTTGGGGGCATGAGACCGGAGCAAACCTCCTAGCCGGGTCTGAACGCGTGCAAACCTCGTCCGCAGCGTGACTTGCCGGAAACCCATCAACAAGGTTCTTAGCAGGTTCTGGGTTGACCTCCAGCCAACACTATATTAAATTCTCTATATATAGATAACGCAAGACTGGAGGGTTTGCGATGGCAGTCAAGCTCTATACAACGCCTAGCTGTACCTACTGCCGCAAGGCGAAGAAGTACTTTCGGGAGAACCGGGTCACCTTCACCGAGTACGATGTGTCGAAGGATCAGCGCCGCGCGGACGAGATGGTCAAGAAGTCCGGTCAGATGGGCGTACCCGTAGTCGACGTTCACGGGAAGATCATCGTAGGTTTTAATCAACCCGAAATCGAACGCGCGCTGAAACGATAGGCGTTGAAAAGCGAGTCCGTCGTGAGAGGCATCCCCGGAGGCATGCCACTCAGGAGGCGCCTTTCAGGCCGCCCCCGCACCGCAGCAACAGCCGTGAAGCGGCACAAGGAGGCCACCGTGGCAACCAATACGACGAGAGCCGTCAACAAGGGTAAGCTCGCCTTCGACCTGGAACTGCAAGGAACGACGATCAAGGTGGATGCCGACCCCGCCGTCGGAGGAGAGGACTACGGACCGCGGCCGAAACCGCTGGTGCTGTCGTCCCTCGCCGGATGCACGGGAATGGATGTCGCGTCCATTCTGGGCAAGATGAAGGTCAACTACGACAGCTTCGAGCTGGAGATCGAAGGGGATCTAGCCGAAAGCCATCCCAAGACCTACACGGCAATCCGCCTTCGCTACATCTTCACCGGCAACGACCTCGACCGGAACAAGATCCAGAAAGCGATCGAGCTGTCCCTCGAGAACTACTGCGGCGTGGCAGCAATGCTGAAGAAGGCGGGAGCCTCGATAGACTACGAGATCGTGATCAATTCCTGAGACGGCGGGGTAGCCTCACCTCCCCACTGCACATCACGCGCCGTCGTCTCTCCTGGTTCCACTGATCCACCAGGCGTGCAGCGCAATGCCTGCCGCCACCGCAACGTTGAGAGACCCCTTCACACCGCCGGTGACAATACTCAGCCGACCCGCTGAGGCATCGGCGGCAGCCAGTACCTCCGGACTCACCCCAAGCTCCTCGGACCCGATCACCATGAGCCCCGGCTCAGGAAGCGAAAACTGCTCCACCGGAATGCCGCCTGTTTCCAGGGCGAAGATGGGAGACGACCCGGCGCGAGCGCACGCCTCGTCGAAGGGAAGTCGCTCCCAGGGCACCACCTCCGTCGTCAGCATGGAGGCGCGCCGGGCGCGGGGATGATCGGGATCGGCGGTGTGGGGTGAGATGAAGATCCTCCGGACACCGAAGGACTCGGCGGCGCGAAAGACGGCCCCCACGTTGAAGGGCGAGCGCAGATCCTCCAGAAAGAGGTAGAAGTCCCGGACGGTCCGCTTCGATGCATCCAGGCCACCGGCTTGCGGATCGTGGAGGTCCCAGTCCGCCGCGGGTCTGCCAAGGAAGGCGTTCATCTCGTGGCGCAGAGTGTTCACCGCCCGGCGGAGGGTGGCGTCCTGAGTGGCGGCGGGCGCCGCCCCGGCCGCTGGAATCGCAGCCTCGCCTTCCCGGTGTTCCTGCGCCGTCGCCCCGCCTTCGCGCGGCTCCTGCGCCGCCGCCTCGCCCTCCCGGGGCCCCTGCGCCCCCCTCCCCGTCGCCGCCGCCTCGTCGCCAAAGCGGTCGAGGGCATCCACCAGGGACTGCGCGATCTCCCGGATCTCGAGCGGCAGCGAGCGGTCCTGGATGACCGTTTCTGTAAGGTCTCGGAGGTAGCGGCGGTGCGGGATCAGGTCGGCTTCCCGGAGCTCGAGATGCGCAAGAACCGAGACGGTCTTCCGCAGCCGCGTACCGTGGGGAAGCGTCTTGAGCTTACGGATCGTGATCATGGGCGGTCGCCCCTTTCCGGCGCGGTCGTCCCGGCGCGCGGGGTCTCCTGCGCTACCGGCAACAAGCCGCTAGAACGCCTGGCGGACCAGCTGGTGGATGGTATCGGAGCCGAAGGAGACTGCGCTGTTTCGCACCATCGGCATGTTCACGACACTCTGCGCGGCTTGAGAGACGGCGTCGAAGTTGAGCCCGATCTCCTGGAGCCGCCCGGGCAACCCGAGCTTGCCGATGAGGCGACGGGCGACCGTTGAGGCCTGGTGCGCATCGGCCTGGAGGTTGATACCGGGAACATCCTCGCCGAGGGCGCGGGCGACCTTGGCCACCTTCTCGGAGACCACCTCGGAGTGATAGTCCAGCACGTGGGGCAGCAGCGTTGCCGCCACGAAGGCCTTCGGCACCCGAAGCGACCCGGCAATGGCGTAGGTGAGGGCGCCGCCGATTCCCTGGGAGCTCATGGTGATCCCCACCGCCTCAAGGAGCGCCGCCTCGGAGGCGCGTGACCAGGGTGCGGGATCGTCGGTGTTCCAGAGCAACCCGTCCACCGCCTCCTTGATCGTATCCACGGCGCGCAGGAAGAGGGTGTCCGCAATGAAGGTGCTCTTCGCGGACATGTAGCCCTCAATGCACGCCAGGAGCATATCCATCATCTCGGCGGCGGCGTAGCGTGGAGAGAGCGTCAGAGATAGTCGAGGGTCGATGATTGCGTACTTCGCCGGTGGTCCCGTGACAACACTCAACCGATTGGCCGTCCCTTCGATGACGGTGAAGTGATCCGCCAGGGCAAAGTGGTCGCGGAACGCGGTCGGCACCAGGATGACCGGCAGAGATGCGCCCACCGCCTCGGACCCGTCGGCAATGCGGAACACCGACATGTGGGAGCCCGCGGCCATTGCCGCAAGACGCGCAACCGCGGCGGTGCGCATGCCGCCGAGGGAGATGACCACCTGTACCTGACTCGCCCGAAGCAGAGACACCAGCGATGACGCGGCAATTGTCGTTGCGCGGTTGCGCACTTCGTCGAAGACGATGACCTTGAAACCCTGCTTTGAGAAGAGGTCCCGGGTACGGGAAACGACGCCGTGGTCGTACAGTGCCGGATCAACGACCAGAGCGGCGCGGGAGCCGAAGTCGGTAACGAGTTGAGGAACCCGTGTGAGGCTGTCGGAACCGTAGAGAACTGTCGTTGGGATTCTGAATGTGAGGTCGGTCATTGGATCGTACGGCGAGTGAGGCGGTTCCCCGCCGATGCCCTAGAGCTCAAACAGCTCCATCAGGCGGTCGGCCACGGTGTTGAGGACTTTGTCATCAATGTAATTGGGATCCTCAAGCTTCTGCCGCACTTCCTCGACACGATCCTGCCGTACGTCGGGGGAATTCCGGACCTGCTCAGCGACCTTGTGGACCTCACCACGGAGCTTGGCTTCATCGGAAAAGGAGATCGAATCTTTTCCGGGGGCCTGCTGACTCCGGTTGGCCCGCTGAGATTGCTCAGGCTTGTGGACGGGATCAACAGGACCGAGTGGGTCAATGGTCATTGCAGAGCCTTCCTTCCTTCAGTAGAAATATCGGCGCGTACATAGTCAATATTAAACGATTTCAGGCCCTCCGACAAGGACAGCGAACTCGCCTTGATGTCGCACCTCCGTTTCAACCCGCTCCAGTACCTCACGTACCGTGCCGAGCACGAACTCCTCGTGGATTTTTGTCATTTCCCGCGCCACGACAATTCGGCGCTCTGGTTCCATATCGGCAAGATCGGCCAGAAGTTTCACAATCCGGTGGGGAGATTCATACAGAATGAACGGTACGCCCCACTCCAGGAGCTGTGCGAGGCGTTTTCGCCGACGCCCGGCCTTCGGAGAGAGGAACCCGGCGAAGGCGGTCGCGGCCATCCCCATACCGCTCACGCTCATGATCGCCGTGAGCGCGGAGGGTCCCGGCACCGGCGAGACGTGGTACCCCGCCTCCCGGACCCGGCGCACAAGGGTCGCCCCGGGATCGCTCACCCCGGGGGTCCCCGCATCCGTGACGTAGGCGGCGTTGCTCCCCGCATCCAGCTCCGAGAGCACCCGCGTCGCAACCTCGTTCTCATTCTGGGAGCGACAGCTCATCAGGGGCTTGTGAATCTCGTAGTGATTCAGGAGCTTCCGCGTGTGCCTCGTGTCTTCGGCGAGAATCAGGTCCACACTGCGCAGGGTTTCCACGGCGCGGTATGTAATGTCCTGCAGATTGCCGATAGGGGTAGCAACGACGTAGAGCACGGCCATACCTTCATCGTACACTTAGAAGGCCGGCCTGCCCATTAGGCCCCTGTGCGATATGCGCCCCGGTCGGTCAGGCGTCTGTGCGACAGGCGGGCCGGACCGATCGGCGCCTGTGCGATAGGCGGGCGGGCTCGTCAGGCGCGCCGGCGGGCACTAGAGGGAGAGCTGTGACGGTTCACACGATCGTACTCATTGTACTCATCTTCATTATCGCCTACCTGGTGTACACAATTGTGCGACTACGCAAGGGCGACTACAGCCAGCTTGCGAACCGGATGGCGAAGAAGAGCCGGGAATCTCTCGAGGTGCTGAAACCGTGCCCGCTCTGCAACACCATGCTCCACCGGGGCGAGCGAATCCGAACAGTCATGTTCTCCGGTGACGGCCGCACGAAGCGTGAGGAGGAGTTGCGTCCCGGACAGCGTGCGAGCCGGACCGGCCACGTCGAGGATGCCATCACCCACATGTACGGCTGCCCGCACTGCCACGGCCCGAACGCCCACGCCCGGCGGCGTTGTCCAGTCTGTCAGGAAGTCCTGGAGAACGATGATTACGTCCTGGCGCGGCTCTTTGTGCGGCAGGGTCGCAAACACTTACACGTCCTCGGCTGCACCAGATGCCGCACCGGCTCCCGGCGACTCGGATAGCTCGAAGTCATTGTAGCGCCTCGCGGACGTTGAAGGGCCTCGCGAACGCCGGAGGGCCTCGCGCTCACCCGAACCGCCTCGACGAGCCGGGCCGCCGGCTCCGGGCACGCAACCGCGTCTACCGGGCCACCGGGACCGGGCACAGGGCCGGTCGGCCTGGAGTTGAGCCCGACGGTACCGCCACGGTAGGCTGGGGCGAGGAGATCCAGATGGACGAAACAACTCTCTTTGACAAGATTCTCGCAGGTGAGATCGAATCCGACCAGGTCTACGACGATGAGCACATCTACGCCTTCCGGGACATCAACCCGCAGGCGCCCATTCACGTCCTGGTCATCCCGAAGAAGAAACTCACCAGCTTCGCCGACGTCCGCGAAGCGGACGCCGCCGCCGTGGGCGAGTTCATGAAGGGCGTCTCCCGTGTTGCCGAGCAGCTTGGCCTGGAGCAGGGCGGGTACCGCGTCGTATTCAACACCGGTCCGGACGCGCAACAAACGGTTCACTACCTGCATGCGCACATCATCGGTGGGCGCGCGCTGACCTGGCCGCCGGGCTGACTGAACTGGTGCCAGAATTGTTGATTGGGTTGAAGCGTTGAAGCAATAGGGACA
>CAZZIE010000130.1:0-11847 GCA_964654185.1 uncultured Spirochaetaceae bacterium | reverse complement strand
CGCGGGCGCCGGAACGAACGGTTCCGGCCGCCGGGATATCCTGGACATCCTGCTCTACTTTGCGGATCAGCATCCGCAGCCGCACCAGGACTTCCCCTTTCCGTCAGGTGGCATCGGCTTCCTGTCCTATGAGTTCGCCGCGAAGTGCGACACCATTCGGTTTCAGGAGCGGCCGGACCCGCTGGAGACGCCGCTGGGGATCTTTCTCTTCGGGCACGTCTTCGTCGTATTCGATCACTACACCGATCTGCTCTACGTGATCGGGCTGAACTACCGGGAGCACGAGATCGACCTTGAGAGGGCGGTCGCCCGGACCGAGGCGCAGATCAACGACCTGAACTTCAACTACCTGCAGCCCGACGACAGGGAGTACAGCGGCGTCATCGAACGCATTGAGGGCGACCGCGCCCGGTACATCGATGGGGTGAAGGCGGTGCGGGATGAGATCGTGGAGGGCAACCTCCTCCAGGGTGTCCTCTCCCGGCGTCTCTACGTTCACTCGGAGATTCCCGCCATTGAAGCGTACCGCCGGCTGCGCATGTCGAACCCATCGCCCTATCTCTTCTACCTCGACTTCGGCAGCTTCCAGATGTTCGGCTCCTCACCTGAGATGCACGTAAAGGTGAAGGAGAATGGGGTGCGCATTCGCCCAATTGCGGGCACCCGTCGCCGCGGCGCGACCCGGCAGGACGATCTGGCCAATGAGAAGGAGCTTCTCGGCGATCCCAAGGAGCGCGCCGAGCACCTCATGCTGGTGGATCTGGCGCGGAACGATATTGGCCGCGTCTGCGCCCCCGGCAGCGTGAGCGTGACGGAGTTCATGGGCGTTGAGCGCTACTCCCACGTCATGCACATTGTCAGCGAGGCGCACGGCAGCCTCGGGCCCGACCGCCGCGGCATTGAGGCCATCCGGGCGACCTTCCCCGCCGGCACCGTCTCCGGTGCACCGAAGATCCGCGCCATCGAGACCATCGACGCCCTGGAGCCGCACCCCCGCGGCTTCTACGCGGGGCTGGTCGGCTATCTGGAGCCCGGGGGCAACCTGGACACCTGCATCACCATTCGCAGCGCCGTGCGCACCAACGGCCGCCTGGTCCTCCAGGCCGGCGCCGGCATTGTTTACGACTCCGTCCCGGAAAACGAGTTCGAGGAAACCCAGGCAAAACTCGCCGCCCTGGCCGCGGCAATCGGAGTGGAGGTGTAACCATGATTCTGTTGATCGATAACTACGACTCCTTTACCCACAACCTCTATCAGTACCTGCAGGAGCTGACCGAGGAAGAGATCCGCGTCGTCAGGAATGATGCAATCTCGCCGGAGCAGGTCGGCGCGCTGAATCCCTCTCGCATTATCATCTCCCCGGGGCCGGGCCGCCCGGAAGGCGCCGGCATCTCCGTCGAGGTGATACGCCGCTACGGCGCCTCCACCCCCATCCTGGGGGTCTGCCTTGGCCACCAGGCCATTGCCGCCGCCTTCGGCGCGGAGATTGTTCGGGCAAAGCGCATTGTCCACGGCAAGGCAGAGGAAATTGATATCGATGGGCACGGACTCTTTCGCTCCATTGGAACACCGGCATCCTTTACCCGGTACCACTCCCTTGCGGTGGATGAAAACACCCTCCCGCCGGAGCTCACCGTGACTGCCCGCGCCTACGACGGCGAGATCATGGGTCTTCGCCATGCGGAGTACCTCGTGGAGGGCGTGCAGTTCCATCCGGAGTCGGTTGCCAGTGACGCCGGGAAGAAGCTCCTGCGCAACTTCCTCCACTACCGTCGTGAGCCCTTCCGCCCGAAGGCGGCCCTGACGAAGCTCCTGGACGGTACGCCCATGACCCGCGAGGAGGCGGAGAGCTTCATGGAGGAGCTAACCGAGGGCAACCTTACCCCCGCGCAGATCGGCGGCTTCCTGGTGGCCATGAACGCCGCAGGGATCACCCCGGAGGAGATTGCCGGGTGCGCCGCGGTGCTCCAGCGCAAGCGCGTTGCCATTACCGCGGAGGTGCCGCTTCTCGACACCTGCGGTACCGGCGGTGACGGCCTGGGCACCTTCAACATCTCCTCCCTGGCGGCGATAGTCGCCGCCGCCGCCGGCGCCGCCGTGGCGAAGCACGGCAACAAGGCGGTGAGCTCCCGGAGCGGGAGCGCCGACTTCTACACCGCCCTGGGCATTGATATCAAAGTGAGTCCCGAAGAGGCCGAGCGCGTCCTCCGGGACACCGGCTTCGCCTTCCTCTTTGCGCCTCTCTACCACGGCGCCATGCGCCACGCCGCAGTACCCCGCCGGGAGCTCGGGGTGAAGACGATCATGAACCTCCTCGGACCTCTGGCGAACCCCGCAGGGGCGGCGTACCAGATCATCGGTGTCTACGACGAGGCGCTCGCGGAGACGGTGGCCCGGGCGGCGCACCTCCTGGGGGTGAAGCGCGTCATGGTCGTGCACGGTCGGGACGGTCTGGATGAGCTATCCGTTGCGGCCCCCTCGACGGTCATCACCGTCGACGAGGAGGGCAACCTGGAGCGCTCAACCGTGCAGCCGGAGGACTTCGGCATGACCGGCTACGCCACCGCCGATCTCGAAGGCGGGGACGGGGAGGCCAACGCTGCGGTTGCCCGGGAGATCCTGGCCGGCGGCGGCCCTCCGGCCATCCGCGACGCCGTCGTCCTGAACGCCGCGGCGGCCCTCGTCGTCGCCGGCGTCGCCGGGGACCTCCAGGACGGGGTTGCCCGGGCGCGAGAGGTGCTCACCGGGGGCCGCGCCCTGGAACAGGTCGAGCGGGTGGTTGCGGCCACCTCGGGCCGAGAGCAGGCGGCCGGGGAGGGCGCCGGGGCGGAGCGCGCCCGGGCACAGTCCGCGGCGGAGGTGGCCTGATGGCGACGGCCACCATCCTCCAGGAGATCGTTACCCGCCGGCGGGAGCGTATGGCGCGCCAGGGGGTGACCTTCGGCGCCCGCGTCCCGACCGAACGAAAGGTGCCGGTCGTGGACTTTCCGGGAACGTCCGGTCTGATCTGCGAGATCAAGCGGCGCTCTCCGTCGAAGGGCTTCATCGGCACGATCGGTGATCCCGTGGAGCAGGCGGCACAATACAGGGGCGCCGGCGCCGGCGCGGTCTCCGTTCTCACGGAGATCGACTACTTCGACGGGACCCTGGAGGACCTCATGGAGGTCAAGACGGCCCACCCCGACCTGGCGGTGCTGCGGAAGGACTTCCTCACGGATCCCGAAGAGATCGCGATCTCCCATCGCGCCGGGGCCGACGCGGTGCTTCTCATTGCCGCGATCCTCGACGAGGCTCAGCTCGGCCGGATGCTGCGGGAAGCGCACAGGCTCGGGATCGCGGTTCTGGTGGAAGTACACACCCGGGCTGAAGTTGAGCGCGTGGCGAGCCTTCAGCCGGCGCTGGTGGGAATCAACAGCCGCAACCTGGAGACGTTTCAGGTGGACCGAGCGGTGCCTCTTCAGGTAACCGCAGCCATCGACTGGGAGGCCACGCTGGTCTACGAGTCCGGCATTGCCTACCCGGAGGACGTACGCCTGGCCCGGGAGTCCGGCTTTGACGCAGTCCTCGTCGGCGAGACCGCCGTGGCCCATCCGGATCGGCTTCCGGCACTGGCGGCGGCTGCGCGGGAACCGGCTGTGCGGGAGGCGGCTGCGCGGGAGCCGGCTGTGCGGGAGGCGGCTGTGCGGGAGGCGGCTGTGCGGGAGCCCGCGTCCCGACGGTCCGTGCCTGATGTGCGCCCCACGCGCCATGCTCCGGGCGGCTTCTGGTCGCGCCTCTACGCCCGTTCGGCGCGGCCCCTGGTGAAGGTCTGCGGGATCACGAACCGAGCGGACGCCGAGTGCGCCGTTGAGGCCGGTGCGGACATCCTGGGGTTCATTCTGGCGCCGTCGCTTCGGCAAATCGATCCGGCTCTCATTCGCGGACTTCGGGACCTGGACGTCCTCAAGGTGGGCGTTGTCGTCGCCGGCAAGGACAAGCCCGGCGCGCCGCCGGAGCTGGGAGCACTCCTGGCGGAGGGTATTCTGGACGCCGTGCAGTTCCACGGCTCGGAAGACCCTGAGGAGTGCGTGAAGCTCGCCTTCCCCTACTACAAGGCCTTGAGACTGAAAGGTGCCGCGGATGTGGAGCGCATTCGGAAGTACCGGTCGCCGCGCGTGCTGATCGACGCCTTCGACAAGGAGGCGTACGGGGGGACCGGGAAGCGCATCAGCGCCGACCTGGTGGATGCAGCCGCGGAGATTCAGCCCCTGTGGCTCGCCGGCGGTTTGGGCCCGGCAAGTGTTGCCGAAATTGTTGGTCGCTGGCGGCCCGAGCTCGTGGACGCATCGAGCGGGCTGGAGAAGTCGCCCGGCGTGAAGGATCACGGGGCGGTGCGGGAGTTCGTGGCCGCGGCGCGCAAAGCGGCAGCACGAGAGGCCGGGACGCCACACGTGGCGGCACCACGTGTCCCGGCGCAAGAGTAAGGAGAACCAACCATGACGAATGCAAAGACCGAGGCGGTGACCGGCGGCGGTTCGAAAGAGGGCTTCTTCAACGCCTTCGGCGGTCGCTACGTGGCGGAGGTGCTGCGGCGGCCGCTGGCGGAGCTGGAGGAGGGCTTCCGGGCCGCCACAGCGGACACGGAGTTCTGGAAAGAGCTCGATCTGGCCAACCGGGAGTACATCGGGCGGCCGACGCCGCTTCTCCATGCGAAGAACACCTCGGAAGCCGTCGGCGGCGCCCGGATCTACGTGAAACTCGAAGGCCTGGCGAACACCGGCGCCCACAAGATCAACAACGCCATGGGGCAGGCCCTCCTGGCGAAGCGCATGGGGAAGCGGCGGATCATTGCGGAGACCGGCGCCGGTCAGCACGGGGTAGCCACCGCCGCGGTCTGCGCCCGGCTCGGTTTCGAGTGCACGGTCTACATGGGCTCCGTGGATGTACGGCGGCAGCGGCCCAACGTGTTCTGGATGGAGATGTTCGGTGCGCAGGTTGTCCCTGTGGAGAGCGGCAGCCGCACCCTCAAGGACGCGGTGAACGAGGCGCTTCGCGACTGGTCGGCGAGCTATGAGGACAGCCACTACCTTATCGGCTCCGCCCTGGGGCCGTCGCCCTATCCCGACATGGTTCACACATTCCAGGCGGTGATCGGCCGGGAGACGGAGGTTCAGCTTGCCGAGCGCCGCGTCACGCCGGACGCTCTGATCACCTGCGTCGGCGGCGGCTCCAACGCAATCGGATTCTTCGCGCCCTATCTGGAGCGCGCCGAGCCGGTCCTCGTGGGCGTGGAAGCCGGCGGTCGCAGCAATCGACTGGGCGACCACGCCGCGCGAATGACGGGAGCAGGGCGCGTCGGCATCGTCCAGGGATACAAGAGTCTTTTTCTGCTGGATGAGGACGGGCAGGTAGCGCCGACACACTCCATCTCGGCGGGACTGGACTACCCCGGGATCGGGCCGGAGCTGGCCGCGGCGGGAGAGGCCGGGCGGATCGAGTTCCGGAGCGTGACCGACGAGGAGGCGATCGAGGCGTTGAAGACCTTTGCCCGGCACGAGGGGATTGCCTTTGCCCTGGAGTCCGCCCACGGCGCCGCGGAGGCGCTGCGGATGGCCGCGGCCATGTCGCCGGAGCAGAGCATTGTCGTGAACATGTCCGGCCGCGGCGACAAGGACCTCTTCATTACCGCGGGGGCTCTGCAGCCCGAGGCGTGGCGCGCCTTCCTGGCTGAGGAGGCGGCGCCATGAGCGTGAAGCCGATCCGCGGACGACCGGGCCCGGAGGTAACTCCGGGCGCGCACTCGGACCGCCCAACCGACCGCGCCTCCGTCATGACCCACCTCGTGCTCGGCTACCCCGCCGCCGGTGTAGATGAGGAGATCGCAGGCGCACTGGTGCGCGGCGGAGCGAGCTTCCTGGAGGTGCAGTTCCCGTACTCGGATCCGACCGCGGACGGACCGGCCATTCAGGAGGCGTGTCAGACCGCCCTGGACGGCGAGTTCCGTGTCGACTACGGCTTCGAGGTGGTCCGGCGGCTGTCGGCGCTGGAGGTACCCATCTTCATCATGAGCTACGCCGGTCTCGTCTTCGCCCGGGGCATCGAGCGCTTCGTCTCCGACGCGGCAGCCGCCGGGGCGCGCGGCCTCATTGTCCCGGACCTGCCCGTGGACAGCGACGAGGGGCTCTATGGGCGTGCCCGCGCCGCCGGTCTGGCCGCGGTTCCGGTGACCGTGGCGACGGCGAGTCCGGACCGGCTCGAAGCGCTGCGCGACGCGTCGCCGGAGTACCTCTACGTCGCCCTGCGGGCGGGAACCACTGGTCGCGAGACCGTCCTGTCGCCGGAGAGTATCTCCTTTCTCGAACGGGCGCGGAGCGTCGCCGGCCACGTCATGGGCGGCTTCGGCATTCGGACCCACGACGACGTACAGGCGGTAACCGCCCACTGCGACACCGCCATTGTGGGCTCGGCCATCGTCAGAGCGGTCCGGGATGCCTGGACCTCCGGGGCGGCCGCCGGCGCCGCCGAGCACCTGGTCCGGCACCTGGTGTACGGCGAGCCGGCGGCGGATTGAGCTGAAGCACGGGAACACGAGCCGCTGTGCTCCGCCGCACTTGGTTGACCATTCCGATTGCTTTCTCGATACTTGTTCCCCGAGGGCCGGCTCGTTGCGCGCGCCGGCTCCCACCCGTCGCAAGGAGAGGTGCATGAAGGTAGAGTTGACCACCGAGAACTTCAAGGAGGAAGTGCTCGAATCCGATGTTCCGGTGCTGGTGGATTTCTGGGCGGAATGGTGCATGCCCTGCAAGATGATCGCGCCGGTTCTGGATGAGATGTCGGAGGAGTACGACGGCAAGCTGAAGATCGGCAAGCTCAACGTCGATGAGCAGGGTGAGATTGCCGCGGAGTACAACATTGTCAGCATTCCGACGCTCCTCCTTTTCAAGGATGGTGAGGTGGTTAATCAGCAGATCGGCGCAGCACCTCGCATGCGGATCGAGAACCTGCTGAAGGGTCACCTCCCCTCGTAGACCTGGTCGGTATTCACAGCTCCAAAGGTAGACCCGCTTGTCGGTGTGATGTGCCAGTCCGCTGCACGGTCGGTGTCCGCCGAATCCGAGCCGCGACTGATTGAGCGAGTAGCGGTGGAGTCCTCAGGGTCCACCGCGTCCTCCGGGCGCACCCTCTCTCCCGCAATGATCCAGCCGCCGTCCTCCACGACTTCCTCGATCATGAGCTGCGCCGCCTTCGTGCCGAAGCTGCCGTACCGCGCTTCGGGGTCGTAGCTGCGGTTGCTGTAGACGACCGCATCCAGCAGGGGGCCGTCCTGATACGCGTAGAGCGAGACGGCGCCGTTGTTGCCGGACAGCCCGGTGGGCTCCGCCATCCAGAAGTCCCGCGCCTCCGAATGAGCGTTCCGACCACCTGAGAGGTCGGTAGCATCGATCTCATTAATCTCCTGATCGATGCCTTCGGGCTTCAGATGAACCAGGATGAAGTCTCCCGACTCCACGCGCACCGACGGAAAGGTGAGGCTTCCCGCGTGTTCCCTCGGGCTGCCGGCGTAGAATGCCACGCCGCCGAGGTTGCCGCTCTCCGTGACCAGGAGCTCGACGAGATCCGGGCGGTTGCCGGAGCCCTGACAGGTGAACTCGTTTATGATGAGTCGCGCCGGCGAGGGGTTGTATCCGGTCACGCGAAGCATGAAGGTGAGGGTGTTTCCCGCTTCGTCCCGCGCCGTCGCCTCGACCGTGTAGGGGCGGCCTACCTCTGCCGCGCGCTCAGTCGTCACCGATATAGTGCTGTCTTCGACCGAGACCTCGAGCGCACCGAGGTGGGGCTGGATGATGATGTCCTCCGGAGAAACGCTGGTAACCTCATTGAAGCGTGCTACAATGAGATGTGGGCCTTCCATTGCGAGGGCCTGGAGTTGCGGCGGCTGCAGATCACCGAAGACGCGCTTGTGCATTCGCGCCGGCGTCTCTTCAAAGGGAGTGCACGCCATGAGCAATACCGCACATGCGCCGCACAGGCACATAATGGTCGGGATACGTACGTGTCTGAGTGCCATTTCTTTCCTCCTCTTCTCCTGTCACCACCGCGAAGTCGCCTCTGCGGCTTCACGGTGGTGGCGCTTTACGAGCTAGAGGCGGCCGGTATAATCTCGAAACTGCAACTTCCGGCGAAAGCAAATAGACGTGACATATGACGGAGGCATGAATGTGCGGCATCATTGGATATTGCGGGCCTAAGGTCGCCGCCCCCATCCTGCTGGAGGGCTTGAAGCGGCTCGAGTACCGCGGCTACGACTCCGCCGGCATCTCGGTAGCGGATGGGGATCAGCTCTCCATCATCAAGCGCAGGGGCAAGATCAACGACCTCAGAGAGCTCGTTCCGACGGGCCTGCCCGGGGTGTGCGGCATTGGACATACGCGCTGGGCCACGCACGGTGCGGTGAACGACATCAACGCCCACCCGCACACGGATGCCTCGGGCCGGATAGCCGTGGTTCACAACGGAATCATTGAGAACTTCACGACCCTCAAGGAGAAGCTCGAGGAAGAGGGATTCACCTTCAGGTCGGACACCGACTCCGAGGTGGTTGCGCACCTCATTGCGAGCTTCTACGACGGCGACCTGGAGCGGGCGGTCAAACAGGCGGCACGGCTCATCAAGGGAACCTACGGCATTGCCGTGATCCACGCGGACGAGCCCAACCTGATCATCGGGGCCCGGAACGGTTCTCCCCTGGTGCTCGGCATCGGGGACAACGAGATGTTTCTCGCCTCGGATGTCACCGCCATAGTCGCGCATACCAAGCACGTCATCTACTTCGAGGACGGTGAGGTCGTCCGGGTCACTCCGGATACCTACCGCACTACGGATCTCCGGGACAACAAGGTCGACAAGCAGGTCGATTTCATCAGCTGGGAGCTCCAGGAGATCGAGAAGGACGGCTACGCCCACTTCATGGAGAAGGAGATCCTGGAGCAGCCTGAGTCGATCGGGCGTGCCATGCAGGGGCGCCTTGATCACGACCTGGCAACCGGACATCTCGGCGGGCTGAACATGTCCAACCGGGAGCTCCTGGACATAAACCGCGTGAAGATCATTGCCGCAGGGACCTCCTACCACGCAGGGTGGGTGGCCGCCTATCTCCTGGAGAACATGGCGCGAATCCCCGCGGTAGCGGAGCTCGCCTCGGAGATTCGCTATCGGAATCCCATTGTGGAGCGCGACACCCTCTACTTCGCCGTTTCCCAGTCCGGCGAGACTGCGGACACCCTCTACGCCATGCGGGAGCTGCAACGAAAGGGCGCCCGGGTGCTCGGCATCTGCAACGTCGTCGGCTCCACGATTCCGCGGGAGTCCGACGGGGGCGTGTACATTCACTCCGGACCTGAGATCGCCGTTGCATCGACCAAGGCCTTTACCAGTCAGCTGACGGCCTTCTACATCTTCGCCGTGCTCATTGCGCGGATGCGCGACATGTCCTACGAGGAGGGGCTGGGATTCATTGACGCCCTGCAGAACGTGCCGAATCAGATCACACAGATTCTGGACAATCGCGACGCCGCCATCCAGCTTGCAAAGAAGTACTCCCACGCCGAGAACTTCCTCTTCCTTGGACGAGGGCTCAACTACCCCGTCGCCCTCGAGGGTGCTCTGAAGCTCAAGGAGATCTCCTACATCCATGCGGAAGGATACAGCGCCGCGGAAATCAAGCACGGACCGATTGCTCTGATCAATCCGCAGACGCCGAGTCTCTTCCTCGTCCCCGACGACGGGTTGCGCCACAAGGTCATCTCCAACATGAAGGAGGTAAAGGCGCGGGACGGCGCGGTCATTGCCGTTGCGGTGGAAGGCGACAAAGAGGTCGCAGACATTGCCGATGATGTCTTCTACGTGCCGAAGTCGCACCAGTACATGTATCCCTTCCTGATGGTCGTGCCCCTGCAACTCTTTGCCTACTACAGCGCCCTGGAGCTTGGACGTAACGTCGACCAGCCGCGTAACCTGGCCAAAAGCGTAACCGTTGAGTAGGAGCCGACCCCGACACCACCTCGACCTCTCACCTCGCGGCCGTCGCAACACCCGCCGAAGGCTTGTCCTTGTCGTCATCCTCATGGCGGCAGCCGCGACGGCGGCCGCGCAGGATGACGACGACGGTCCCTTCGGGCCGGACACCGCCATCCTGGTAAAGGGTCCGACCCCCGGGGAGGAACTTCCATTCCTCGGTCCGAACGTCGTCAGCTACTGGCGCGGCACGTACGAGTACCAGGAGGGGACCTTCGTCGTGTACTTCACCCGGGACGAGGTTTTCGGCCTCGGTGACTGGACGCCCGGCGTGTGCGGGACGCGGGACGGCCTCTATCGCAGCGGTCCCGAGATCGACGGACCCGGCATCTGGCATCTGTCCGGCGGCGACCAGGCTGCAGGTACCGGCGAGGACGCGGCCCGCGCCGGACCGGAGGGCACCGGCGCACCAGGGTGGCACCTCTTCCTGGACGTGCGGGACTTCGAAGGGGACGTGTGCGAGATCATGCCGTTGTTCCTCGAACGGTTGGAGTTTTTCTACGATGCCCTCGGAGAAGGCAGCCGGGATGCGCCGCTTCCGGCGGTGGTTGGTGCGCCCCTGTAGGTGAATCTCACCCGGGAGGGCGAGGGCCGTAAGCATCGATCCCTGAATAGAGATCATCTAAACGACCGCCTCCACTCATCCGATACTTGTACATAGGATGAGGATACGACGCTTCACGGTACTTCTCATGCTCGTGTGCGCGGCGCTTATGCCTGCCCAGGAGGGTACGACCCAAGAGGGTACGACCCAGGAGGGTACGACCCAAGAGGGTACGACCCAAGAGGGTACGACCCAGGAGGGTACGGACTCTGGCGGCGTTGCGTCGGATCTCGAGCTTGCTCCCGAGGATGTTCGGATCGACCAGAGTCTGGACGGCGGGTACATCCTGACGATTCGCAACAAGGACGGCATCGGGTCGGTCCTGGTGACCGAGTCGACGGAGGATCCGGAGCGGCAGGTCGCCTCCTACGCGCTGCGGAATCCCGAGTACCATCCGCTGAACGGCGATGAGCGGCGCATCCTGGACGGGGAGTTCATTGATCCCGAGAACGAGCTCCACTTTCTGGTCGACTCCACGCCGGAACCGGACGAGGAGTTCGGCAGCGCGTATCGGATCTTCGTCCCCTACATCGTCATCTACGGCTACTCCTGGACGCGAAACGGGGAGATCATGGTCCTGGACGGGACCTATCTGAGCATTCGCGCGTTCGAGAAGGACTACGCCGACTACTCCGGTGCCTTCAAGGACAACCCCTTCGTGCTGAGAGTGGATCAGCGACCGGTGGCGGGTCCGCCGGAGGGCAACTTCATGGACGACACCGTCGACGACTTCGAGGAGATCGCCTCGGAGGGAGACGGCGAGGTCGCCTACGCAGCCACCAACGAGGACTTGAGCCGGGAGATCGACCGGATTCTCACCCGGTCACCGGGTCGCACCGTGGATCTGGTGCTCGCCCTGGATACCACCCACAGCATGGAAGATAACGTACCGGCGCTCCAGGAGGATCTGGTTCCGCTGCTGCGCAAGAAGCTCGGCTCAGTGGAGAGTCTGCGTGTGGGTCTCGTGTACTACCGGGACTACATGGAGGAGTATCTCACCCGCACGGTGGAGTTCCACGACAACCTCGATTTCGTGCAGCGCGCCCTGGACGGAATTCGCGTCGCCGGCGGCCGGGATATCCCGGAGGCGGTTCACGAGGCGCTCTACGCCGGCATCAACGGCTTTCCCTGGGCGGCGGAGGACAAGCTCGTCATTCTGGTGGGGGACGCCCCGGCGCATCCGCGACCGC
>CAZZIE010000129.1:0-11853 GCA_964654185.1 uncultured Spirochaetaceae bacterium | reverse complement strand
CCTCCCCGGATCTCAAGCCCGTGGTCATGGCAACCAGGTTCCCGACGCGGGCCCGTTCGTCGGCCCAGTCCATAGAGAAGACCTTTTGTGCCTGTTCTGGGGTGAGAATGCCCCGGGTAGCCGACTTGCCAGAAAACTTCCGCAGCCCCTCGGCGGGGTTCTCCTCGAGGATCCTGTTCTCCGTTGCCCAGGCAAACGCCACGGTCCCCACCGTCACTACCAGATTGACGGTCTTGGGCGCGAGCTCCTTCTCCTTCAACCACAATTGAAACTCTCGGAGTCGATCGCGGGTCACGTCACGGAGCCGGGCGCCCGTGCCGAAAAACTCCCGCCAATGATGAAGGCGTCTCGATTGCTCATAGCAGTGGCGGCGACCGATGGAGTGCCCATAAGCCAGCTTCTCCCGCACGTAGGGTGAGGCGTCGTAATCCCAGAATCGCTCCATGAAGGCAACAAGGGGTTCCGTGTCGGGTCCGGTGGTAGGGTGTATCGTGGCCTCGATCAGCCCACGGTCAATGAGAATGTCCACCAGTCGCTTGGCCTCAGCCGTGGTCAACTGGGCCTGTCGCACCTGGTGTAGCACGGTGTCGGCGGCAACCACCTGTTCAACATCCTCTCCACGGCCCGGAATGCCATGTCGTTCCCAGTAGTAGACGGCGGCCATGGCGGCCTGTCTGTCGGTTTCACGGGTGGAAATGGCGCCTGTGTAGGCTCTTTTGGAGGGGTTCCAGAATCGCGCGTAGAAAATCTTTCCACGCTTGTATAAAGAAAACCGGCGCATTGGTCGCTCCTTCCGCATGTACTGTTACATGCTACAGTGGAATAAGCGGTTGCGCCGGTTGTCCGGTGGCAGTGCCCTAAATCGTTGCCCCGTAGGGCTTTACAATTAGCAGGGGTAGGATTCGAACCTACGACCTCCGGGTTATGAGCCCGACGAGCTACCAGCTGCTCTACCCTGCGATGTGTGGGCAGAAGATAACAGCATCCTGAAATTGCGTCAAGCAAGTTTCCAGAGGCGACAAGCCGGTATCCGGAGTGCCGGGCGGCGGAGCGGAGGTCCGATTTTGCCGCGGTGAAGCGGGGTGCCGGGAGCGGCAATGAACGGAGCCGGGACGCTGGGGCATCGGCGAAGCGCTCCGCGCCGGCGAAGCGCGCTTGTCTCCGCCAAACAGCCACCCTGAGAGCGGCACCCCCTATCGGTCACCAGATGACGCCCCTGGCGGCACGCCCTTGTCGGTGACGACGATGCCGTTCGCGATGATCGCAACCATAAGCACCGTGGCCGTGATCATTGCGCCGCCGATGAGGACACGGTTAACGACCAGATTGAATGCGCCGTGCACACCCGCGGCGATAACCAGAACGAGAGTGGACACGAGCCACGCGCCGATACGGCGGCCACGCGATCCGCGTATCGCACCGTCCGGCGCGGAGTCACGCTGGGTCTCTTCGATCGCAGTCGCGGTCGCGCCGTGGCCGGGCCGGAAGAACGCGGCAACCATAATGAACAACAGCCCGGTGAGCGCGGCGTGCAGTGGGACGACCAGTGCCAGACGGAGAAGCGCGAAGCCCGTCGACCCGGTCAGTTGCGTGACCGCCTCAACCAGGGCAAAGCTGAGGCCCGCTGCGGCGCCGTGCCGCAGGAGGGCGCGCTCCGGGCTCTGGGCGGCGAGCAGGGCGGCGCCGAGTTTGACCGCTTCTTCGACCAGACCCGCCACGAGAAAGGCCCTGAGGAGTTGCGCGGTCGAGTCGGCCGCGGTCTGGGATGAGCGAAGCATCCAGAGCGCATCCGAAGCGCTGCCCGGCCCGGAGGCGCCGGGCAACCCTGCGAGCTCCAGGAGTGCCAGCACACCCCAGCCCAGCAGCAGTGCCGCGGGTATGGCTGCGATTCCCGCGACGAAGGCGCGAAGGCTCAGCGGCTTTCGCCCGGTCCGGCGATCTCCGCGGTGCCACGCCCACAACAGCAGCAGAACCGGCGGTACAACGATCAGAAGGTTGCGCAGTGCTGGTATCACGATTCTACCGGCGCGTCACACGCAGATGCCAGAGCCTGGAGGAACAACCGATTGTCCTCTTCCCGCCCGATGGTGACGCGGATCCACTCGTGCATGCCGAAGGAGTTGAGCGGCCGCACGGTGACCCCACCGTCGGCAATGCGCTCGGCTACCTCCACGGCGTTGTCGCGCACGTGGATGCAGAGGAAGTTCGCCTGGGTGGGGTACGCAAGGAATCCGCGACGAGCAAGCTCCTCCATGAGCAGCTCCGTCCCCGCGGCGTTTGTCCGGCGCGACCGGGCTACGAAATCGTGATCCTCCAGGGCCGCGATCGCAGCCATCTGCGCCGGAAGCCCGACATTGAAGGGCTGCTTCACCTTGAGCACACTTGAGACGATGTCTTCGGCGGCAATACCGTAGCCGACGCGGAGCCCGGCCATGCCGAAGATCTTGGAGAACGTGTGGAGCACCATGAGGTTGGGATAAAGCTCCAGGAGCTCCACCGTCCGCGGGAAGTCCTCCGCGGTCACGTAGTCCTGGTACGCCTCGTCCACTACCACAAGCACGGTGCGCGGAACGGCTTCCAGGAAGTTCTCAAGCTCATCATGGGTGACGTAGCGGCCTGTGGGATTGTTGGGATTGCAGATGAAGACTGCCCGAGTCTTGGAGTCGATGAGTCTGGGCCACTCGTCCAGCAGGAAACGGCCTTCGCTCATGCCGCCGCGGCGGACTTCTGCATCGAAAAGGGCGGCGGAGAAGGCGTACTGACTGAAGGTGTGTACTGCCGTGATGACGTTATCTCCCGGATTGAAGTACGTGGCCGCGAGCATGACCAGTACCTCATCGGAGCCGTTGCCGACAATGATGCGGCCCGGGGAAACATCATGACGTCGGCCCAGGGCTTCCCGCAACTCGGTGACGTTCTTGTCCGGGTAGGTGTGTATCTCAGACGCGATGCCCTGTACCGCCTCCAGGGCGCGTGGCGAGGGACCGAGAGGGTTCTCGTTCGATGCGAGCTTCACCGCGCCCTGGCGTTTGCGCCCCGGAACGTAGAGTTTCAGGTTTGAGAGGGCGGACCGCTCCTTCATGCGATGTCGTCCTTGGAGGCACCGGGCTGGTCAGTGCCGCCGGTGCCATTGCCACTGCTCCCCCGGGCGCCGGAGGATGCGTCGTTGTCGGACGGGGCCCCTCCACCTGCTTTGTCCCATTCCGCGGAGGCACCGCCCTCCTTCTTGATCCTGGGAGGGTTCTTCTTCAGGTACTCGTGATCCTCCGACATATCGACAATGAGGTCCTTGAGTTTCATCTCGACCGACTGGGCGGTGGTCTTGGCAAAGATGAGGTCCCGGGGATTGTCGAAAAGCCGCTTCACGGCGCGCATGATCTTATCGATCTCCTCGAAGGTGAAGCCGTTCATAATGATGACCTTGTTGTCCAGCTCTTTCGGTCGGTCTTCCATGCTGCCTCCTGCCCGGATAGTACGAAGCCCGCATCGCCTCGATCAACCCTCGGCATCAGGGAGGGCGATGTGGGATCCGCCCGGCGGCCGAGCCTTACCCCGTGCGGACTGGGGGATCTTTCCTAAGGTCGCGGCCCCCGCACCCGCGCCGTGCGCGCGGATCAGTGCGCCACGTCACAGAGCCCCGCCTGAGCTCCGTCCCCAAACTGGCTGTGAGCTCCGTCCCCAAACCGGCTGTCCCCAAACTGGCTGAGCTCCGTCCCCAAACTGGCTGAGCTCCGTCCCCAAACTGGTCCCCGTATGATTTTGTCGACACCGTCCTTTGTTAGTATCTTGACGCCGATACCACCGCCGCGTGAATCTACCACCACCGGGTGAAGCATCGAGTGCGCCCGGCGACTGCACGCTCGGCTTCCACGCCCGTCCTCCGCGCCCGTCGTCGGGAAGCCCGCCCGTCGTCGGGATGCCCGCCGTCGTCGGGAAGCCCGCCCGTCGGGGGGGGCACGTGGGAGGCCGCAGCGAGGTAGCGGGCGGGGCGCACGTGAGAGGAGCGAGATATGAACTACGACCGATTTACCGTGAAGGCACAGAACGTCCTCCAGGACGCGACTTCACTCGTGAAGAACTACAACCACGCCGCCCTCGAGCCGGAGCACCTTCTTGCGGCACTGGTCCGTCAGGAGGAAGGGGTCATTGCGCCGCTCCTTGCGCGCCTCGGCGTCGCCCGCGGCGAGATGGATACCCGCATTCAGGAGCTCCTGAACAAGCGGCCCCGCGCCTACGGCGAGACGGCGCAGATCCAGATGTCGCCGGCCGCCTCGCGTGTCCTGAACCAGAGCGAGAAGGAAGCCGCCGACCTGAAGGACGACTACATCAGTACGGAGCACATCTTCCTTTCTTTGATCGATGCCAAAGGCCCTGCCACCGATCTTCTCAAAGAGCTCGGGGTGAAGCGGCAGGATGTGCTCACCGCGCTCCAGAGCATTCGCGGCAATCAGCGGGTCACTGATCAGGAGCCGGAGAGCCGTTACCAGGTGCTGGAGAAGTACACCCGGGATCTCACCGCTCTGGCGAAGCGGGAGAAGCTTGATCCCGTCATCGGGCGGGACGAGGAGATCCGCCGAATCATGCAGGTGCTCTCCCGGCGGACCAAGAACAACCCCGTTCTGATCGGCGATCCCGGCGTGGGCAAGACCGCCATCGCCGAGGGGCTCGCCCGACGCATCGTCTCCGGGGACGTACCCGACTCCCTCAAGGAGAAGCGTCTCCTCGCTCTCGATTTGGGCGCCCTCGTCGCCGGGACGAAGTTCCGCGGGGAGTTCGAGGAGCGCCTGAAGGCGGTGATTCAGGAGATCTCTCAGGGCGAGGGGCAGATCATCCTGTTCATCGATGAGCTCCACACGCTCGTTGGGGCCGGAGCTGCAGAAGGCGCCATGGACGCCTCCAACCTGCTCAAGCCCGCCCTGGCGCGAGGGGAGCTCCGGGCGATCGGTGCCACCACCCTGGACGAGTATCGACAGCACATCGAGAAGGACGCCGCTCTCGAGCGCCGCTTTCAGACGGTCTTCACCGGGGAGCCCTCCGTCGAGAGCACGGTGGCGATCCTGCGAGGACTCAAGGAGCGCTACGAGGTTCACCACGGCGTTCGGATCAAGGACGAAGCGCTCATTGCTGCGGCATCGCTCTCAGACAGATACATTACCTCCCGCTTTCTGCCGGACAAGGCTATCGACCTGGTCGATGAGGCCGCGAGCCGCGTAAAGATGGAGATCGAGAGCCAGCCAACGGAGCTCGATCAGCTCGAGAGGCGGATCCTCCAGCTGAACATCGAGAAGCAGGCGCTTGAGAAGGAGACCGATGAGGCCTCAGTTGAGCGCCGGCAGGATCTCGAGAGGGAGCTCGCGAATCTCACCGCCGAACGCGATGCGAAGCGCATGCAGTGGCAGAGCGAAAAGTCGATCATCGAGGAGATTCGCGAGCTGAAGCAGCGGCTGGAGAACTACAGTATCGATGAGACTCGGTACGAGCGGGAGGGCAACTTCGCCAAGGCGGCGGAGATCAAGCACGGCCTGATCCCGGAGACCGAAAAGGAGCTCGAGGAGAAGAGCGAAAAGTTGAAGGAGCTTCAGGAGGGCGAGACGCTGCTCCGCGAGGAGGTCTCGGATGAGGACATTGCCGCGGTCGTGTCTTCCTGGACCGGCATTCCAGTCTCGAGGATGCTCGAAAGTGAGAAGCAGAAGCTCCTCCGTCTCGAAGACATTCTCGGGGAGCGCGTCGTCGGTCAGGAGCGTGCCATCACTGCGGTGGCGGAGGCGATCCGGCGCAACAAGAGCGGACTCTCCGACCCCGATCGACCGACCGGCGTCTTCATGTTCCTCGGCCCCACCGGCGTCGGGAAAACCGAGCTGGCCAAGACGTTGGCGGGTTTCCTCTTCGACGACGAGCGGGCCCTCACGCGGATCGACATGAGTGAGTACATGGAGAAGTTCTCCGTGTCGCGGCTCATTGGTGCGCCTCCCGGCTACGTCGGCTACGAACAGGGCGGCCAGCTCACCGAAGTCGTGCGCCGCCGGCCATACTCGGTCATCCTCTTCGATGAGACCGAGAAGGCCCACCAGGACGTATTCAACATCCTGCTTCAACTCCTCGACGAGGGCCGCATGACCGACGGGCAGGGCCGCGTCGTGGACTTCCGGAACACCATCATCATCCTCACGAGCAATGTGGGCAGCGATCTGATTCTGGGGACGGAGGACACCGCGGCCATTCAAGAGCAGGTCTGGGGCCTCCTCCAGGCTACCTTCAAGCCGGAGTTCCTCAATCGCCTGGACGAGATCATTACCTTCAATCGCCTCGGGAAGGCGGAGATTCTCAAGATCGTCGACCTCGAGGTGCAGCGTGTCCAAAGCCGCCTCTCCGAGAAGAAGATCACGTTGGAGCTGGACCAGACCGCCCGGGAGTACGTCGCCGACATCGGCTTCGACCCGGCTTACGGCGCTCGCCCGCTCAAGCGGTCGGTCCAGCGCCTCATTGAGAATCCGTTGTCCAGGCAGATCCTCGGCGGCGACATCAAGGACGGCGACAGCGTTGTCGCCCGCCGCGACGGTGACGAGCTCGTCTTCGAGGCGCAGCCGGGCGGTCCGAAAGGCGGCGGGAAGAATGGCGCGAATGGCGGAGGGGGGACGGAGGTCTCGTAAGGCGTGCCCGGCGCGAAGTCCAAAGCCGAGGCGCAAGACGCGGCCGCGGGCCGGGGGCATGGCGGGCCGCGTCGGGCTGAGGTTCACGGTGGGCCGCGGAGTCCCCGCCGGCTCCGGGCACGGGCGACTAGTCACTCTGGGCCGCGCCATCACGGGACGCGGCACTCACACCGGCCGCGAGGACGGGCGTCGAATGAGTACGGGCCGCGTGACGGGGGCAAGCAGTGCGGCGCGTAGAAGCCGGCGTCGCAGAGAGTCGCCTTACGGCACCAACCGGGCTGCCGTCGGATCGTGCCGCCGTGCATTCTCTCGCGCCTTCGCGGCGCCGTGGGTCGCATAGCAGTATCGGCATCCGAACAGGCAGGTCTCGTAGGCGCCGATGTCACGGCTCTCCAGACAGCGGCAGTGGGTGCGCTGGTTCGCGGCGCGGGGACGGAGCTCTTGTGGGGCACCGGCGGCCTGAATGAGCTCCTCGCTGATGCAGGCGCCCGGCTCGATTCCCGGGATGGCTGCAACCCGGGGATCCGCACAGCTCTGTATGGCAAGGCCCCGTTTCGTTGCATCCCTAGCGAGATCGCGGAGCAGCCCTTGCAGCTCCGTCCCCGGTGTCCCGTGGTCGACGAGACGCAGACCGGGGATCTCCGAAAGTGCGCGCATGACGCTCCGATACGGCTGCAGCAGCGAGATGATCACCCGGTCTGCATACCCCGAGAGGGCGTCGGCAATGTGGGCGAAACGCTCCCGGTGGAAAGTCGCAGGGGTCAGGTTGCTCAAGATGACCGGATCGTAGCGCCACACTGCGGTGCGGGGGCCGTTGACATCGACTATAGTCTTGAAGGCTTCAATGCGCTTCTCCAGTGGCGGACTGGCCGTCTCCAGTTCTTGCGGGTAGTCGGCGATGGTGTACAGGAAGGCGCAGTGGTAGCCACGGGCCCTGATCTCCGGCAAGCGGTCCAGGAGCGTTCTCGGATAGCGGGTCCAGAAGACGATGGCGTCGACATCCTCCGGGTCCAGGGAAACACGGGAGATCTGATCGGGGTTGAAGGGGTTTGTCACCTCGCAGTAACCGGCGTCGAGGCGGTTCATGAACCACTCGCCATAGAATGCGGGCAGGTCGGTGCGGCGGCTGGCGCTGATGATCATGGTAGCACGGGCTCAGTCGCGAGTGGGTTCTCGGGTGCCCGCGGCCACCACGTCCCCGCCAGTCTCTCGGTGCACGCTCAACTCTGCTACGCGGGCGCCCGTGACCCGGACGAGCTGGTTGAAGGTCATCGGTACGCCGGAGGCATCGGTGCCGGCTGCCGGGTAGATGGTCTCGTATCGCGCGAGGGCCTCATCCACGAAGACTGGAATCGCGTCAATGCCAAAGGGACAGACCCCTCCAGGGCGGTAGCCTGTCACCGCCTCCGTTTCCTCTGCCGTGGCCATACGGGTCCTCACCCCGAGGACCGCTTTGAGCTTCCCGTTGTTGAGCTTGTGGTCCCCCGGCATGACGACGAGGTAGTATCGATCGTCCTTGCCCTTCAGGAGCATGGACTTGGCGATCTGCCCGACATCTACTCCGATCCGCTCCGCTGCCGCGACTGAGGTCGGCGTCGATCCCGCCTCGAATTCCAGTGCCTCAATGCCGTGCGCACTCAGTTGTTGCTTCACCTTCTCTGGAATCATGTTCCGTCAAGGATGCCGGACTCGGGCGGAAGCGGCAAGTGGGGACGGAGCATGTATCGCAGTATACCCTGGATCGTACTATCGGAGCACCTTACGGGCCGAACGCGCAGGGGATCACGGTTTGAATGATCCGCCGGGGGAAGGTTCCCTCGTGACTGCGTATCCGGCGGGCTCAGCTCTTCTATCTGTGCTGTTGGCGTCCGTATGCTCTCGGGCATTGACCGCCGGAACCGGCAGCTTGCTCATGATGTGAGCGCGCAGGGCAATAGATGCGCGAACCGTAGGCGAAAGAGTGCGTTCGGCGGCGCCACCAGGGTTTGGCCCGGGAGCCGCCACCACTGAAGCCCTGTCCACGGGTACTCGGTTGCGTAGCTTGCCATGCCCGCCTTCACGGGATTCAGCACAACATACTCGACCGCTACCAGGTACTGTCGAAGCGTTCTTATCACGCGACTCTTGAAGCGATCGTACCATACGTGCCCCTTGTAGCCATGCAGTCGATTGTAACGCATGGCAACCACACTCAGGATCCACTGCATGAGACGCGACAGCGACTCGCCGCGTTCGACGTGCACAACAAGGTGGAAATGGTTGTTCATGATGCAGAACATCTCAATACGAAACCGGTATCTCACTTTGGCCCTTTCGAGTGTTCTGACAAACAACTCCTTCATTTCATCCGCGTACAGCATGAACTCACCACGATTGGCACGGGCAACGACGTGGTACCGGCCACCATCTACTATTTGTCTTGGCTTTCTCATACCATTGCCTACGTGCGAATCGTTGCTGCGGCTTCAACCCGACTCGCGCCTCCGTCCCTCTGGGGCTTTCGCCTATCCAAGACCTCCGTCCCTCCCCGCTTCTGGCCCGGTTCCGTTGCGCTCGCGCCTCCGTCCCTATACATTTCTGGCGTCGTCCCACCTCCCACCTCCCAGCTCCGTCCCCAGTCCTCCGTCCCCATTCCTGGTCCCCAGTCCTGGAGAGACGGTACACTACAGCGAAAGCGCCGGCATTGACCTTGTCCTCGAATCCCGGCAAAATCACGGCATCATGAGTTCCGGCCACGGACAACACACACTTATCGTCATTCTCAGGGCAGTGCGCACAACCGGAGGTTTCCGGGTTGACGGGAGAGGTGTGTCTGCAGGGTGAGCCGGATCTGAGCTGAATGCGAGACGGCGACGGCCGCAGGCACCGAGTTGGGTCCTGCGGCCTTTTTTTTGGGCCGGTGACGCGAGTCGGATCGGGCCCGATCGCGCGGGCCGTCGCTTCGGCCGACACCGTCGGCGGGCGCCGCGCAACGGTGATCGTCGTCCCGGCGGCCCAGCGGTGGCGCCCGGCACTGCCCGGCACTGGCGGTTAGCCGCCCCGCGAGTTCCCGCAGGACATGGTGTGGAGTCCAAGGCCGAACACGGGAAAGACATCATGGATTTGAACCTACACGATATTCACATGGATTATGCCGGTACTCAGGTGCTGCGAGGCGTGACCGCACGCATCGGGCCGGCGGCGCGGATCGGCCTCATCGGGGCGAACGGCTCCGGCAAGACGACACTTCTGCGCATCATTGCCGGGGAGATCGAGCCGACCGCGGGCGCGGCGGTGCAAAGCGGCGACCTCCGCCTCGGCTCCGTCCCCCAAACTCTGGATGTCGCCGCCCACGAGACCGTGGGGGATCTGCTGCTGGCGGAGGTGCAGGCGCTTCGGCATCGTCTTCAGGCGATGGAAGAGCTCATGGCCGACCACGCCGAGGACGCCGACGCGCTGGAGCGGGTGCTCGAAGAGTATGGTCACGTCAGGGAAGAGTATGATGCCCTGTCGGGCGATGTTGCCGAGGAGCTGGCGGAGAAGACGCTCGCCGAGGTCGGATTGCAGGTGACCCTTGTGCAGCCTCTGACCACGTTGTCGGGAGGGGAGCGGAACGTGCTGGCCCTGGCGGTTGCTCTCATGCGGCAGCCCAATCTCATCATCCTGGATGAGCCGGGAAACCATCTCGACTTTGCGGGCCTCGATTGGCTCGAGGGTTTTCTCCAGCGCTTCCGGGGCGCTGTGCTCATCGTTTCCCATAATCGTTATCTCCTGGACCGTGTCGTTGATACCATCTGGCACCTCGATGGTGGAACGGTGAAGACATACGCGGGCGGCTACTCGGACTTTCGGTTCGAGCGGCTCAGCCGGGCCCTGAGCGAACAGGCGGACTACAAGGCGAAGTCGATGCACGTTGCCCGGCTCACCGAGTTGGTGCGGCAGTTCGAGGTACGCGCCCGTGCGACTGGCGACCCGAAGTGGGGCAAGCGCCTCAAGGCGCGGCGGACCCAGCTCGAGAAGTCGAAGGCCGATCTGGGCGATGCGCCGGAGCTCGAGGGCGGCCGCATCGAGGTGACCTTTGCAGATCGGGCGGCGCGCTCCGACGTCGCTGTGGAGGTAAACGGATACGGCCGATCGATCGGAGGGCGCGTACTCTTCGATGGTGCCGACCTGCGGGTGAGCAATGGTGAGCGCGTCGGTCTTGTCGGCCCGAACGGGTCCGGCAAGACGACCTTTCTCCGCGACCTCGTAGGCCGGGGATCCTGGGAGGATGAGATCATCCGCATCGGGCCGAGCATGCGCGTGGGCTACTGTGCGCAGCATCGGGACGAAGTGGCTGGTGCGCCGGGCCGGACGGAGAAGGCGGCCGGCGTGACGGTCCTGGATCTCGCACACAAGGCCGGGGCGCCCACTCGACACCAGGCCCACGGCGCGCTGGGGCGACTCCTCTTCCGGTGGGAAGACATGGACCGTGCCGTCGACACCCTCTCCGGCGGAGAGTGGAACAGGCTGCAGCTCGGCCTTGCCATCATCGCCCAGGCCAATCTCCTGATCCTGGATGAGCCGACGAACCATCTGGACATCGAGTCGCGCGAGGCCGTGGAGGAGGCGCTTCGTGAGTTCTCCGGAACTGTTCTGGTGGTCTCTCACGACCGCTACTTCCTGGACGGGGTGGTGACCAGAATCGTCGAGCTCGATGGCTGCGCTTTCGCCAACTATCCCGGGACCTTCTCCGAGTACTGGCGACGCCGGCGCCGAGCCCTTGTCGGGGCCGGCCGAACTGGCGGGATGGGTGCGCCCGGTGCTGCTGTGGAACTCTCGCGGAGGGGGCGATCGGTGAAGGCGCGATCCGACGTAGAGACTGCGTCGGGTCGCATCGCGCGAACCGCATCTGCAGGAGCCGGGAGCCCGCTTGGGAACGGCCGCGCCGCAGACAGTGGCGAGACCCGACGCTGCGAAGGCCGTGTTTCGGGCGGCGGCGACCCTGGAAACCGCGACATCGAGGAGCAGATCATGCGCCTGGAGGCGCAGCGGGAAGAGCTGGAACGGAAGGTCGCCGATGCCTTCGAGCGCGGCGACTACCGTGAAGGGCGCAAGCTCTCGAAAGACCTGGCGCGGGTGAACGACCGCACCGAGGAGCTCTGGGCCAGGTGGGGCGCGTAGCGGCGCCCCCAGCTCCGTCCCCCGGCTCCGCGACCGCTGGCCGGCCGCCCCAGCTCCGTCC
>CAZZIE010000128.1:0-12215 GCA_964654185.1 uncultured Spirochaetaceae bacterium | reverse complement strand
TGCGGCGTGAAGGTCGGGAGGCCCGGAGAGCGGGGGGCGGGGGGCGGGGGGAATGCTGTCGCGAGTACCGCGGGCCGGGCGACGTTAAGCCCAGGGGGTTCCGGCGGAGCGCCGGAGTTGCACCTCGTCTACGGCAGCGCCGTCGCCCATCTCGTAGATGAAGCGGACGGTCCGGGCAACCGCCCGCGGCTGGATCAGGATCTCCGGATCCAGATCGGGCCGGACGCCGGCGATCATATCGGTGGCAGTGCCGCCGGGCGAGACGGCGTGCATCCGGATGCCCTTGTGACGCAACTCCTTGCCGGCGGCCTTCGTGAACCCGAGCAGTGCGTGTTTCGATGCACTGTAGGCGCTCTGGTTCTCGTAGCCCTTGTGCCCCACTACTGAGGATATGTTGATGATTACGGCCTCGCCGTGCGGCGGCGTCCCTTCGGCCTGAGCGACCGCGGAACCGTCCACGGCGTCGCCGCGGGCGGCGGCTTCGAGAAGTGGCACCAGGGCCTGCGTCAGCAGAAAGGGAACCTCAAGGTTGATACGCAGGTGGTCGCGAAGCAGGTCGGCATTGGTTTCGAGAAACGGCGCACCCACGGCAATGCCGGCGTTGTTCACCAGCAGATCAATCCGGCCGAAGTGGGTGGCTGCTGCTTCCAAAACGCGACGAGCCGCGCCGTCGGATGTGAGATCCACTGCCAGGGTCTTCGCAGTTGCGCCCCGGCTTTCCACCTCGCGCGCCACCTCGCCGAGGGCGTCGGCGCTTCGCGCCACCAGGAGGAGAGATGTACCCGCGTCCGCAAGCTCGAGAGCGATTGCGCGACCAATACCTCGCGACGCGCCGGTCACCAGGGCGACCGCCTCCGGAAGTGCTCGTGCCATGGCACCGGATGGTACGTCGCCGGTGGAATGGTGTCAAACGCCGTAAAGGTTGGATTACCCCGCACCCCAGGAGACGGCAGCCCGGGAGCGGCGGCCCGGGAACGGCGGGCCGGCAGCCGCGGGCCGGCGAGCGGCTTTTGACTGCCTGCTACCGGCGCTCTATAATGATGCAACGTGTTCTTCCTCACAAAGGAGAAACGTGGTAGACGCACACAAACATGATCAATATACTAAGGTTAGCGACTGGATAATTAAGTATCTATTAAATACTATCGTATCCCCGGTTCGGTAGGACCGGCATCCCGCTGAGGAGGCGTCGTGGCACAGAAGATCTTCCAAAAGCAGTTGATCATGCGGCGGGTCTTGTACTCTCTCGCACCGATCTTCCTATTCTCCATCTACCTGTACGGGTGGCGCCCAATCGCGGTGGTGGCAGTCACCTTTGTGCTCGGCATTCTGACCGAGTACATCATGGAAAAGCGAAAGAACAAGAAGGTGAGCGAGGCTGTCCTCGTGACCTGCGCCATCTATTCGCTTGCCATGCCTCCGGCGGTACCGCTCTGGATCGTCGCAATCGGCATCATCTTCGCGGTCTTCATTGGAAAGGAAGTTTACGGCGGCTTCGGGCGGAACATATTCAACCCGGCCATCACCGGACGCCTGTTCATCTACATCACGTTTGCCACGGTGCTCGCAACGTCCTGGATGGCCCCGGGAGCGTTCGGCATGGCAGGCGAAGCCGGTGTCGACGCCCTCACCGCGGCAACGCCCCTCACGGCAATGCGCAACGGCGAGATGCCGAACTGGCTCGATCTCCTGATCGGCACGAGAGCGGGATCCATTGGTGAGAGCTCCACCCTCCTGATCGTCGCCGCGGCGATCTACCTGATCTGGACCAAGACCGCGCAGTGGCGCCTCATTGTTTCGACCGCTCTCAGCGCCGGCATTCTCACCACCATCTTCTACTTCACCGGACTCGCTCCGAACCTGCCGCCGCATCTTGCCATGATGTCGGGAAGCATCCTCTATGTCTCGGTGTTCATGTCCACCGACCCGGTGTCGGCGCCGAATCAGAAGAACTCCCAGTGGGTATACGGTGCGCTCATAGGAACCGTAACCATTCTGGTGCGAACCTTCTCGGGATTCCCCGAAGGCACGAGCTTCGGCATTCTCATGGGTAACGTCTTTGCCAGCCTCATTGATGAGCTCATGCCGAAGCAGAAGAAGAAAAAGAAGGCGAGCAAGCCCGCGCCCAAGAAGAAGGACGAAGGCGCTGCGGCTGCCAAGGAGGCATCTGCATGAACAAGCAGAGCACTATCTATACGGTCATCTTCATGTTCATTGTGAGCTTCGCCTTCGTGTTCCTTCTCTCCCTCACGAATGAGGCGACACGGGAGCAGGTGGAGCTCAATCAGGAAGTTGCGCGACAACGCGCCATCCTGGCGGCAATGTCCATCCGCGGCCTCACCGACCAGGAAGTCCTCGAGCGATACGAGGAGGTCGAGACCCTCGAGCGAGACGGCGCCACGGTCTTCCGTGCCACCGTCGAGGGTGAAACGGTCATCGCCAAGGAGTTCCGCGGGTCGGGCCTCTGGGGCACCATTGTCGGGGTCCTCGCCGTCAACGAAGAGCTGACCCGAACGGTCGGGCTGACCATCATTGACCACAACGAGACTCCGGGGCTCGGCGGGCGCATCACCGAGCGCTGGTTCCAGGCGCAGTTCGAAGGCGAGGAGATCGGCCCCGACGGCACCATTGAGTTCACCGCAGGGGACGGCGACACCGACCACGACAACAGCGAGGTCGACGGCATTACCGGTGCCACCCGAACGACCGAGTCAATGGACCGAATCGTGAATCGAGAAATCGAGCGAATCCGGTCGCTCATGGGAGGTGACGCATGAGTGATGCAGCTACCGCCAAGAAGCCCGGAGACATTCTCAAGGGCAATCTCTGGACCAACAATCCGATCTTCATGCAGGTGCTGGGGATCTGCTCCGCCCTTGCGGTCACCAATCTGCTGGTGAACACCGCCATCATGGCGGCCGGCGTGATCTTCACAACGGCCATGACCAACCTGACGGTCTCACTCCTGAAGGGCTTCATGCCGCGGAAAGTGCGAATGATGGTGCAGACGCTCATCATCGCGTTCTACGTGATCATTGTCGACATTGTCCTGAAGGCGTATCTGCCGGCAATCAGCGAGAACCTGGGCCCCTACGTCGGCCTGATTATCACGAACTGCATCATCATGGGCCGTGCCGAGGCCTTTGCCCAGAGCAACGGGCCGATTCTCTCGTTCTGGGACGGCCTGACCTCCGGCGCGGGATACATGGGAGTGCTCATGACCATAGCGCTCTTCCGTGAGCTCCTCGGCTTCGGTGCGCTCTTCGGTTTCCAGGTGCTTCCGGACAGCTTCGTACCCTGGATCATCATGGTCATGCCGCCGAGCGCCTTCTTCCTGCTGGGGATCATTATCTGGGCCGGTAAGTCCGTCATGATGAAACAAGGAGATCTGGCATGAGTCCGCAGATAAGCTACTTTTCCCTGTTCTTTGCGTCGATCTTCACGAGTAACATCCTCCTGGCCAACTTCCTGGGGATGTGCTCGTTCATCTCCATCTCGAAGGACATGAAGTCCTCGAACGGCCTGGGCATGGCGGTCGTGGTCGTCCTCACTGTCACGGCGGGGGTCAACTGGATAATCCTGAATCTCGTCCTCGAGCCGCTCGGCCTGGTGTACCTGCGGTACATCGTGTTCATTGTCGTCATTGCCGGTGTCGTGCAGATGCTCGAGATGATCATTGACCGGCTCTCCCAGAACCTCTACATGTCTCTGGGTATCTTCCTGCCGCTGATCACGGTCAACTGCGCCATCCTCGGTGTATCCCTCTTCGTGCACATCCGGGAGTACACCTTCCTGCAGTCGATTGTGTACGGCTTCGGGTCCGGACTCGGATGGTGGCTCGCCATCATGGCGCTGTCGGCCATCCGCAAGAAGACCGAGAAGGCTCCGGTCCCGCCGGCACTGCAGGGCGCGGGTCTCACCATGATCACCATCGGTTTCATGGCCATGGCGTTCATGGGCTTCTCCGGCATGCTCCAGGTTCAGTAAAAGGAGAACAACTGTGGATCTTGCGTACTTCATTGCACCGATTGCCATATCCTCCATCAGCGCCCTCCTGGCGGCCCTTGTTTCGGTCACCGACAAGATCGTCAACAACTATGGCGAGGTGATGATCAATATCAACGAGGGCACGAAAGAGCTGAACGTCCAGGGCGGCGGCAACATGCTCGTGACCCTTGCGGAAAGCGGCATCTACGTGCCCTCGGCGTGCGGCGGCCGCGGGAGTTGCGGCGAGTGCAAGGTGAAGGTCACATCGGACATCGGACCGCACCTGCCGACGGAGCTCCCCTACCTCTCACAGGAGGAGATCAAAGGGAACGTCCACCTCTCCTGCCAGGTGAAGCTCAAAGAGGACGTCGACATTGAGATCCCGGAGTACCTGTTCAATATTGAGCAATACGTCGGTACCGTCGAGCGAATCCGCGACGTCACCCACGACATCAAGGAGGTGCTGATCTCGCTTCCGGAGGATGCCGACGTGAAGTTCCGCGCCGGTCAGTACGGACAGATAGAGATTCCTCCCTACGGCAAGGTCAAGGAGAAGACGTCCCGCGCCTACTCCATGTCCTCATCCCCGAATGACAAGAAACATCTCGAGTTCCTCGTGCGGCTTGTCCCTGGGGGCATCGTCACAACATATGTCCACGAGCACCTGAAAGAGGGCGAGAAGATGAATGTGGTGGCGCCCTTCGGCGAGTTCTATGTGCGCAACACCGACGCCCAGATGATCTGCGTGGCGGGCGGTTCCGGTATGGCGCCCTTCAAAGGCATCCTTCAGTACCGGATCGAAGAGGACCTGATGGACAAGCGGGACATCTGGTACTTCTTCGGCGCCCGCACCAGCAAGGACATGTTCTACCTCGACTGGCTCTGGGAGCTGGACGAGAAGTACGAGCGCTTCCACTTTGTCCCCGCCCTTTCCGAACCCGAAGAGGGAAGCGATTGGAGGGGCGCAACGGGCCTCATTACCGAGGTGCTGGACGACTACCTTCAGAACACCATCTCGACGGACATCGAGAAGGAGGGCTACCTCTGCGGCAGTCCCGGCATGCTGGATGCCTGCATGGACGTCATGCGGAAGCACGACATGCCCGAAGAGAAGATTTACTTCGATAAGTTCGCGTAAGGGGAACCATCATGCACATGTCGCCAGAGTACCAGAAGGCCCAGGCCAACATGCAGCCGGGAGAGATCACTTCCGACGGCTTCCTGGGCAACGACGGGCGGAATCTCCTGGAGATCATCACGGCGGATGAGGAAGCCATGGCGTCGCACGGGCTCTCCTTCGAAGAGTGCGCCGAGCGGATGCGCTACCTCATGGACGAGGGGCGCAAGGGGCTCGAGGAGCCGGTCACCGTGGACGGCAGATGGATCGTTCGGGTCAGCGAGGCGCGGGGCTTTCTGGCCTCTCCCTTCGAGGACGGGATCTTCCGCAAGGTGAACGCCCAGGTCGAGCACGCCCCGGAGGGCAAGCAGACCGGTGACCAGATCCTCTACTCGGAGCTCTCCCTCCACCTCTTCGAGAAGTATCACTTCCTGCAGGGGAAGGGCTCGCCCTTCCGCCTGGAGCCGGGCCACCTCAAGAAGGTCCTCGATCTGTAGGGATCGGCGCGCCGGGGACAGCCGCACCCGCAAGGGAGGAGCTCGCCGGCCCGCCCCGCCGGAGCGCCCCGCCGGAGCGCACCCGGCGCGAATGCGCGCCCTGGGAGCGCGCCCCTCGCGCCGCGGAAGCCGCGCAGCGAGGGGGCCGGGTGTCCTGCGGGGCCGCGCGCCGCGAGGGGGCCGGGCCCCGTGCCGAAGTCGGGCGCCGCGAGGCGGCCGGGCCTCGGCACCTTCTCGCGTGATGAGCGCGAATAATACCAGTATCTAAAAAAAGTTTCTTTTGCCCGTTATCGGTTGATCATGACCCGCCATTGATTCTATTCTGTCCTCGTTGGTCACACCGAACCGACCGGCCCGGCAGGGCGCACAGTGCCCTCCGGTGGCCGACGAGGAGCAACAGCGCGTGGACGACTCTCGAATTCTCATTGTCGAAGACGAGAAAATCATCTGTCTTGATCTGCAACGTCGACTGGAGAAGTTCGGGTACAACGTAGCAGGAGTCGCCTCCACCGCCCAGGAAGCAATCGACAAAGCGGCCAATCTGCAGCCGGACATCATTCTCATGGACATCATGCTCGGGGAGGAGTCCGACGGGATCGACGCGGCCACGGAGATCAAGAACCTCCTCGGGATCCCGGTCATATTTCTGACCGCATACGCCGACGACAAGACCCTTGAGCGAGCCAAAGCGGCCGAACCCTTCGGCTACGTTCTCAAGCCTTTCAAGGAGCGGGAGCTCTACACGACCATCGACATTGCCCTCTACAAGAGCGGCGTCGACAAGAAGCTCGCCCGGCAGGAGCGCTGGTTCTCCGGCATCCTGCACGGCGTTGCCGACGGGATCATTGCGACGGACACGGAGAACCGTATTGAGTTCATGAATCCGGTGGCGGAAAACCTCACCGGCTGGACCGAGGAGAACGCGAAGGGCCGCACCTTGCAGGAGGTCTTCCAGGTCTTCGATGCGAACTCCGAGATCAGGCTGGAACTTCCCTCCGGCGTCTCCGGCGGCGGTCGTCGCGGACCCCTCTATTTCGAGGATGTCTTCCTCACGAACAAGCAGGGCGCGCGGATACACATCAACGGTACCGTCGCCCCGATTCGCGCCGATCGGGACAACTACGCCGGTCAGGCGATCGCGTTTCGCGACGTCACCGCCCTCAAGCGTATGTCCGACACCATCGTCTACCAGGCGAGCCACGACGCCCTTACCGGCCTCATCAATCGGGACGAGTTCTTCTCCCGGCTCGACGACGTCACGCGAGCCACCATTCAGGACGGCCGGAGCCACACCTTTGCCTACATCGACCTGGACCAATTCAAGGTCATTAACGATGTCTGCGGTCACTACGCCGGCGACGAGCTGCTTCGCCAGGTGTCTCAGGCAATACAGGACACCTTGCGGTCGAACTTCGTAATCGGACGCCTCGGTGGAGACGAGTTCGGCGTCGTCCTCATGGATTGCCCCCTCGATCAGGCGTACGATCGGACGACGGACGTCCTGGACGCGGTGCGCCGCAAGTTCATCTGGCACAAGCACTCCTTCAACGTCACCGCAAGCATCGGTCTGGTGCCGGTCAACGAGGAACAGACCGACGGCTACGCCATCCTCGCCGCCGCGGATGACGCCTGCTACCTCGCCAAGGAGCAGGGCGGCAACACGGTGAAGATCTACGAGACGGCGAACTACACCTTCCTGAAGCGCCGCGGTGAGATGCAATGGATATCCCGCCTGACCCACGCCCTGGAGGAAGACCGTTTCTGCCTGTTCTACCAGCCGATCGTTGCGACCAACGGCGCAGGCCCCGACAAGAAGGAGATCCTGCTCCGCCTCAAGGAGCAGGACGGCAGCCTGGCGGATCCCTCCCAGTTCATTCCCGCCGCGGAGCGCTACAATCTCATGCCCAACATCGACCGGTGGGTATTGAAAGAGGTGGTGGACTATGCCGCGCGACAGCGGGAGATTCTCGGTGAGAGCGATACCTTCTGTATCAACATCTCAGGCGCGTCCGTCGCCGATGAGACCTTCCTGGACTTCGCCATACAGATCTTCGAGCAGGCGGAGGCCGTGCCGTCTCAGATCTGCCTGGAGGTCACCGAAACCGCCGCCATTGAGAATCTCTCCCGGGCGGTGGACTTCATGAACCGCCTCAAGAGCATGGGCGTCACTTTCGCTCTGGATGACTTCGGCAACGGTTTCTCCTCCTTCGCCTACCTGAAGAACCTCCCCGTGGACTACCTCAAACTGGACGGCTCCTTCGTGCGCAGTATCGATCAGGATCCCATCGACCGGTCCATGGTCGAAGCGGTCAATCGCATTGGTCACGTAATCGGCATGCAGACCATCGCCGAGTACGTGCGCAACCAGGAGATTCAGGACATAGTCGAGGGCTTCGGCGTCGACTACATCCAGGGCTTCCACATTGCCAGGCCGGCGCCGCTGCCCAGCCTCGACGAAGGTGAGGCAACGGGATAATCTGTCCGCACTGTGCGCATTCTCCTCATCGGCATGAAGCACGTCGGCAAGTCCACGATCGGACGAACGCTGGCGCACCGGCATGACCGCCCCTTCATAGATCTGGACGACGAGATCATCCGCGTTGCCGCAGCAGAGACGACGCGCCCGCTTGCGCGGGCGCGCGATGTCTACGAGACGCTGGGGGAGGAACGCTTCCGCCGCATCGAGGCGGAGCGCCTTGCGGCGGTGTGCGCCGATCCTACAACCGACAACGCGGTGATAGCTCTCGGCGGGGGAGCCCTCGAGGATGAGGCCGCCCTGGACGTCCTTTCCGGCGCCGGAGCAATCGTGTATCTTCGAGAGGATCCGAGGCGACTCTGGAGGCGAGTGAGCACCGGCGGCACCCCCGCGTATCTCCGAAGCGAGGACCCTGCGGCTGAATTTCTCGGCGTCGCCGATCGGCGGGATAGCCGCTTCCGGGAGGTCGCGACCGTGGTCGTCGAGCTCTCCGGCGGCTCCGTCGAAGATGCCGTCGCGCGGGTCGAAACAGCCCTTTCCGGGAGCCATGATGCCAGGTAACACCTTCGGTCAAAGCTATCGCATCACGACCTTCGGCGAGTCCCACGGCGGCGCAGTCGGCGTGGTTGTGGACGGCGTCACACCAGGCATCGAGATTACGGTGGAGGAGATCCAGAAACAACTGGATCGCCGCAAGCCGGGGCAGTCGTTCATAACGACGCCGCGGAACGAGCCGGACATCGTCAACATCCTCTCAGGCGTCTTTCAGGGCAGAACAACCGGCACGCCGATCCTCATGATCCTCTACAACAAGGACGCCGACCCCTCGGCGTACGACGACATCAGCAAGCTCTTCCGTCCCGGTCACGCCGACTACACCTACCTCAGGAAGTACGGAATCCGTGACTGGCGAGGGAGCGGTCGCGCATCAGGGCGGGAAACCGCCGGCCGCGTCGCCGCAGGCGCCCTGGCGCGCAAGATACTCGAGCAACGGGGCGTGTCCATCCTCGCCTACACCCTCAAGGCCGGCGGCATTGCCTGCGAGACATTCGATCCCTCGGTCATTGAGGAGAATCCCATGCGCGCCTGCGACGCCGCGGCGGCCGAACGAATGATGACCAAGGTCGCCGAGCTCAAGGAGCGGGAGGACAGCATGGGGGGAGTTGTCGAGTGCCGCATCTCAGGCGTGGCGACCGGTCTGGGAGAGCCCGTTTTCGACAAGCTGGATGCTGCGCTGGCGCACGCCATGCTGTCGATCGGCTCGATCAAGGGTATCGAGCTCGGCGCGGGATTCGAAGTCGCCGAAATGACCGGGAGCGAGCACAACGACCAGATGAGCTCGCAGGGTTTCATTACGAACAACGCCGGCGGCATTGTGGGCGGCATCTCGACGGGGGAGGAAATCGTTTTTCGGGTAGCAGTGAAGCCGACCTCTTCAATTGCGAAGCCTCAGAAGACGATCGACCTGGAGGGAAATGAGCGAGTGATCCGAACGGAGGGGCGCCACGATGCGTGCATCTGTCCCCGCATCGTCCCGGTAGTAGAAGCAATGGCGTGCCTCGTGCTTGAGGACCACTACAAGCGCCAGGCCGCCATGCTTGGTTAGGGACTCTTACTCTTCTTCGGGAGAGAACTCTTCCTTGGAGGCGCCGCACATCGGACAGACCCAGTCCTCAGGGAGTGACTCGAAGGCGGTCCCGGGCTCTACACCGCTGTCGGGATCGCCCTCTTCGGGATCGTAGATGTAGCCGCAAACTTCACAAACGTATCGTTGCATTCCGTACTCCTCATTGAGGTATTCTCTTGAGTCTTGTGAACCTGCTAAATGTAACATCATTCCTCGGGTTCGTTAAGTGCTCGACAACTCGCTTTGTAATGCAAAGTCTCGTGTGCTATGCTCTGTCCCGTGACCCGTGAAGAAGCTCTTCGACAGCTCGACGAAATCCACCGACAGTTGGCCAAGAGTACGCACTTCCGCGGGTACCGCCCCCTCTATCTCGTCTTCGTCGGCGTTGTTGCCGCGGGACTGACGGCGGCACAGTTCCTGTATCCGCCTCTTCAGGATTTCACTCTCGGGCAGGCCGCCGCTGCGTGGCTGGCATTGGGAGCGGTCGTAGCCCTAGCCGTCGGGCTGGGCGTCTTCCTCCCCAGCTTCCTCAACAAGGACCGTCTCGTCAGGGAGCTTGCAGCGAACGTTCTCGGACAGTTTCTCCCCGCGCTTGCCCTCGCCGCCGCCCTTGGCATCGCGGCGGTACTCCGCTTTCCCTCGGTGCTGCCTCTCTTTCCCACCATCATGGCAGGCTTGTTCGGATTGGGCATCACGGCCATGGCACCCTTCCTTCCCGCCCGGGTGGGATTGAGCGCGCTCTGGTACCTGGCGTGCGCCCTTGCCTTCGCCCTCCTGGTCCCACGAGGCAGCGAAACCATGGCCGCCGGAACCGCCCTTGGTCTGCGCATGGGCATCGCCTTCGGCATTGGTCACTTCATCACCGCCGTGCTCTTCCTTGTCGGCAACGACCGGGGGAACGAGCAGGACCGCGAAGCGGGAGAGGCGAGCGACGTCGCAACCAACGCCGGTGAAGGGGACCCGGATGGATGAGGGCCGCTTCGCCTATGAAGATCTCGACGGGATGTTCCACTCCGTTGCGCGCCTCCGGGTAACAACGGCGCTCCAGGTCCATCCCCGCGGCGTAACCTTCGTCGAGCTCAAGCGTCTCTGCGACCTCTCCGACGGGAACCTGAGCCGCCACCTGCAGAAGCTTCAGGGAGAGGGAATCGTCGAACTGGAAAAGAGCTTCGTGAAGCGATCGCCGCAGACAACGGTGCGTCTCACTGAGACCGGACGCCGCAGATTTCGGGCGTATCTGGATGCCCTCGAGCGAGTGATTGAAGATGCCGAAGCTTCAAACGCAGACGCACCGGCCCATGACCAGGGAGCCCGGCGACTCGGCTCCCCTGGCCTCCGGGACGCGGAGGGAAGCACCTAGGGCCGGGAAAGAAGCACGTAAGGGTTCCGCGGCCGCCTGGCGGGCTGGCACGCACCGCGAAGCCGCTTCGCCCCTGAGTCACGCACTGCGCCGCCGGCTCCGCGTTGCCGAACCGGATACGCGGCCGGCCCGGTGAGCGAGCCGGCCCGGGCCCGGCCTGGACCCGGCCCGCCCGGGTGTCGGATCAACACCAGCATCAAGACAAGAAGGAGATCATGGCATGCACCGACTGAAGCCTCACACCAGTAACTTTGCATTACAAAGTACTCTTAAATCAGAAGCATCTATCCTGTCCCCGAAACCGGGGAACGCCCGATCCCGGAGCGGTCCCGGCGCCAGCGGCGGGCGCATCCTTCACGGCCGGCGCATCCACCGTGGCGACCGCGGCCTTCGAGCCGGACGCGGAGTATGCGGCGGAAGCAACCGACGAGTGCGACGCGCCCCGCTCGGACTTCTCGCCGTCGCCGCGCTCATCCTCTCCGCCGGACCGCTTCACGCCGTGGATCTTTCCGTACCACGGGATCTTCTCGGCGAGGCGGCGCTTCTAGGCACCTCCGCTACCGCCTTCGTCTGGACGGAGTACTGGAGCTCTACGGCGAGCACCGGACAGGCTCTTCCCCCGGGTCAACCCCGGCAGCTCAACCAGGCTGTCGACAATGCCGCGCTCTATGCAGTGTTCGGCGCCATGGCGCTGCCACTCGTCGGCGTGGCGGGCGATGGGATCACCCCCGCAAGCCTCAACACGAGCCTTCGCTATGCGAGCGCCATCTTCACCGCGGCAGCAATCAAGGATGTGGTCAAGACGCTGCTCCCGCGCTCGCGACCCTACGTGGCGTTCGCGGATGCCACCGATTGTACGGCAACCGGCGCCACAGAGAGCCGAGCCGACCCCGACGCCTTCCGATCCTTCCCCTCCGGGCACGCAACGCTCGCCTGGGCCTGCTTCGCGCAGAGCATCTGGACGCGATGGGAGCATCCGGAAAGTGTCCTCGCCGGAGTTTCCGTGTGGGGAACAGGTGCGCTCGCCGTCACCGTGTCGGTTCTGCGTGTCGTATCCGGTGCCCACTACCCGGGTGATGTGATTGCCGGAGCACTCCTCGGCCTGGCCGTAGGCAGCCTGACGCCTCTTATCTCGCTCCCAGGAGCCGGGT